>CAKZOC010000159.1 GCA_937136025.1 uncultured Bacteroidota bacterium
TTCAGCATGAGCCTCGAATTGTTGGGGGTATACGGAACGAATCGGGTGGGGTTAAGCCTTCCGGCTGGCCCTTCTCCGGGAGGCGAATCTTTCAGGAGGTATGCCAGTCAGTCCAGATGGGAACGCCTCGAGGAATCCGTCATGGGATTCAGCGTTCAGAGTACTTTGTATACGGATAATCCGCGCAGACTGCCCAAGACTAGGATCATCCGAAAACGGGAAAAGAACGAAGCTGAAATTTCCGGTTATGTTTTCCATGCGGGAAACCCCCTCACAGAGGCATCTATAAGGAATTACACGCGAAATGAAAGTGTAAAAACCGATAAATGGGGTAGGTACACTATCCGGATTTCTAAGGGGGATATCCTCTCTGTTTCCTATCCGGGTATGTTGGAAATAGTCGTGGAGGTGGAGGAACCCCGTAATTTTAATTTTCAGTTAAAGCGAAAGAGGTAATCCTTTCCCCCTAATCAACACCTCTCTGAACACCTGATTTTATAACTCCAATCTCAAAATTCACGCCCGGTGAGATGTATGAAAACCGAAGATTACTAAACCTGTAAAACGCCCATATTAAAAGCCTTATCAATAGGCGCATGATCTGCAGCTTCTATTCCCGTGGAAATCCATCGCCGGGTCTGAAGGGGATCGATAATGGCATCTGTCCACAAACGCGCCGCCGCGTAATACGGTGAAATTTGGGTGTCGTATTTCTGTTTTATCTTTTCGTACAGGGCGGCTTCCTTGTCCTTGTCAATGGATTCTCCTAACTTCTCCAACCTGGCTTTTTCAATCTGCAGCAGGACCTTAGCCGCCGAATTTCCGCTCATAACCGCCAGGTTCGCACTGGGCCAGGCGATCATCAAACGGGGATCGTAGGCTTTCCCGCACATGGCGTAGTTTCCGGCGCCGTAACTGTTTCCGATGACCACGGTAAACTTGGGAACCACGGAGTTGGCGACTGCATTGACCATCTTTGCACCATCTTTGATAATACCTCCGTGCTCACTTTGACTCCCCACCATAAAGCCGGTAACGTCTTGCAGGAAAACCAACGGAATCTTTTTTTGATTGCAGTTTGCGATAAACCGTGTAGCCTTATCCGCAGAATCCGAGTAGATGACCCCCCCGAATTGCATCTCTCCTTTTTTGGTTTTAACCACCCGTCTCTGGTTGGCTACGATTCCCACTGCCCATCCATCGATGCGCGCATACCCTGTTAAGAGCGTTTTTCCATACCCTTCCTTATACTGCTCAAAAGAACCTTCGTCTACCAACCGCTCAATAATTTCAACCATGTCATATGGCTCAGACCGGGAACCCGGTAACAGGCCGTAGATTTCTTTGGGATCCTTGGCAGGTTTAGCAGGTTTCACGCGGTTATAGCCGGCCCTGGGAAATGCTCCCATTTTGTCAATAAGGTTTTTGATCCGCTCCAGGGCGTCTTTATCATCTTTGGCTTTATAGTCTGTCACCCCACTGATTTCACAATGCGTGGTGGCCCCGCCAAGGGTTTCGTTATCGACACTTTCTCCAATAGCCGCTTTAACCAAATAGCTTCCCGCCAGAAAGATACTGCCCGTCTTGTCCACTATGAGCGCTTCATCGCTCATAATAGGAAGGTAAGCCCCTCCTGCGACACAGCTACCCATAACCGCGGCAATCTGTGGAATTCCGCGACTGCTCATTTGAGCATTATTGCGAAAAATACGGCCAAAATGCTCTTTATCCGGGAAAATTTCGTCCTGCATGGGCAGGAAAACGCCGGCGCTGTCTACCAGGTAGATAATGGGGAGATGATTCTCCATGGCGATCTCCTGGGCCCTTAGGTTTTTCTTCCCTGTAATCGGAAACCATGCCCCGGCCTTTACCGTGGCGTCGTTGGCCACGACTACGCAGAGCCGGCCGCTGACGTGCCCTATTTTAACAACAACACCTCCCGAGGGACAACCCCCGTATTCTTCATACATCCCGAAGCCGGCAAAAGCTCCGATCTCCAAAGCGGTTTCCGGCGCATCGAGCAGATATTCTATGCGTTCTCTCGCCGTCATTTTACCTTCACTATGTAGCTTCTGAATGCGTTTTTCACCACCACCTTTACGGATCTGGGCATACCGTTTTTTCAGATCTGAAAGGGCGAGTTTATTCTGGTCTTCATTTTTATTGAAGGTAAGGTCCATGCGTTTTCCGGTTTGTGCAAACTGCTTTACGCCCTAAATATACGGAGGATTTATGAGTACCTTTAAACTTCAAACGGACCGTCTATGAATAAAAAGATTGGATGGGGAATTGTAGGCCTGGGAAATATCGCTGGCAAATTTGCGGGGGATCTGGCCTTGTCATCAGAGGCAAGCCTGGTGGCTGTAGCTTCCCGCGATTCCGACAAGGCCCTGCGTTTTGCTGAGGAATACGGGGCAAAAAAGGCATATGGCAGGTATGAGGCACTTTTTGAGGACCCCGAGGTTGATGTGGTGTATATCGCAACGCCCCATAGTTTTCATCATGCCCAGACCCTCGCAGCGCTCGAGGGGGGTAAAAACGTACTCTGTGAAAAGCCCCTTGGTATAAACGCCTCAGAAGTCCGGCAGATGACTGCACGCGCGGCGGAAAAAGGATTGTTCCTCATGGAGGGGCTCTGGAGTCGTTTCAATCCCAGTATCCAAGAGGTATATGGTCTTGTTAAAAGGGGAGAACTCGGGGCGATTTCCTATCTCAGGGCAGATTTCTCTTTCCCGGCCCTGGACCGGGATCCCCAGGGGCGTTTGCTGAATCCTGCCCTGGCCGGGGGATCCTTGCTGGATATCGGGATCTATCCTGTTTTTCTAGCCTACCTTTTTCTGGGTGTGCCGAAAGAGATTAAGGTCTCCGCTCACTTTCATACGACCGGTGCGGAGAAGCAAATCGCCATGATCTTTGATTATGAAGAAGCTATGGCTGTATTGTACAGTGGCTTTTCCTCTCATAGTGAAATGAAAGCAGAGATCTCCTGCGAGTCGGGCAGTGCCCTTTTGAACCCCAGGTGGCATCACACGGAGGGTTTTCAATGGCAAAAGGGGGAAGAAGTACAAATGGTAGTCAGCCCACTGAAAGGATCAGGATATATTTATGAGATCGAGGAGGTACATCGTTGCCTCCGGGCCGGAGACCGGGAAAGTGCCTTGTGGTCCTGGGACGATAGTCTTGCACTTCATTCCCTTTTGGATCGGATTCGGGCCTTGGCGGACATCCATTTTCCCGCCGGTTAAATACCCTTAAACAGGAAAGGGAGAATTGCCTTAAATTTTACGATATTTGTTTTCTTACCAAATCAATTGATACCATGGGGATGAATAAAAATACGGTACTGGCCTGGGCTACTTTTATTATGATTTTTGTAGGTGTGGGACTCATTTGCCTCGGAGCTTTCCGATATGATGATGTCGCCGGCTGGGGTTTCGCCTCTGTCGGTATTGGTTTTTTTGCGGTTGCCTGGGTATTTAATGCCTTAAAAGGGCGTTTATAGGCGGCTACACAAGTATAATCCATTTGATATATAGCGTTTATGGCTGATGATAAAAAGGTTATTTTCTCCATGTCCGGAGTGACTAAAACCTATAAAAATTCGAATACACCCGTCCTGAAGGACATCTACCTCAGCTTTTTTTACGGGGCCAAGATTGGTATTCTCGGTCTTAATGGATCCGGGAAATCGACTCTTTTGCGAATCATAGGAGGTACGGACACCAATTACAGGGGGGATGTAGTCTTCGCTCCGGGATTTAAAGTAGGGATGTTGGAACAGGAGCCCCAACTGGACCCGGATAAAACAGTCATCGAAGTGGTCAAAGAGGGGGTGGCCGAGACCGTCGCTATTTTAGACCAGTACAATGAGATCAATGAGCAGTTTGGACTGCCGGAAGTATATGAAAATCCGGATAAAATGGAGCAGCTCATGGAGAAACAGGCGAAGCTGCAGGATCAGATCGATGCCTCAGGGGCCTGGGAACTGGATTCTAAGCTCGACCTGGCCATGGATGCCCTGAGAACTCCGGAATCCGATAAGAAGATCTCCGTACTCTCAGGAGGAGAGCGCCGCAGAGTGGCCCTGTGCCGATTGCTGCTGCAGGAACCCGATGTACTCTTGCTCGATGAGCCTACCAACCACCTGGACGCAGAATCCGTACAATGGCTGGAACATCATCTGGCTCAGTATAAAGGAACCGTTATTGCGGTGACCCACGATCGCTATTTTCTGGATAATGTGGCAGGTTGGATTCTGGAACTCGATAGGGGAGAAGGGATTCCCTGGAAAGGAAATTATTCGAGTTGGCTGGAACAAAAGTCAAAACGCCTGGCTCAGGAGGAGAAACAGGCCAGCAAACGACAGAAAACCCTGGAGCGGGAATTGGAATGGATCCGGCAGAGCCCAAAGGGGAGGCATGCCAAACAAAAGGCACGTTTAAACAACTATGATAAATTACTGAGTCAGGATCAGAAAAAACTGGACGAAAAACTCGAGATATATATCCCAAATGGACCCCGGTTAGGTACGAACGTCATTGAGGCTCAAGGTGTGAGCAAAGCCTATGGGGACAAATTGTTGTACGAGGATCTGAACTTCAGATTACCCCAGGCGGGAATCGTCGGGATCATAGGCCCCAACGGAGCCGGTAAAACGACTATTTTTCGGATGATTATGGGAGAGGAATCCCCGGACAAGGGAACTTTTACCATAGGAGACACTGTGAAGATTGCCTACGTGGATCAGGCGCATTCCAATATCGATCCGGACCAGACCATATGGCAGAATTTTAGCGGCGGGCAGGAACTCATCGCCATGGGTGGAAATCAAATCAATTCCAGAGCCTATTTAAGTCGCTTTAATTTTTCAGGCAGTGAACAGAACAAAAAAGTAAATATGCTCTCCGGAGGCGAGCGCAACCGTTTACATCTGGCCATGACCCTGAAGGAAGAAGGAAACGTCCTTTTGTTAGACGAACCTACCAACGATTTGGACGTCAATACCCTGAGGGCCCTGGAGGAAGGATTGGATAATTTTGCGGGTTGTGCGGTGATTATCTCTCACGATCGCTGGTTTTTGGATCGGATCTGTACCCATATCCTGGCATTCGAGGGCGATTCCCAGGTCTATTTCTTCGAGGGATCTTTTTCCGACTATGAAGAAAACCGGAAAAAACGACTGGGCGGGGATGCCGTTCCCAAACGTCTGAAATACAAAAAGCTCATTAGAGAATAAAAAAGCCCGGGAAAGTCCCGGGCTTTTTCCTCTTGTATTTATGTTTTTTTACTGTTTAAGTGGTTTTTCCAGAGTTTGATCGATCTGACTTTCAATTTGCTCTTTATCTCCGACCACAATAAGGGTCATCTTTTCAGGCCGAATATACTGCCTCGTCATTTCCATTACCCGCTCAGGAGTGATCCCATGCATATTTGCCACCTTGTCTCTTAAAAAGGATTCATCCAGATCGTGGGTGTCCAGAAAAATTAGTTGTCCGATAATCCCGTTGGGAGAGGAGTTTTGTAAAACAAAAATACCCGATTCGTAATTGATAATTCCATCGAGTTCTTCTTGGGTTGGGGGTTCGTTCTGCAAAATTTCAATCTCTTTCTTAATTTCCGCTATAGAAGCCCCGGTATGTTCTGTAGTCACATCCGCTGCCTCAAACCAAATTCCCGTCTTGTAATTGGAGGTCAGTGAGGAATAGGGCGAATAGGTGTAGCCTTTGTCCTCCCGGATATTACTGGTAATGCGCGAAGCAAAAGAGCCTCCGAGTATTGAATTGGTTACATCCAAAGCCGTATAATCCGGGTTTGAGGGATCTGGTACAGGTAATCCGTAATATATGGTGGATTGAGGAGCTCCGGGTCGGTCAATGATTTTAACCGTGGCTGAAGTAGCAGGTGTCGCAATGGGATATTCGGCCTCTTTTCCTTCCCGCCAATCTCCCATTGTTTGTTCAACTGCCGACTTTACGGCCTCTGGATCAAAATTGCCGGCGACGTAGATCGTGGTGCGCCGGGCCCCGAGATTGTCATTGTAAAAATCAGAAATATCCGCCACGGTATAGGAGTCGATTTGCGCTTCCGTTGGAAAAACCCGTCCATAGGCATGGTCTGGATAAATAGCGGCATAAAATTCTTTATACGCCTGGCTTCCGGGACGGGATAACTGTACCGCCAGGTTCCGCTTCATATCGCTTTTGAGTCGATCCAGTTCCTCTGCAGGCCATTTGGGGTTCCGGAGTACATCTGCCATGAGCCGAATGGCATCCGGAGCGAATTCATAGAGCACTGAAGCGGACAGGGATCCCGTATGAGTTCCTATCCCGATATTCAGATTTCCTCCCATAGCAGCCATTTCATCTGCAATTTGCCGGGATGTCCGGGTAGTGCTTCCTTCTTCCAGAAGGTCAGCCATCAAATCTGCCAACCAAACCTGATTCTCCTTCTCATTAATATTCCCGGTCTTCAGGTTGAAGCGGATACTGGCTTTTGGAATGGAGCCATAAGGTATCAGAACCAGCGTAAGACCATTGTCATAGGAAATGACCTCTTTTTCAGGAAGTGCAAAGTTTTTAGGGGCTCCTCCTTTTGGCGGCAGTTCCTTTTCCTGAGCTTTAAGGGCCGAGAGGGGCAGCAGGAGTGCCAGGGCAATGATATATTGTACGATCTTCATTTTATGGGGTTTTTTCGTTAGCGGCTAATAGTGGATTTACTTCCAGAACCGTGCGGTTGCTAGTCCTGAGGTAATTGTCAATAGTCCTTTTTACAGTCTCTACATCTACTTTTTTAAATTCATCTTCCAGGGTATTGATGCGGTTCGGGTTATCGTCAAAAAGCGCAAAACTGCAAAGTAGGTCTGCCCTTCCCAAACCAAAAGTCCCGCCGATTTCGTCGTAGAGCTGAGATCGGATCTTAACAATGGCCTGATCGAGCATTTGCTGATCTACCTGATCCCGCAGTCCGTTCATCACGGTGTCGATGGATTCCATAATGGCTTCTTTGCTCTCAGGGTTGTCAAAGGTGAAGTCGTACATCCAAAGCATCGGGCCCTTGTAATTGAACATGTTTCCGAGATAATTGATCCCCCCGGAAACATCAGAAGCAAAACCCATTTCATTTTCAAGTTTCTGTACCAACAGGCTATTGTCTCCCTGTATCAGAATTTGATCCAACAAGCCCATAGCGTAATACTCAGGAGTATTCCTTTCTGGCATATGGTAGGCGAGCGCGAGTGCGGGTTTGTTGGCCAGGGAATCATTTTTCATAAAATATTTCTCTTTTTCCTGACGCGCTTCGGAAATATCAGGCACCATGGGTAGAGTAGCGGCTGGGATGCTTCCGAAATAGGTCTCAATCCAGGCCTTGGTCTCAGCGATATTGATGTCACCAACTACCGAAATTGCGGCGTTGTTCGGAGCGTAAAAGGTTTTGAAGAAACTGCTCACATCCTCCAGGTTGGCTGCATCCAGGTCTTCCAGGTCTCCATAAAAATTATGGGCATTATACCAATTCTCATTCGCATATTGTGGCATATCCAGCCAGGGAAATCCGCCATAGGGCTGGTTCAGCACATTAACCTTCACTTCGTTTTTAACGACACCTTGTTGATTTTCAAGACTCTCCTGGGTAATACTGAGCCCCTTCATCCGATCTGCCTCGGCCCAAAGCATGGTTTCCAGTTTGTGAGATGGAACAATTTCAAAATAATTGGTGAA
>CAKZOC010000160.1 GCA_937136025.1 uncultured Bacteroidota bacterium
CCCGTTGCCGAGTTCCGCACCTTGGGAGATTCCAGCGCCTTGCTGGTGTTGCTATAGAAGATGTCGCCGCCTTTACCGGCGGGCATGAAGGCTACGGACTGTCCGTCCAGTCCCGAAGTGCCTTTGCCTCGTCCGATTCCTCCCACTCGTCCTGAGCCTCCTGCAAAGCTTTTTGACGGTCTGCCTCGTATTGAGGCATAGAGAGATTCTGCTGCGGAGGCGTAGTCGTTTGCCCCTTTTGGTCCTCGGACTCCGGCTGATTCATATAGTTCCTTTTCATTGTACCAAAGTAGCGCCTGAAGGTCTGCGTTCTCTAAATCAATACCGTCTGCCTTCAGGCTTTCTTGGACGGCACCAATTCTATCTCTAATCCACTTACGATGTCCACCCCCTTCTGGGGCTTCAACAAGCGGCTTCTGCATCTTGACTATTGCGTTTGCCGCTTTCCTCGCTTCATCGGCTTGAGTTGAAGCATTATCCCGATTCTTTTTTACGGTAAAATACACTGCCATTTTCTTTGCGGCATCTATGTATTTACCTCCGGCAACTGATGATTTTGTTATGCCGATCTGTTTTCTTTCAGCAGCAGTTAAAGCATCGACTGATAGTCTTAGCCTGTTCTTGGCATCTCTAACCACTTGCTTTGAAGGTTCTTTAACTTGCGTGCCTGTGTTTCTTCCGACAGTCCTCATGAACCACCTGTCCATGGTAACCGTGCTGTAGTCGCCATAAAGATTGTTAAAGAACGATCCGAGTTTAGGCCCAAAAATAGAGGCAAACGGAATTATGGCGTCAACATTTTCACCAGACCCCAGTGACTCAGCTTGCTTTGCGGTAAAACCTAAATCTTTTACAGCGGATTCTCTGAGTTCCTTAACCGTTCCTTTTCTTGTCAACCATTCAGCCGCTTTCTCTGGTGAGCCTAGCTCAGTGTTTACCTTGTTGATCCTTTTAAGATTGTTTCGGATATTTTTTACGCGGTCACCAGATACAAACTCGCCAGATATTTCCCCGGTTTTTTTCCAGTGTTCGTAAGTGTTCCAGGCTTGTTTAAATTGTGGGTCAACCTTGTTGCCGTCAGATGTTACCGCCAAGAACGCCTTAAAGAAGAAGTCATTTTCTTTTTTTGCAATATCAGGATCAAGCTCCCTTAAAACTGACATTGCCAACCCAAGGTTCTCATCATACCAACCCTTTGCTTCCGGGTGGATTTCCATCGCGTGCCTTACTTCTTTTCCGACCAAATCCTCGAACCGGGCATTTTGCTCTGGAGATGCTTTTTTGAAATTAATTGGATCCTCAAATCTGTCCTGAAAGTATTTTGCTAGATTTAGAATTGTAGGGTTCTTGGGTAAGCCTTCAGGGGATTCAATTCCCTTAATAATATTAAGTGCGTGGCTGTCACTTTTCCCCGCTGGCATAAACTTAGCGCCACCCTTGTCTGCTCCGGCGGGCATGAGGTTGTGGCGGAGTTTTTGGTAGTTGAGCTTCCATTGTCCGTCCCCGGGCAAAACCTTCAAAATTCCATCTAATCTGCGGCCAGACTCAATTCCTCTTGCATTTTTCGATGGCGGCTTGCTGGCTGAATAGGATCGCAACTCTCGGGAACCGCGAACATCGAATAACTCATTCAACCGTTCCTTCATTTGCTCCGCCACCTGGGGAACCGGATGGAGCCCTGCGCTCCCTTTTCTCCCGTTCCGGTGGTTGTCCAAATAAAGGGCCAAGGATGAGCGGAACCCGTGGACTGCTTCTGGCTTATCCCCGCCCCATAAGTCCAAGTAGGTCTTGCGATTGTTCGGGCTGGTCCATCGGTTGGCCTTGGTTTCCACCCGGTTCAGGTTCAAGGTTCGGAAGTTAATGTTGCCATCCTTGGTAATCTCAACACCGATGATTGAATCCTGTCGCCACGCAGCGGTTTTTCTGGATGCACCTGATTTCCTCCGGCCAGTCCCCACTTCTTTGTAAAGAAATGTCAGAGTTTCCCCTCGCTTGATCGCTTCATTGATGACCTTCAGGTTATCTTTCATGCGTTGTGGCATGATGTTATCCGGCAGCCCCATCAATGCCTCCAACTGCGCATCATTAAACCGATTGGCCGTCCAACCCTCAGCGCCGCCCCCGTAACGAGATTGGTCTCCAGCTTCCTGTAAAATCACACCCCCCTCATCCGGAATGTCCCGTAGTGCATCCTTGATGGCCTTGCCTTGTTCTCGCTGCAATTGGCGCACCTGAGTGTCGGTCAATAATGTGGGGAATCCATCTGTGTCAAAAACTGGATTCCCCTTTTCATCACGCACCAGTGCAGGATCATCCTTGAACATTTCCATCAAGGATTGGTTCTTGCCCATTTCCTTGTACGGAATCGCAAACTCCAGACTGTCCACCTTCGTCAATAGTTCCGCCCCTTCCCGCAACCCTTTTTTCATCATTACGAAACGGCGCAACATGGCATTGACCTGGGGGCTGGAGGTTAATCCCTTAATCTTTCCATCCTTATACTCAACAAAGAGAGGACTCGGGTTGCCGTCTTCAAACTTAATCCCCATTCCACTCTCCAGGAACCAACGCAATTTGCCCAGGCTCTCAACCCCTTTGGTTAAAACAACCCGGTCCACCATGCGCTGAACAATTGGGTGCGCTCCCTCAATTTTCCCCGGAAGCTGCCCCGTGAACCATGAGGCGAACATTTCCGCCCGCACCTCGCCAAAGGTGTAGTTCTGGAATTCCGGATTATTGACAAACTCTTTGGGCGTCAAGACACGGGTGCCTGGTGCGACTCCCATCGAATGCAAATTGCGATTTGTTTCCTGAGCAATGGTTTCCAACTCCTTTTTCAGTTGGGCATGCTCCGGAGTGCCTTCCTTCGCTGCCTTGAGTTGTTTGGATTTGGCATCATATTTTTCCCAAAACCGTTTAAGGTACTGATTCGCAAATCCAGTTTGCTGGTTTAAACTATACGCGCCGCCAATATGTCTGCCGCTACCGTCCGGGGAACCGAACAACAGCGAATTTAACTCACCCACCTGGGCTTGCATATCGGCGTTGTCAATATGCTCCAGCGCATGAAATACCTCGTGCGCCACCGTCCACGCCCCCTTCCCCCGAAAGGTTGCCGGGTTCAGGACAATAGTTCCTGTGTCTGGATCAAACTTCCCGGCAAAACTTCCGTTAGGATCGTTGATGTAACGAATAGGAACATCACCTTCGCCGAAGTTTGAAGCAACCCCACGTACTAATGTTTCTAATTCAGCCACCTGAATTTGGGTTTCAATGGGATGCTTATCCAGAATATCGGCCGCATCTAAAATCTGCTGTGCCTTGGCTGGGTCTTTTTCCCGACCCGCCCGCTGACGCATGCGGTCCCGCCATTCATTGACGGTATTGGTAATGCGCACATGACCGTCATCGGTCAGCAAATGAAC
>CAKZOC010000161.1 GCA_937136025.1 uncultured Bacteroidota bacterium
CCCCGGAACTTCTCAAAACCAAACGAAATAGCAGGGCTGCAACAATCAGCAGGAGTACAAAATATACCGAACGCGCCAAAGGATAGGATAAACGATCCGAAGTAACGGTTTGCAGATAATTCCCGAGTGTCAAACTACTCAGCAACAGGAGGGCAGATACCCAAAGACTGGAGAGATTTTTCCTGAATACGATAAAAAGTAACAACGCGCTTTGCATGGAGAGTATAAGGGCCCAGGAATAAGGGATGTCATAGCCTAAAAACCCGAGTCCAAATCCGAAAATAAATCCGACCCAAACCCCCCAATGGGTGAATTCTATATCCGAATAAAGGTCCCAAAGAACAAGAATAAGGACATAGCTTATGACCAGTACCGGAAGGGCGGGCAGCATGGACGGCACGGTCCAGAACAGACTCATTTGCCAAAGGAATGCCCCGAAAACCAGTCCGGACAACAGGACGGTAAGAACGCGCCTGAAACGCTCCGGAGACAGATCCAGTACCCGGGAGATTTGGCGCCCAATACCGATGAGGATCCAGGCGCCAAGCAGAAAACCAAGACAAGAGAATCCAAGGAGAATGCCCGATTCTGTTGAGGTATATCCGCCTGGGGTTCCTTCTTCCATAAACCCTGCGCCTGCCAGTACTCCGCAGATTCCAATAAGAACCAATGCTGTGTTTTGGCTTGAGTTATGTTCTTTAATAAAGGACCCCGCGGAAATGACAGCCGCAACACCCAGAGAAAGGGTTGCCGCTGCCCAGGAAGGGACCAGGAGCCATTCTTTTTCAGCCAGAAAATACCCAAGGGCCAGGCCAGCGCTCAAAGTGATGAGCAACCGGCCGAAATTAGGGTTTCTCCAAATCAGAAAATACAGTAGAACCAAAAGAGCCAGCCCCCATTGCAATAGAACAAACCGTCCGCCGGGGAAGGTGCCGATTTGAAAATAATCTCCAAGCCCCGGGGCCTCGGGAATAGTATAATAAGCCCGGGCCGAACTCAGGGTACTCTTATAGGTGCGTCCGTCCAGGGTATTGACCTCGAGGATGATGTCTACCTGACTGCCGAGAAGACCTTCAATTCCAATTTGCTGCCCGACTAATGCGTTTTCACCGCATGTAATCTGCCACCGCATTTTTTTCTGGTAGCTATCCACTTCTGTGACGGGCTCGGAGTTTGGGTTGCAGAAGTTGGGGAACACAGCCTGGGCCCTGAGGATTTTCCCCTGAATGACAGGTAAAACAAAGAACACCTCATACACCCCCGGGGAGGTTTCGGTAAGCTGGAGCCTGGCCGGATAGACAATGTCGGCTTGCAGGTTGGGCCCCATACATAAAAGAAGGATTAAGAGTCCCCTACGGAGCCAATGCATGAGGCAGTTATTCATTAACCAGTTCTTTTGCAAGGCCCTGATAGGTGATCTCGTATTGCTGCAGGAGTTCCGTGTAAAACTGTTCCTTCGCAGCGTCTTTGTCCTCGTATTGCAGTTGCAGCAGAATTTCATTTCTGACCGCTTCCAGGGGTAAGGGGCGGGACGGAGTCAGGGAATCAATATAGATCAAATGCCATCCAAAGACAGACGGCACGGGGCCGTTCCATTGACCGGGGGTCAGTGCCTGAAGTTTGGATGCGAAATTTTCACCAAATTCTCTGTCGATCAGATCTGCAGGCATCTCCTTCATCTCATGAGAGAGCATGGTGGTCGTACCCATGGCCAGGGCAGTCGCAAAATCCAAACCCTTCAGGTTCCAGTCATCCTTTAGGGAGCTCAGTCCTTCAGGGTCCTGATCGTCCTTAAAATATACCTGTTTAAAACTGATGATGACCGGGCTGATAAACTGATCTTTACGAAGATTATAGTAGGCTTCAAGTGCTTCTTCAGTGATTTCCGGTTGTTCCCCCTGCCCTTCTGCCAGCAATTCCATTTGAGTGATCAGCGCCCGCTTGACCACGGCACTGTTGCGATCCAGCCCCTGATTAAGCGCTTCCTGATAGAGTACCTCGTCTTTAACGTGATTCTCCATAAGACCTTTAAGTTCCTCTCGTGTCGGGAGGCGGTTCCAGGTGCGCTGCCATCCGGCAATAAGTTGGGCCATATCCGTCTCATCAATCACGATAATCTTGTCTGATTCTGAAGGGCTTTTCAATCCGAAAATGAGCAGCAACCCGGTACAAATAAAGAGTCCCAGAAGGACTACCTGAATAATGGGGTTTTTCAATCGACCGGTCATTTACGGGAGTTTTTCACGAATGTAGGAATTATTTAAAACAGTATCTGCAGACCCCGCAACCATACCGCCAATTCTTATAGACAGGTATTAGGGTTCCATATCCGAAATAAGAAAAGCGCCTTTAACGAGCACCAAATCACTATTGCTCAGATTTCCCGCCTCGGTAAGGGCGGTCATTCCCAGAGCCGTAGGTCCCGGTGTTACCTTCACCTTGCGAAATCGCACCCCAGCCTCAGAGCTTCCTTCCTGTACGAAGATAAAATGGCCTTCTTCCTGAGAAACGATCGCTTCTTCCGGCAGCGCCAGAAACATAGGAGATGCTACTTCCGAATTCTCATTGGCCCCAACCAGGATATCTGCCTGTACGAACATTCCTACTAGAAATGTAGTTGTATGCTCCTCGTTGAGATGTCCATGGACCTTGACCGTGCGGTTTGCCTCGATACTGCTCCCGACCAGATAGACCGCGCCCTCGTACTCTGTATCGGATACTTCCGGAATTCGGAATCTAATGGGCTGCCCTTCGCGAACTTTCCCGATATCCTGCTCAAAAACACTGAGCTCGAGATGCAAATGGTCCGGATTGATGATCTCCAGCATTTCGGAAGCCCGGGAGACATAGCTGCCCGTACTGATATTCACCTGGGTGACCTTCCCGCTGATGGGGGCATAAAGCGCAATTTCAGATCGCAACGCATCGGGTTCCAGTTCATCGGGGCGGATTCCCAGGAGTGTCAGCTGTTTTTCCAGTCCGCTTTTTCGTGCAGAAGTACTTCTGTAGGCGCTCTGTGCCTGAAGAAAGCTCTTTTCAGAACTGATTTGCTCCTCGAACAAGGTTTGCTGACGTTCAAATTCAGATTTCAGATAGGGCAGGGCTTCCCGTACTTCCATATACTCTTGTTGTACCGTCAGAAACTCCGGATTTTCCAACACTGCTACCACCTGACCTTTCCGAACTTTATCCCCAACCAGGAGGGGCGTTTTTTTTACGAAACCACCGTAGACCGCGCTAATGACCACCCGATTTTCAGGAGGAACATCAATCATGCCACTGACACGGATCACTTCGGGGAATCGCATCTCCGCAGGCGCACTTACGGCCATGTCATTGGCTTCAAACTGCTCCCGGCTGAGGGTAACAATTCCCACATCTTCTGTTATCTGTTGCTCAGTACCGACATCGGTGGCCTGTTCTTTACAGGAAAGGGCCAGGGCCAGGAGGAGCATTGTAATTATGAGGGTATCGGATCTCATGATGTAGCTTTAATAGGTTAGATAATTAATCTGGAGGACAATAGTATTATACTGCTCCAGTTGCTTAAGATATTTCAGGCTTATCTCATAACCGTTTTCCAGACTCAGGATGTACTGAAAAAAGTCGATTTCACCATTTCTATAGCTGCTTTCTGCAGTGCGCAGAATGGCTTCTGAAAGTTGGAGCCCTTCTTCTTCGTAATATCTCAGCGCTTTTTCCTGTTGTGCGTGTTCCTCTTTCAACCGGTTGAGTTTCGTCTCCAGGCGCAATTCGTATTCGCGTTGTTCATCACCAAAAGCTTCTGCTTCCAGACGCGCAGTGCGGATACGGGATGATTGCCCGGGGAATAAAAGGGGGATTTTAAGTCCTATGGTATACCCCCTGAACCAGTCCTGAGTCCTTCCGTTATCGCCCTGAAGATATTGGAGTGAAAACCCGGGAAGCAATTGCTGTTGTTCCAGCCGGAACTGTTTCTCCAGAGCTTGTTGCTGATTCTCATATCGTGTCAGTTCAGGCAGGGAGTCGACTACTGGAAATTCCAGCATCATTCGCACGGGTTCGGGGGTGGCGGGCTGTATGGGTTGCTCGGCCCGCACCAAATTTTGAAGGAGGTCTTCCAGGGTGCCTGACCGGGTTCGGGCTTCTCCCAGTTGAATTTGAATTTCCCTGGATTTGGAGGTAGCTGTTATTTTCTCCAGGTAATTTGTCGCCCCCAGTTCAAACCTGCGGTTGGCAGCTTTTTCAAAGGCCTGGTACAGACTGTCCAGCCGGTAGTATATATGTGCCGTTTTCAAGGCAATCAGGTACTGGTTGTACGTATTGCTCACTTCGTAAAACAGCTGCTTTTTTCGGATTTGATAGGTGTCTTTTTCGCCTTCCGCCAGATAGTTCTGCACTTGCCGGCGGGCACCATAAACCGTGGGAAACTCAAACTCCTGTTTAATCCCAAGGACATTGAGGGAAAGATCCTCCACCCTGTTCGCCTCGTCTCGATTGTAAAAGAGCTCGGTTTTACCAAAATCAAAAGCAGTCCCTCTTCGGGCATCTGCTGCTTCCAATTTTTTTTCAGCGGCCTGCAAAGCCGGGTTGTTTTGCCTGGCGACTTCGAGCAGTTCATCCAGGTTCATGGGGTTTTCCTGCCCCCGGACGGGTACGGAAAGCATAAAAAGAACAAGGATGGCACCGATAACCCCTGGTGATGCCCCGGGGCGGGAAGCGGGTTTCTTTACCTTGCTGAACAAGGCGTAAAGCACCGGAAGAACCACTAAAGTCAAGAGTGTTGAGGTGATGAGTCCACCGATGACCACTGTGGCCAGAGGGCGCTGAACTTCGGCTCCGGCACTTGTAGACACAGCCATGGGTAAAAACCCAAGGGCAGCAGCCGAGGCGGTCAGGAGAACCGCCCGCATCCGGTCTTGTGCCCCCTGTATGATGAGTGCTTCCATAGTCTCAAAAGCGTTTATTTTAAGTTCTTTTAAGTGCTCGATCAGCACGATCCCATTCAGTACTGCGATTCCGAATAGGGCTATAAACCCAACCCCGGCGGAGATACTAAAGGGCATATCCCGAATCCATAACAATAGCACGCCACCTACAGCGGCCAGGGGGATGGCCGAAAAAATAATAAGGGTATCCCGTACGGATTTAAAGGCGATGTAGAGCAGTATAAAAATGAGCATAAGGGATATGGGTACGGCTATTAAAAGGCGGGACTTTGCAGACTGCAGGTTTTCAAACTGCCCCCCGTAGGTAATTGTATATCCGGGTGGAAATTGAACCTTGGATTCCACCAGGGACTGCAATTCGTTGACCACGGATTGAAGGTCCCTGTCCCGAACATTGATACCCACCACAATCCGCCTTCGCGTATCGTCTCTTGAAATCTTGGCAGCCCCTTTATCATAACTGACTTCAGCAATCTCGTCTAAGGGTATTTTACCTCCGTTGGGCAGGTCGATAAAAAGATTTTTAAGATTCCCGAGATCCTGGCGATGCGCCTTGCCGAGGCGGACTACCATATCAAAACGTTTTTCGCCTTCGAAGACATTTCCAACTGTCTGCCCGCCAAAGGCCATGGAAATCAATTCGTTCACCTCTGAAATATGAAGGCCGTAACGGGAAATTTTAGCTCGATTATACACCACCCGCATTTGTGGCAGGCCTTCTACTTTTTCCACCGTGACGTCGGCAGCGCCCGGAACCTGGGCGGCAATCCCTCTGATCTGTTCTCCGAGTCGCGCCAGTACATTGAGCTCTTCTCCAAATACTTTGACGGCGATATCCGCCCGGACTCCGGTAATCAGTTCATTAAAACGCATTTCGATGGGTTGGGTGAATTCTACTTCCATCCCCGGGATGACGCCCAATGCCGTCTTGAATTTACCTGCCAATTCGTCTTTGGAAGAGGCCGAAACCCACTCAGCCTTTGGTTTGAGGGTAATAATGACATCGCTTTCCTCCATACTCATCGGATCCGTGGGCACTTCAGCTGCCCCTATTCGGGTCACTACCTGCTCCACTTCCGGAAACTCGGCGATCAGAATTTTTTCGATCTGAGTGGTCGTTTCAATGGTTTTACTCAGGGAAGTCCCGGTTTTCAGTACCGGTTGAATGACGAAATCGCCTTCGTCGAGGGTAGGGATAAATTCTCCACCCATGCGGGCGAAGAGAAATCCGGCCATCAGGAGGAGTCCTCCCGCAATTCCTAAAACAACCGTTTTATGGGCCATAGCCCAACGAATGGTGGGGACGTATAGGGTGTTCAAACGCCGGATCAGTCGGAGAGAAATGTTTTTTTCCGGGTTTTTGGCAGGTTTAATCAACCATGAAGACATGACCGGCACATAGGTAAAACACAGAATCATCGCCCCGATCAGGGCAAAACTGAAGGTGAGGGCCATGGGGCGAAACATTTTTCCCTCTACGCCACTCAGGGAAAGGATAGGGATAAATACAATAAGAATGATCAATTGCCCGAATACTGCTGAATTCATAAGTTTCGAGGCCCCCTTGAGGGTGATTTCATCTTTCAGTTTTTGTTTTTCTCCAGCCTCGAGTTTCAGGAGTTCCGAACGCTTGGCATTGATCTGGAAGGCGATAAACTCCACGATAATGACCGCGCCGTCTATAATAATACCAAAGTCAATGGCGCCAAGACTCATCAGATTGGCATCCACCCCGCTCAAATACATCAGGGTAAGGGCAAAAAGAAGGCTTAAAGGAATGACAGAAGCGACGACCATTCCGGAACGGAAATTCCCCAGTAACAGCACCACGACAAAAATCACAATCAGACAGCCCAGGATCAGGTTTTCTGTAATCGTATGGGTGGTTCGCTGGATTAAATCACTTCGATCCAAAAAGTCATTGATGTAAACGCCTTCCGGCAGCGACTTTGAGATTTCCGCTACGCGCTGATTTACGGCACTTATAACTTCTTTGGAATCCGCCCCTTTGAGCATCATCACCTGGCCCAGTACTTTTTCACCTTCTCCGTTTGCGGTGATCGCCCCAAAACGGGTGGCACTTCCATACCCTACTTCACCTACATCACGCACAAAAACCGGGATGCCCTCTACGGTTTTGACTACTGTATTTTCAATATCTTCCAGACTCCCGATCAGGCCTTCGCCCCGAATAAAAAACGCCTGATTGACCTTTTCAATGTACCCTCCTCCGGCTACACTGTTCCCTTTTTCCAGGGCTTCGATCAGTTCTCCGGTAGTGATATCCATCGCCCGGAGCTTCTCTGTATTGATCGCTATTTCGTATTGTTTCAAATAGCCCCCCCAGGTATTTACTTCAACCACTCCCGGAATTCCGGAAAGTTGCCGTTTTACAATCCAGTCCTGAATGGTGCGCAGGTCCATGGCGTCGTATCGGTCTTTGAATTCGGGCTCCACGTCTAAAGTGTACTGGTATATTTCCCCCAATCCGGTACTGATGGGCCCCATTTGCGGCATTCCAAAACCTTCGGGAATTTTCTCGGATGCTGCCTGAATTTTTTCGGCAATTAACTGACGGGGCAAATAGGTTCCCATATCATCCTCAAAGACTATGGTTACCACGGACAGGCCGAATTTCGATACAGATCGGATTTCCCGGACTCCGGGCAGGTTCGCCATTTCGAGTTCCACGGGGTAGGTGATAAACCGTTCCATATCTGGGGTAGACAGGTTTCGGGAAGTTGTAATGACCTGTACCTGGTTATTCGTAATGTCCGGAACGGCCCCGATGGGAATGTTCCAAAGGGAGAAGAGTCCGCTCGCGACGATGACCAGGGTCAGCAACACTACGGCAAATTTGTTGCGAAGACTAAATTGTATAATAGATGAAAGCATAGCTGCTCAGATGAAAAAACATGCGTTGTGCAGGTGCAGGGGCACCCTTAGACAGATTTGTGAGTAAAAAAGGAAGCAGGTTAGGCGTGCCGGGGCGGCTGGAAAACGCCCGGGGAGAAAACCCCTGAAGTCTGAAGTAAATAGTGATACTGATGCGATTGGGATTCTTTCCGCTGCTGAGGGGTATTCCAGAAAAAGCGCTGACCTATAAAGAAGTGTGTTTGGCTCAATACCTGATTGGGCAATTGCTGAAAAGGCAATTTTTCATGGTCGTGCTTTTCTTCCTGATGGTTTCGCTCGTGATCTTCTTTCTGACTTCCGTAGTGTTTGTCTAAAAAGGTGAGGAAGGAATCGCCAAACTCTTGTTGGTGGTAGGCCGCGTGTTCCAGCAGCTCGTCCAGCTGCACCAGGTCTGTTATCGACAAATGCAGGCTTTGCAGAAGCAGAAGGGAAGAGAGGAGCATGGAAAGCAGTCGCGTCATCGCTTTAAAGATACTATTTCTGTCGTTACTGGTAAGGGGATAAGAGTCTTCTCTACCCGAAATTCCGATAAAATTAGACATTTCCGGAAGTACCCGATATGATCTTTATCAGATTACAGCGAAAGCCGCTCAGGGGTTTATGCTTCTCCACACGGGATTAATTTGTAAATTAAACCGCAAAACCAACACTTATGAATTCGAAGAAACCGCGTTTGATATGGATACTGCTTTTCTGTGCCCTTTTCACACTTCCTCAATCATATGCCCAGAAAGGGTATTCAAAATCTGCCATTCGAAAGCAAAAACAAGCCGTTTCCGCTAATGTGGACCAGCGCCATAAACAGACCCAGGTCATGGTGGATAAAGTCTTCAGTTTTGCGGAACTCGGATTCCACGAGGTGGAAACCTCTAATTACCTGACGGGAATTCTCGAAAATGCAGGTTTTGAAATCACATCAGGGGTGTCGGGAATTCCAACGGCCTGGTTCGCCAAATGGTCTAATGGGGAAGGACCGGTGATCGCTCTCGGCAGTGATGTGGATTGCATTCCAAAAGCTTCTCAGTATCCGGGTGTGGCGTTTCACAAACCCATCGTAGAAGGGGCTCCCGGCCACGGGGAGGGTCATAATTCCGGGGTCCCCCTGAATATTACCGCAGCCCTGGCAGTACAGGAGCTTATGAAAGAAAACAATATAGGCGGAACCCTGGTGATCTGGCCGGGTATCGCGGAAGAACTCCTGGGTTCAAAAGCCTGGTTTGTGCGGGATGGACTGTTCAAAGGGGTCGATATGTGCATTTTTACCCATGTCAGCAGCAATCTGGCAGTTTCCTGGGGACAGGCCACAGGTACCGGACTGATTTCGGTGGAGTACAGTTTTGAGGGTGAGGCTGCCCATTCAGCCGGCTCTCCCTGGCGCGGCCGCTCAGCTCTGGACGCCGCTGAATTGATGAATGTGGGATGGAATTATAAAAGAGAACACCTGCATCCTCTGAAACGATCGCACTCCATTTTTACGGATGCGGGCGATCAGCCGAATGTGGTTCCCTCAAAGGCTTCCATATGGTTTTACCTCCGCGATGTGACCTATGAAGGGATTATGGAGATGTACGAAGACGCCAACCATATTGCAGAAGGAGCAGCCCTGATGACAGATACTGAAGTGACTTCCCGTGTGGTTGGGGCGGCATGGCCCCGTCACTTCAATAAGGTGATTGCGGAAACCATGTACGCGAACATACAGCAGGTGGGTCTCCCTGAGTGGTCGGAGGCAGATCAGGAGCTGGCCAAAGCCGTACAAAAAGTCGTTAATTCCAAAGATTCTACAGGTCTGGCCACGGAACTTTCGGAATTGAGAAAGCCCGTGGAACGTCCTATAAGCGGGGGGTCGGATGATATAGGAGATGTTTCCTGGACTATTCCAACCGTAACGCTGCGCTTCCCTTCAAATGTCCCCGGACTTCAGGGACATCACTGGTCTAATGCCATAGCCATGGCAACTCCCATAGCCCATAAAGGCGCGACGGCAGGGGCCAAAGTAGTGGCAATGACTGTGATGGATTTTCTGACCCAACCCGAACTGCTGGTACAGGCCAATGACTATTTTGAGAATGTTCAGAAGAAGGAAACAGAATACCGACCGATGATTTCTGCGGACGATCCTCCGCCCATTGAACTCAATACAGCCATAATGAATGAGTTTCGTCCCCAGCTTGAGCCCCTATATTTCGATGAAACGAAATATGACTCATACCTGGAACAGTTGGGTGTTACGTATCCCACTTTAAAAGAGGAATAGTTTTTGTTATACTTTTTATGCTATGAGAATTATATATACAATTCTAGGACTGGTCTTATCGGTCGTTTCCATAAATGCACAGGAAGCGGGGGAAGATCCCCCTAAACTGGTCGTCGGTCTGATCGTAGATCAGATGCGTTTTGATTTTCTCGAAAAGTATCAGGAACACTTTGGAGAAGGCGGGTTTAAACGGCTGATGCGGGAGGGGTACAGCTATGAAAATACACACTATAATTATGTACCAACGGTCACCGCGGCCGGCCATGCATCCATATACACAGGGGTAACCCCCAGTGTACATGGGGTTATTGAGAATAGTTGGTACGAGCGGGAATCCAGACGAATGGTGAGTAATGTGGGTGATACTTCAGTTCGGATCGTCGGAGCTGCGGTGGAAGCTTCTTATGGCTACTCGCCTGCCCGGTTGGTCACGAGCACCATTACGGATCAATTACGTCAGGAATCGAACTCGGAGGCTAAGGTCATCAGCGTCTCTCTTAAGGACAGGGGCGCCATACTTCCGGGAGGGCGCAGTGCCAATGCCGCCTACTGGAACGACTGGGAAAGCAGTCCGGGGCATTTTGTAAGCAGTTCGTACTATATGGAAGAATTGCCCAGGTGGGTGGTTAATTTTAATAAAAAAGAACGGGCAGATAAATACCTTGAAAAAACCTGGGAAACCCTCCTTCCCATTGAAAAATACACGGCCAGTGCTCCGGATGACAATCCATATGAGCGTACTTTAAGGGGAAAAGAAACCCCCACCTTTCCCTATGACTTAAAGGCTATGCGCGAATTGTACAATGGGGAACCCAGTTATTATCAGGTGCTTTGGGTAACCCCCTTCGGGAATACCCTTACCCGTGAATTTGCCATGCAAGCCCTGAAGTCTGAGGATTTAGGCGCTGATGCCGTTACCGATATGCTTTGCGTGAGTTTTTCAACTCCGGATGTAGCCGGGCATACCTTTGGGCCTCAATCTGTGGAAGTGCAGGATATCTATCTGAGGCTGGATCAGGAGATCGAGGTTATGCTCAACACCCTGGATAAGGAAGTCGGGGAGGGAAATTACATAGTTTTTCTGACTTCAGACCATGGAGTGCAGCCCAATGTGGCGTATCAATTGTCCCGAAAAGAGCCTGCAGGTTTGGCGGTAATCCCCAAATTCAATCAGGACCTGAACTTTAAATTGGGTCAGACCTATGGGGCATTGAAATGGATATCGTACTTCGGGCTTAATCAAATCTATCTGGACCACAATTTAATTGAGGAAAAGAAGCTGTCCCTGGACGAGGTACGCCGAAGTGTTGCTGATATTATGAAAGAACAACCCGGAGTGCGGTTTGCCCTTACCCCGGAGGATTTGCTGACGTTAGAAGATACGACAGGCCAGGTTGAAATGGTCAAAAAAGGGTATTTTCCGGATCGCTCAGGAGATGTTATATTGGTTTACGAATATGGAGTGATGCCTACGTCAGATTTCCGAACGCCTATTTCAAAAGTTCAGGGGGCTGGGCATGGTTCCGGTTATGAGTACGACACCCATGTGCCGCTTCTCTGGTTTGGTAAAGGGATTCCTAAGGGCAGTTCAGCGCGCAAGGTACATCCTGTAGATATTGCACCTACCCTGGGTCGCATGCTAAAGCTGCAGGGTCCTGAGACGATGACTGGCTCCCCCTTATCTGAAGTGTTGGAATAGCTTAGATTCCTTTGCAGGGTCTGTAAGGTTACATACTAATTGGTACGTGCCTTATTCACGATTTTGCTCTGAAACTTGGATTTATCCTCCAGGATATCGAAGAACTCCAGGATATAGTCCCGGGCTTCCTCATATTCCTTAGGATCCCTGAATTCAGGCTTGAGCGCCTCCGCCTTGGCCATAATGGCGTCCTTATTGGACAGGTAATACTCACGAACTTGGTCATATATCCCGGGGGGGCGCTTAAACCCGCGGTACAACCGTTGGGTAACATCTGTAATCGCCAGGGTTTCTCCCTGTATTTGAGAGACTACGGCGTAATTGGCATTAACCAGTCCGCACATATCAAAGTCATAGGGTACGGGGATGGCGTTCATACCGTCAACAAAAAGCAGCTTTTCATTATGCTGGTAGGCCACTGAATAATCTGTATTTCCTATCAGGAACTGGAAGAAATCATTCTGGGTACAAATGTAATCGTCCTGTTGCTGGGGATGTACATTCCTCTTTAGCCTCTTGGCATTGCAACGGTCTGCCACCTCTTTCGTATCTTCAATAAAAAATGCCTCGAGCTGGTAATTTTTTTCCTTCTTTCCCCGGTCATCCGTAAATTCCAGAGACACCCTGCGGGTTTTGAAATGAAAGGGGGAAATCGCTTCATATAATTTGTAGGCCATGTACTCTCTCAGAACATAATCCTGTCCCTGTTCATTGTTCCGACAGGGTAATACCATTTTCAATTCCTTATTTCCTTCAAAAAGGGTGCCTTCCCGCTGTTCCTTTTTGATCTGTAGTTTTACCGGTGTCAGGAAGCAGTTTTCCTGCCTCCAATTTCCACGGGCCCGTACCTGGACTTCCAGGGAGTCCCAGGTGCCATCTTCCTGTTTGTAGGAGAGAACGCAATCGAGAAAAGTACTGTCATTGGTTTGTTTCCGCATATCCTTGTCGGAGTACTTCCATTTTACGGAAACCGGTGTTTCATTTTGAAAAAGCAGGTTGGGTTCGTTGAACTCCAGGCCGGCTAAAGCCTCTTGTGCAGAAATTATTCCGCTGAAAATAAAAAAGAACAGGCTAATGAATGCAAAGGTTCGATTTTTCACTATCTTGGTGGTTGAGTTAAAGTCTTAAGGTACTAAAATTTCGAACATTAAACTATACACTTCAATAATTAACCGGAAGACGTATATCACCTTGGCGATATCGGTTATTGTGACCTATATTTCCATTCATTTCAACCTGGGGTATAATTTGGATTTGACCCTCCTCAGTATTGCCATCATTTTCCCTTTGGTTTTTAATATCCGCGGAGCTTTCCGGCGACGTGAAAAAGCACTTCAATACCTGAGCAAGTACCGGTCTGCCCTGGTGACGATCAGTTATTATCTTAAGACCAGCACAGACATGTCTGAGGAAGACAAGAAGAGAACGCTGGACATCCTGGCACGAATCAGCGATGAAACAGTCAGACACCTAAAAGACAATGAGGAAAACGTGGAAGCGGTAGACCAGGCCATCCATGATTTTCACTCCCATATTACAGAACTGGAGGAATTTATTCCGAGAAGGATCAAGGACCGCGTTATCAGGTACATGAATGATATGCAGGAGGGCTTCGAGAATGTATTCGCCATCAACATCCACAGGACGCCGCGGGCACTGAAGGCGTACTGCCTGATTTTTATTTATATTTTTCCACTTATATATGCCCCTACTATTATCTATAATATAGGGTCAACCCACAGTGATATTGCGGTATACTTCATCGTTGTGGTCACTGAGTTTATTCTGATCGCGTTGTACAATATTCAGGATCACATGGAATATCCCTTCGACGATATTGGAGTAGACGACATCAAACTGGAGAACTTCCAGTTGCATCGCAAGGAGTATTCTTCAAAAGTTTGACCATCAGGAAGTCATCCATGGTGAACCCCCCACCGATATCTGTAATGGCACCCCCGGTTATCTGAAATCCCATTCTGTTATAGGCGGCAATAGACCGATCGTTATATTTGTTTACAGTTAAAGCGATCTCAGCACATTCCAAGTCCCGGGCTGAATTTTCCAGAAAAGCCATCGCCGCCCTACCATATCCCATACCCCTTTTTGATTCCAAGAGGTATATTTTACTTAAAAACAGGGATGCAGCCCTTTTTTCAAACGCGAGATACCCCAGATCGAGGTCCTCTTGCTGAATCAGAAAATAGAATACCCCTTCAGCGAGTTGCTTTTCAATGGCAGGAGCAGATTGAAAGTGCTCCAGCATATAGTCTACCTGAGGCTTGCCGATAATGGGTATGTAGTGTTCTTTCCAGATAATGTCGGCCAGTTCTGCTACCCTGCCAACCTCGTGTGGGGTCTTCACAGCTGTAAAAATAACTTCTGCAGGCATCCTTCGATTTCTTTGGTGTCCGGCGAAATACGCTTCAGGCACAAAGTACAAAACACCCGCGGAATTTGAGAATTTTGAAATACAGGACACCGTTAATTTTTTTTACATTTAAAGACAATTCAGAAAACATGAAGCAATGAACAGTACGATAAGGAAGGGAATATTTATTCTATTATGCAGTCTTTTAAGCACTCCTGTTGCGCATTCTCAGGACCTGGCCAGCTCAACAGCAATCGGAAAATGGGATTTAGAAGTGCAGTACGGGGAGGTTTGGCTGCCTTCCTGGCTGGAAGTCAAGCTATCCGGGAACAAGGCCCTTGTTGGCTATTTTGTCGGTGCTGGTGGTAGCGCGCGCCCCATCTCTGAAGTACATGACCGGGAAGGCCTGATCAGTTTCAGCATCCCTCCCCAGTGGTCCGGGATTCACGATATGCACCTTACCGGGCGCGTTTCCGGGGAGGCCCTTGAGGGGACCATACTGGATCATATGGGGGTCGCGAGGAAATTCAGGGGCAGCAAGGCTCCCGCCTTACTTTATCCGGCACCGGAGCAATGGGCCGCACCCAAAGCCCTTTTGACCCAAAACACCCTCGACGGATGGGTGCCACAGCAAACGGGTAGCGAGAATCAGTGGTTCGTAAAAGAGGGTGTATTGACCAGCCCGGCTTCCGGGGTGAACCTGATGACCACAGAATCCTTTAAGGATTTCAAATTACACATCGAATTTAAGTATCCCGAACATTCCAATTCCGGGGTCTATCTCCGGGGCAGATATGAGGTGCAGGTGGAGGATAGCTACGGTAAAGCCCCTTCTTCCATTTATCTGGGCGGAGTATATGGGTTCCTGACACCGAACGAGAACGCAGCCAAAAAACCCGGGGAATGGCAGAGCTATGATATCACCCTGGTGGGACGACGTGTGACCGTGGTGGCCAATGGGAAAACCATCATTCACAACCAGATCATCCCCGGGATTACAGGCGGAGCCCTGAACAGCAGGGAAGGGGAACCCGGACCAATCCTGTTGCAGGGAGATCACGGTCCGGTGGAATACCGGAATATTACCATCGCTACCCCGGTGGAGTAGGCGCGTTCGCCGGGCCCTTCATGTAAGGCACGGTATTTAAGGTTTCGTTTTTGTAAAGGTTTCGCCAAAGGCTTCTATCGTCTCGACCTGGCCTTCCGCCCCCAGGGAAAAGTTAAACACCGGCTTTTGTTGGAAATCGTCCTTTTCAACCGATCGGAAGGTGTCGTAGTGCCAGTGTTCCAATCTGTAGCCGAGGAAATCGTTGAATCGGACCTCCAGAGAGGACGCCGTATTCCGGACTTCTGCAGTCCCGAGCATCGGATGGGTATAGGCGCCCGAATAGGCTGCCAGCGGCAAGGTAGGCCGGGTGTTTTGAATCCGTTTCTCTACAAGGGCTTTCTCCCTTCCCAGGCTTTCTTTACGAAACCCTTCATACAACTCAAATACCTCTTTATGCCAGGGGCGATCCCCATCGTCGAAAGCCCAGAGATCCAGGGCTTTATACATAAAAGCATGCCGCAATTCTGCATGGTCCCGGTTCGCCATAAAATATACCGCTATGTTTTTTTCATGAATAACTCCCGCTATAGCGATCAGACCCCCGATGCTACCCGTGTGAAAATCCAGTTTTTCACCTCTGTAATCATGCTGGAACCAACCCAGTCCATAGGACGTCCAGTTTGGATGGGTCAGGGCCTGAGTGGGATAGAATGACGCTTTGGGAATAAGAGTATGAGGTTCAAAAAGATATTTGAAGGTCTCGGGTTTCAGGATGGTTTTTCCCTTATATACCCCTTGCCCAACCAGCATTTGGAGATAGTGTTCTACATCTGCCGCACAGGTCCAGATCATGCCCGCGGCCCCAATCTGATCAGACAGATTGTGGGGCACTTCTATATACCCTTCTTCCGCAGTATAGAAATAAGGGGAGACAAAGTTTCCAGCCTTAAAAATATCCGAAGCCCGGGCCACGGTACGCTCCATTTCGAGAGGTTCAAAAAGATATTTTTGGACAAATGCGGACCAGGGCATTCCGGACACAGATTGTATAACCTCCCCTGCGGCAACGTACATCAGGTTATTGTATTCAAAACCACCCCGAAGCGGATAGGCTTTTGGGGCCAGGGCAAACCTTTTTAAGGTTTGGGCCGTGGAAACGCTGTCCATGAACCAGAGCATGTCCGCACCGGCGATTCCCAAATTGTGGGTCAACAAATCCTGAACTCTTGCTTCTTCCGTAATGTAGGGATCGGATAACCGGAATTCAGGCAGGTGCTCCCTCACCTTATCCGTCCACTGCAGTTTACCCTGATCCACCAGTATTCCCAGGGCCATGGCGACCATGGCCTTTGTGGTAGAACCCATATTGAAGAGTGTTTCGCGATTCACCGGAGTTTTAGTCTCTACTTCGGTTATCCCATACACTTCACTAAAGACAACTTCCCCGTTTTGTACCACAATAGCCGTCATTCCCGGGATGTGCCAGTCTTCGATCCCCTCCAGGAGCATGGCGTTCAGATCTTTGGATTTATCCTGACCTATTGCGGAAGACAAGGGGAGGAGGGTACATATAAAAAGTGCTAATCGGAATCGAATGGACATGGGGTTGGGTGTTAGGGTTACCATTGAAAATGCTAAATGTAGGGGTACCGGGGCCTAAAAGACAGACTTAAGGTACAAAAAACGCCCGTCGAATCGCAAAAATAGTATCCTATGGATTTTCTATCTACCCGTAAAAAACTACATTTAGAAAACGTCAAAAAAAAAACCGTATCCCATGCTTAGAAATTTCTTATACCTGTTTTTGTTTTTCCTTGCGTTTCCCAGTCTGGCTCAAGAGCTCAAAACCTTTATGGAGCCGGCTAAATTTCGCAATATAGGCCCCTTCCGGGGAGGGAGGTCTACGGGATCTTCCGGAGTAGTTGGAGATCCGCTTACCTATTATATGGGTACTACCGGGGGAGGTCTTTGGAAAACCACTAACGCCGGGCAGACCTGGGACAATATTTCGGACGGGTATTTCAAAACAGGTTCTGTTGGAGTCGTTTCCGTGTCGGAGAGCCATCCGAATGTCGTGTATGTCGGTATGGGGGAGCATGCGCCCAGGGGAGTGACCACCTCTTATGGAGATGGGGTGTATAAATCGACCGATGCCGGAAAGACCTGGCAACATATGGGTTTGGATAGTACGCGCCACATTTCGAGAATCGTTATCCATCCCGACAATCCTGAAGTGCTCTGGGTAGCGGCCCAGGGTGCCATTCACGGACCTACAAAGGAGCGGGGTATTTATAAATCCACAGATGGTGGGAAGACATGGAAGCATGTCCTTTTCGTCAATGAACTCACCGGATGCAGCGATCTTTCCATAGACATGCATAATCCCATGGTACTCTATGCCGCCATGTGGGATCATATCCGCAAGCCGTGGAAGGTAATCAGTGGAGGTCCCGGTAGCGGGATGTACAAATCCACGGATGGAGGAGCAACCTGGTTCAAAATCCATAAAGGGCTCCCTGAGGAGAAGGGAAAGATGGCCGTGGCAGTATCCCGTGCAAATCCGGATCGGGTCTATGCCCTGGTTGAAAGTGATACACATCAGGAAAAAGGGGGGCTTTTCGTGTCCTCCGATGCCGGGCAGAGCTGGAGTCGCGTGACCGGGGATCACCGCTTGATTCAGCGGGCATGGTACTATATCGAGATTGCTCCGGATCCGAATAACGAGCACACCATTTATGTACTCAGCGCTTCTACATACCGATCCATCGATGGAGGTAAGACCTGGGAGGAGATCCCTTCTCATCATGGGGATTATCACGATCTCTGGATTAATCCGGAAGATTCTAAAAATATGGTGCTATCCGATGACGGGGGGGCGGAAATCACTTTCGATGGTGGTAAAACCTGGTCCAGACAGGACAATATGCCCACGGCTCAGTTTTATCGGGTCGCTGTGGACAACCAATTTCCCTATAACTTGTATGGGGGGCAGCAGGACAATACTTCCGTCAAAATTTCGAGCATTGGAATGGGTACTTCGGGAATTGGAAGGGAGCATTGGGAACCTTCCGCCGGGGGCGAAAGTGCTTTCCTGGCCTTTGATCCGGATAATCCGGAGAAAGTGATGGGAGGCAGCTACCTGGGGACCGTGGATATATTGAACGTCAAGGCCAAAACGGGGACAAAGGTCATGATAGAGCCCAATCTGTATCTGGGTCTTCCGGCCCGGGAGATGAAATATCTTTTTAACTGGAATGCCCCCATCATCAAGTCGGTTCACGAACCCAATACCTATTATCACGCCGCCCAATACGTATTGAGAACACGGGATGAAGGAAATTCCTGGGAAGAGATGTCTCCGGATCTCACAGGGAATCAGGACGACAAACAGGGGAACGGAGGCGGGCCCTACACAAACGAGGCAGTCGGGGCTGAAAATTACGGAACCATCAGCTATATCGCCGAATCGCCTCACGAAGCGGGGGTCTTCTATACCGGGAGTGATGACGGGCAGGTGTATCTTACCCGGGACAACGGAGTGAATTGGAAAAAGATCACTCCAAAAGGAATGCCGGAAACCCTGGTGAATGCCATTGAAATATCCCCTCATGATCCCGGTACGGTTTATATCGCCACGACGCGTTATAAATTCAACGATTTTACACCGGCATTGTATAAGAGTACGAATTATGGAGGGTCCTGGGTGAAAATCAGTTCGGGAATTCCCTATGGGGCCTTTACCCGGGTGGTTCGGGAAGATCCGGAGCGAAAGGATTTCCTGATTTGCGGAACCGAGACGGGTCTGTATGTTTCCTATACCGGGGGCAAGAGGTGGGAGCAGGTACAGTCCAATCTCCCGGTGGTACCCATTACGGATCTGCTGCTCAAGCACAATGATATCATTCTGGCCACGCAAGGCCGTTCCTTTTGGATATTCGATGACCTGCCCCTGCTCAGGCAATATCAGGGAATACCGAAGGCGACACTGCTCTATCAGCCCGAAGATGTAATCTACCCCAATTGGTATAGCAGTATGAACGCTTCAGATCCCAAAGGAACCGATTCCTTTGAAGGGGTCAACCCGGCAAGTGGTATGGTGATTTACTACGCCCTGCCGGACCCGGTTGATTCTTTAGAAGTGCGCCTGGAGATTCACGATGCGGCAGGCAATTTGGTTCGCAGTTTTACCTCTGTTCCGGATTCAAAATACCGGGCTTACGAGGGAGCCCCGTCAAAGGCGCCTGTGCTCCCCACGAAAAAAGGATTAAACCGTTTTGTCTGGGATTTGAGGCACTCCGGGTTACCCGGGGCTCCTGAAGCCTATATCGAAGGCAGCTTCCGTGGACGCAGAGCCATGCCGGGCACCTATACCCTGAGCCTGAAACATGGGGAAGTACAAAAGCAAACCAAGGCCATCCTGCTGCCCAATCCATTGATTCCGACCACGGAGGCGACCTGGCGGGATTATGACGCCACCATGAAGCAGGCCGAGGACCGGTATCGGGAAATGACGGAATTGACCAATGGGATGTACGCCCTCCAGGGAAGGCTTCAACAGATGATCTCACATTTGGAAACCACGCCGCATATAGAAGTTACGGAAGAGGCAAAACGCACCCTGGGTAAAATGCAGGAATGGGATAAGAAAATGGTACAACGCCTATCCAAGGCCTACGACGATGTAGAGAATTACGTCAATGGTTTTACAGCCGAATACCTGACAGCTCTGAATCATGGAGATAGCGGGATTCCAAGAATAAATACAGGCACAACGTCAAAATTGGAGGCACTTAACGCAGCGTGGAATACCCACAAGAGAGAAGCTGAGCTTTTGATGAGCGAGGATATCGAAGGGTTGAACAGGGAGTTTTACGAGCTCGGGATAGGAGCCCTGTATCTGAGTAAATAAAAGCCGAGGGTGTGAGGGTAATCGGGCCTGCCAAGGAGGTGAAAAATGTGTTTTGACGAGGAATCAAAGCACTTAGGCTCAAGCTTTTTGGGGACTGACCCGAATACCTTTATTTCGGGCAGAACACTATATGAAAATGAATAATTTCAGGGGTAGATATGTCAGCTGCTTGGCGTTGGCTTTAGTGCTTATCGGTGCTTGTAGTCCGCTGCAATCAGATACGGAATCCTATGGCGAGGCCTGGGAGGACGTCTTGGAATCCGGCAGGTGGGAAACTTCGCTTCACGAGAGTCCCAACCCCCCGTCCGAAAATGCGACGTACTTCGCCTTACCCGAATTCAGCCCAACGGAGACAACCGGGGCTTCCGCAGACTTCATTGAGCGCTATCCGGTGTTGGTAAGCCGCGCCTATTTTCGCCTGATTTCCGAGGCGATGGATGCGGATCAGGATGTAGCCCGCAGCTATCAGGAACTTTATCGGGAATCCAGAATACCAGAGAATCAGAACAACTCCCGGAAACAACAGGAATTTGAGACCGCCCAAAGGAGGTATCTCGCACACCGGGAGATGCTCAACGGGTTGCGGTCCTGGAATGCCTTTAATCGCTATGGCTCAGACGATCTGGATTTCTTTTTAAAGGAAGAGTTCGAGGTGACCTATGCGAAATACCAAAGAGGGGTTCAGGAAGATGCCCTAGTGGAATATCTGATGCGCCGTCTGGCAGATTTGTACCATCAGAAATACGGAGGCCTGACATCGCAGGAGCTTTTGGAGGGATAAGTCACCTTTCCGAAGAAGTGCTAGCTGTGCGTAAAGGAAATTCCCAGGACATTCAGGCGCGTAAAAATATCTGCATACCCCAGGCCCAGACCCCATTGATTTGAGCACCCTTTTCCAGGATTACTGAGCGTGTAAGCTGAATCCCGTCCGCAAAAGGACGAGAAGTATCCGTTTCAAAGCTGTTTTGTATAGGATTCGATAAGCTCGATATAGCCCTCAGGGCTATTTTTTTGTCAAACAAACTTGACATTTAAAAATTTATAGTATATTTGTCAAATAAACTTTACAAAAAGACAAACTACGTTTACAATTAAATCCTTTGTTATGAATACAAAAACAGCAAAAAGAAAAAATTTGAGCCGGCTGGCGATATGGACCATGGCGTGGACACTTTCAACGGCCCTGGCCACTTTCGGCAGTCTATTTCTATGGGAGGGAAATAAGGTGCTGACCGCATTGTCTATCCTGTTAAATGTCGGAATCGGAGTGGGTATGGTTCTGGCCAATCGCCAGTTTCTGGAGGACTCCGATGAGCTGGAAAAAAAGGTGCAGCTCGAAGCCATGGCATTGACTCTGGGGCTCACCCTTATCGTTGGAATCGCCTACAGTATTATGGATTCTACGAATCTGATCCCATGGGATGCCGAAATAAGCTTTCTGGTCATTTTTATGGCACTCTTTTATATGATTGCCCTGATCTTTAATCGCAAACGCTACCTGTAAACCATTTAATAGCCGGATATGAAAAACAGAATACGAATTTTGAGGGCTGAAAAGAAATGGACACAGGAGGATTTGGCTTCGGCTATCGGAGTATCCCGCCAAACGATCAATGCTATAGAAAAGGAAAAATTTGACCCCAGTCTCCCCACGGCTTTTCGCATTGCCAACCTCTTTGAGTGCACCATTGAAGACATTTTCGAGTTCGGGGAAACCGAAACCTGATTCTGGTTTTATCGCAGGGAGACCCCAATACAATCAGGGAGGCTTGATTTCAAGAAAATCAAGTACTTTAGTTGTACGGATAACACTCCAGGCAAATGCTATTCGCGTTCACTTCAGGATTACTGGCAGCTATGCTGCACGTGATATCGGGGCCAGATCATTTGGCCGCAGTTACACCTTTTGCCATAGCCCGAAAAAAGAAAGCCTGGAAAATCGGATTGATTTGGGGCCTGGCCCATCTCACCGGAATGTTGGCTATCGGGTTTTTGTTCCTGCTGTTCCGGGAGGCGGTCCCCGTGGAGGAGATATCTGCCTACAGCGAACAGCTGGTAGGATTGGTGCTCATCCTGGTGGGAATCTGGGCGCTGTATTCTGTATTTACCAAGAAAGGAGTCCATTCACATACCCACATACATGATAGTGATTCCCCCTATCTACACAAACATCCCCACAGCCATGAGGGGTCTGCGACACATACGCATACTCATGCCAAAGAACCCGGGAATCATCAGGTTGCGGCATTTTCCATAGGGTTTTTGCACGGCCTGGCAGGCGTAGCGCATTTTCTTTTATTTCTACCGGTGCTGAGTTTTGATTCACAGGGCGAAGCGGTGTCCTATATCTCAGGCTTTGGAGCGGGTACCGTGGTGGCCATGACCGTATTTACCCTGGTACTTGGCAGGGTATCGGATCTGGCTAAAAACTGGCATAACCCCCTTTTCTTTCGCGGGATACGTGTCGCCGGGGGCCTTTTCGCAGTGGTGATCGGAGTTTACTGGATGTTGAGCAATTAACAGATGCGCGGTAGCTGTTCCCCAATAAGGGGCGTAACTATGCGCTTCCCGCCAATGCTGCTTTCCATGACCACTTTGCCGGGGTGTTCTTCTACAATGGCGCCGATGCATGCAGCTTTTGACCCTTTCGCATGTCCCTTCATAAAGCTCAGAATTTCAGAGGCATCATTTCCATCTACTATCGCACATAGAATGCCTTCATTCGCTACGTAGAGTGGGTCCAGTCCTAGGATTTCGCAGGCCGCTGAGACCTGTGGGTCAATCGGAAAATCCGTTTCGCGCAGCACTACACCCAGATCGCTGTCTTGTGCAATTTCTGAACAAACCCCGGATACCCCGCCTCGCGTAGGGTCTCTCAGCAAGTGGATGGCCGGGCCAAAATTTTGCAGTAAATCATCCACCAGGTGATTCAGATTCGTGGTGTCGCTTTGTATTTCAGATTCAAACTCCAGTCCTTCCCGTTCCGAAAGGATCGCCATTCCGTGGGCCGCGATGGGGCCGCTGACCAGGACCTGGTCTCCAACGGTAACATGCTCCATCGCAATGCGCCCTTTGGGATGCGGACTGCCAATCCCGGTTGTATTTATAAAGATTTTATCGCCTTTGCCGCTTTCTACAACTTTGGTATCGCCTGTAACGATCTGTACACCTGAGGCATCTGCCGCGACCTTTATGGAGTGCACAATTTTCAGAAAGTCTGACGTAGGCAGGCCTTCTTCAATGATAAATGAAAGGCTGAGAAACTTGGGGATACCTCCGCACATGGCCACATCATTTACGGTGCCATGAACCGCCAGTTCTCCGATATTCCCCCCTCTGAAAAAAATAGGGGAGACCACAAAACTATCTGTGGAAATGACCACAGGACCTTCAAGAGGGACAATCGCCCCGTCGTGTTTTTGCTCCAGATAAGGATTCTGGAAGGTTGTAAAAACGATTTCGTCCAATAATTCCCGAGTCATCAGGCCGCCGCTGCCATGAGCGAGTTGTATGGAATCCGGGAGCTTAGGTTTTGAATACATAGTTTAAAAAGATCAAAGGGTGCTGGCGAAATGATAATAAGCGGCACAGGCTCCTTCCGAGGAGACCATCGGAGCGCCTAAGGGATTCCTCGGCGTACATTCTTTTCCAAAATGAGGGCACTGATGCGGTTTCTTTTGTCCGGTCAGAATAGCTCCGGCCATACATTTGCTATTTTCGGCCCGCCCTGTTTCCACGAGCTCAAACTTCCGGGCTGCATCAAAATTGCTGTACTCCGGCCTGAGGACGTATCCACTCCTGGGGATGGTGCCGATTCCCCTCCACTGCCGGTCGCCAATCTGAAATACCTGCCGGATCACCTTTTGGGCGGCCAGGTTTCCCTCCTCGGTGACGGCGCGTTTATACTGGTTTTCAACACGGTATGTTCCTTTTTCCAGCTGAAGGACGGCCCGGTAAATGCCCTCTGCAAGGTCCAGGGGTTCGAAACCCGTAATGACTATGGGGATGTTATATTTTTCAGATATGGGATGGTATTCGCGGTATCCCATAATGGCACATACATGTCCTGCGCCCAAAAATCCATCTATAGCACAGTGGGGGTCACTGAGGATTCCCTCCATGGCGGGAGGCACCAAAACATGAGATACCAGGATAGAATAGTTGGTAAGCCCTTCTTTCTCGGCTTGTAGAACCGAGAGGGCATTGGCGGGAGCTGTGGTTTCAAACCCCACGGCGAAAAAGACCACTTCCCGCTCCGGGTTTTCCCGGGCAATCCGCACAGCCTCCAGGGGTGAATACAAAATCCGGAGATCCCCGCCTTTGGCTTTGGCCTCCAACAGGCTCATCCCGCTGCCGGGGACCCGAACCATATCGCCAAAAGAACAGAGGATAACCCCTTTTGCCATAAGTGCTATAGCCAGATCGATAAGTTCCATAGGGGTGACGCATACGGGACAGCCCGGGCCGTGGATCATCTGAATTTCCTCCGGAAGCAAATCGAGCAATCCATTGCGAACCAGGCTATGCGTCTGCCCGCCGCAAATCTCCATGATTTGCCAGGGTCGGGTGACCACTTTTTCTATTTGTCCCAGTACCTTTTGGGTCGCCTCCAGATTCCGGTATTCAGTCAGATATTTCATTAATGACAGTTCAAATGGTACATCAATTGCCCGAAAGGTATGTTTTCATCATTGGGGCTGAGTTCACGATGAAAATAGAGTTCAAAAGAACCGGGGTTTAGTTCACAAAGCAAAGTAACGAGTAGTGCATTCTGAAATACCCCTCCGCTACAGGCAATTTTGGAAATGCCTTCCCGCTCCGCTTTCTCTAAGATAAGCTTTGCCAGGGTGAAAATAAAATCCCCGGCGAGCTGTCCGGGGGGCTGGCCGGAAATCCGCCTGTTTTTGAGTTCCCCAATGAGCTGTTTAGCAGGAATGTTGCCGGCCTCATCCAGACGAACGAGTTGGGAGGCACGACCGGTTTCAAAAGTGCGGGTAGCGGCTTCCAGGAGCATAGCCGCCTCTCCTTCATAAGAATTCAGATCGCATAGGCCCAGCAGGGAAGCCACCGCATCGAACAGCCTGCCCATAGAGGAGGTTTTAAGCGTGTTTCCGGACTTGAGTTGCTTGTAGAGCCTCCAGGCGTGCGGACTAAATTTGTCCTGTACAAATTCAGGCTCCTCCAGCAGAGAAAACAAAGAGAGCCTGGGATTTTTGGCCATAGCATCCCCCGCCAGCCAGTCAAAGTACGCCACTTGCCCGGCCCGGACCATGGAGCCTTTCTCAAAACGAAAAAATTCGCCTCCCCAAACCTGCCCGTCTTCCCCGTATCCGGTGCCATCCCAAACAACTCCCAGTATGGGTTCAGGGCTTTTGAACAGATCGTTCTCCCCCAGTACCGCGGCGAAATGGGCCTTATGGTGCGGAATCTGATGCCAGGGAATGCTCCATTTTTCAGATAGCTCCTTCCCGTACCGGGTGCTTTGGTACCCCGGATGGGTATCGGTGAGCAGGGCGGTCGGTCGCTTTTGAAAGAGGGTGGTGAAGCTTTTGATCAACTCGGTAAACCGCTCAAAGACCTCAAAATTTTCCAAATTTCCTATGTACTCACTGATATAGAGAAAGTCATTTGGAATAAAACCAATAGTGCTTTTAAGTTCCGCTCCCAAAGCCATAAGACCTGTACTATGCGCTGAATTTACGGGCCGGCTGTAGTTCGGCGCCATTCCCCGACTTCTTCTGAGCAAAATGGGAATAGCTTCAGGTGTGGAAAAACGCAGCACAGAATCATCCTGCGAATGAATAATTTCGAGGTCGTGTTCAAAAAAATAATCCGCTACACCCGATAATTTTTCATGTGCCTGGGCCTCGGAAAAACATATCGGAGCCCCGTGAATATTCCCGCTGGTAGCAATCAGGGGTTTCGGATAAGCCCTGGAAAGCTGGTCGAGAAGGCCCGTATAGGGCAACATTACCCCGAGTTGGTGCAGGCCCGGGGCAATGATATCCAACACAGCCTTCCCGGTATACCCATTCGTGTCCAGCAGTACTATAGGGCGCTCGGGGGATCTCAGGGCTTTTCCTTCAGCCGGGTGTACGGAAAAATCCGACTCCAAATATTCGAGGGAGGGGTAAAGCACCGCAAAGGGCTTTGTGGGCCTTTTTTTTCGGGACCGTAAAGTTTCAATGGGTTTCGGTTTTGTGGCATCGCAGCACAGCAGGTATCCCGAGGTGTTTTTTAGGGCGATAATCTTCCCTTCCTCCAGAAATAGGGCAAGCTGCTTAAAAATAGCTTCATTTTTCACAGAAAACGAAACCCCTTTGGCGTCTGTAATCCGATATTTTATTCCGCAACGCCCACAGCTATTTGTCTGAGCGTGAAAACGCCGATCTTTCGGATTCCCATATTCTTCTGCGCATACATCGCACATTTTAAAAGCCTGCATACTGGTATGCTCCCTTTCGAAAGGAAATGTTTTTGTCAGGGCCCAGCGGGGCCCGCAATTCACACAACTGATAAACGGATATCCAAAACGACGATTATCGGGATCATTAAGGTCTTGCCTGCAGTCCGGACAAAGGGCAAAATCCGGAGTCAATTGCAGGTTCAGGGTGCTGTTTTTTGCTGAGGGTCGGATACTAAATCGCTTATAGGATCGATATGGAATTTCCTCATAATGATGGTGCACGACCCGGGCGATGGCCGGGGCTTCCTGCGTAATTTTTTTGTAGAAGGATGCCAGGCTTTGTCTCGGCCCTGAGACCGTTATTTCCACGCCAGATTCATTGTTAGACACATTGCCCACGAGTTTAAAGGCCAGGGCTTCGCGATATACAAATGGTCGGAATCCCACGCCCTGTACCCGTCCCTGAATTTGTATCCTAAAGGTGGTCCCCAACAACCTGCGCTTCTTTGTGGAGGGTTTGCGCCAGTGTAAGTATTTGCTCCATGGCTACCGGGATGGCGTTTTTCACGGGCGGGGAAACTTCAACGCTCATCGGGTTTATATGGTCGATAGAAACGGTAATCAGGTAAAGATCAGGCTGGTGTTCCAGCAGATATACCGCTTCAATCATATCTTTAAGACCTACATCGTGCACGCTTAGTGCCTTGGGAAAGTCAGACGCAAATTTTGGCCGCAACAGGCTGACGGTTCCGGCCGGTTTTCCATCCATGGTGGCATCCACAAAGATCACAGTGCCATAGGCCTGAAAACGATCGAGCAGTAAAAACCCGCCCGTACCTCCATCGAGGATATCCAGATATTCAGGGATGGAATGCTCAGAAAGGGCTTCAATCAGCCGCACCCCAATGCTTTCATCACCCATCAGATAATTGCCGACCCCAAGGACAAGGATACTGCCGGTTTTGTCTTTTTCAAAGTAATAGCTGTCACTGCTGATGCCTTGCGGGCTTTGAGATGTGTTTTTCATATATAGGGTATGTCTGAATGGACTATCAGGAAGTTTGAGAAGGTTCTGCCGGAGTGTTCGCCAGATCTTCCGCTTCGGCAATAAGATCCTGGATTTCTTCTTTGGTCAACCGATCTTCCTGTACAAATTTATAACCTCCGAACATTGAGGATACTTCACCCCGGCCTTCGAGCCAGTCGTGGTAAAAGACGAGATAGACGTGTATGAGCGTGAAGAGGATAAAAAACCAGGTGGCAATATGGTGAATGGTACGGACCATAAAATCTCCTCCGAATAGGGGGACTACCCAGCTAAAAAGGTCCGCCAACCACCACCCTGACATGTCGGCGTATAAACCGAAGCCGGTGATGACCTGAACCACGGCTACCACAAAGAGTCCTACATAAGAAATGGCGGCTACAGAATTATGCCCCACACTTATGTTCCGTACATCATTGGTTTTATCGTGTTGCAGGAGGATATCTACTTTAAGGACATGAAGGATATTTTTACGCATTTTCTTGCTGAAGGGCAAATAGGCTTTCCAGTGTGCAAAACGGTTTCCCACAAAAGCCCAGTAAATGCGCAGCAGCATATTGAAAAAGAAAATATAGGCCGTTCCAAAATGAATAAACCGTACCGTTCCAAACCAATACGACTCGCTCGCTTCTGCCCCGGAGAGAATGGCCGGCGGATCGGAAATAATAAACCCGGTGATGGCCAGCACAGTGATGCAGAGCACGTTGATCCAGTGGAAAATCCGTACCGGAAGTTCCCAGACATAGACGCGTTTATAATTTTTGGGCTGCATGGTTCTGGTTTTTAAATGTCACAACTCGAAATATTCTGCACTTGAGAGAGGTGCTTTCCGTGTTCATCGTACAGATGCACAGCACAGGCGATACAGGGGTCAAAGGAGTGAATCGTCCTTATAATTTCCAGCGGGAGTTCAGGATCGGCCACCGGCGTACCTAAGAGCGTGGATTCATAAGCCGAGCGCTGTCCTTTTGGATCTCTGGGCGAAGCGTTCCAGGTTGAGGGAACCACCAATTGATAGTTGGCCGTCTTCTTGTCCTCTATCCGGATCCAGTGTCCGAGTGCCCCTCTGGGGGCTTCACAGAAGCCTACACCCTTTGAAGACTGAGGCCAGGATTCCGGTTCCCACAATTCGGTATTTGCCATTCGGGAATCCCCGTTTTTAATATTGTTCAAGAGGGTGGCGTAAAAATCCTGAGTCCATTGAGCGACAAGCCGGGTTTCCAGTCCTCTGGCGGCTGTCCGACCCAGGGTAGAGAAGAGCGCATCTACGGGCACATCGAGTTGGGTAAGCGCCCCGTTCACGAGCTCCTGAATTTCTTGATTACCGCGGGCATATCCGACAAGGAGTCTGGCTAAAGGCCCTACCTCCATCGGTTTTCCTTTCCAGCGCGGGGTTTTGATAAAGCTGTATTTCTGGCTGACATCCAATTGTTCATAAGGGGGCTTGGGACCGCTGTAATTGATATGGGTCTCCCCATCCCAGGGATGCTTCCCGGTTTCAATCCCTTCTGCATACGGATCATACCAGGAATTGTTCACAAATTCTTCGATGTCTTCGTTGCGATGATCTACCTCATGCACTTTCGAGAGGTCCCGGTCCAGGATAATTCCCGGAGGGAACTTAAAGTTTGAGATATCCGCGTACCCATTGGTGGGGAAATCTCCGTAAGCCATATAATTTCCGAAGCCTTTGCCGATGGCGCCCCAGTCCTTATAGAAGGAGGCGATGGCCATCAGGTCAGGGAGATACACCTGTTCTACGAATTCCTGCCCTTCTTTAATCAGCCGCCCCACATAGGCCAGCCGCTCGGCGTTAAGCCCTCCCGGGCTGTCTTCATTAATGGCACAGGCCATACCCCCAACGAGGTAGTTGGGATGCGGGTTTTTACCCCCGAAGATGGTATGCACCTTAACGATTTCTTTTTGCCATTCGAGCGCTTCAAGATAATGCGCCACCGCGAGGAGGTTTACCTCAGGTGGAAGTTTCATTTGGGGATGTCCCCAGTAACCGTTGGCAAAAATTCCCAATTGTCCACTTTCTACAAATCGGGTGATCCGCTTTTTGATGTCAGAGAAATAGCCCGGGGAACTCTTGGGCCAGCTGGAAATACTCTGCGCCAGCGTTGAAGTGGCCGCCGGATCTGCCTTAAGTGCATTGACCACATCGACCCAATCCAGGGCGTGCAAGTGATAGAAATGCACTACATGGTCATGCATATAGAGACTGCCTTCCATGATGTTGCGAACCATTTCTGCGTTGGGAGGTATATGTATGCCCAGGGCATCTTCAACCGAGCGGACAGAGGCCAGGGCATGTACAGTGGTACAAACCCCACAAGCTCTTTGAACAAAGGCCCAAACATCTCTCGGGTCTCTCCCCTGTACGATGCTTTCCAACCCGCGAACCATAGGGCTGGAGCTATAGGCATCCGTAATGACGCCATCCTTGACCTCAACCTCGATGCGCAAATGCCCTTCGATTCGGGTAATGGGATCTACTACTATTCTATTTGCCATGATGATGGATTTATGGAGAATCTATGATTCGAATTTTTTCTCATTTTCCTTACCGCGCCTGATGCGATCTGAAAGTTCTTTTCGTTTGGTAATATTCGCGGCAATGGCGTGGGCAGCCAGACCTCCGGCAAGCACACCTGCTGCAACTTTTCCAATAGTATCTGCAGAACTCTCTATTCCAAAGCCTGCCAGACCGGTAAGGCGTTCGTAGAAGGGGCCGTTGTCCCAAAAATCTTCCTCGCTGCATCCGATACAACCGTGTCCGGACTGAATGGGGAAGCTCACGCCGTTATTCCAGCGGATTGTCCCGCACGAATTGTAGGTCATCGGACCCCGGCAACCTACTTTATAGAGGCAATACCCTTCTTTGGCATTCTGGTCGTCAAAGGTTTCGGCGAACAGACCGGCGTCGTAATAGGGTCTGCGATAACAGGAATCGTGGACGCGTTTGGCATAAAAGGCCTTGGGTCGGCCGATATTATCGAGCTCTGGCAATCGACCAAAAGTGATCAGGTGCACGATGATGCCCGCCATTACTTCTCCGATAGGCGGACAGCCCGGAACCTTGATGATGGGTTTGTCCTTGATGATTTCATGGATAGGTGTGGCCTGAGTGGGATTGGGATAGGCCGCCTGAACACATCCATTACAGGCACAGCTGCCCCATGCGATGATTGCTTTGGCCCCAGCTGCAGACTCCAAAAGGATATCTTTGGCGGAGCGGCCGGCAATACAACAGTAATTTCCGTCATCTCCCAGTGGAACAGAGCCTTCAACACAAAGGATGTATTCACCTTTGTATTTCTCCATGGTGTCGTGTTTTGCCGCTTCGGCCTGATGCCCGGAGGCTGCCATGAGCGTCAGCGTATAATCCAGGGAAATCTTATCGAGGATGATATCGGATACAATAGGGTGATCCGAACGGATAAAGGATTCACTGCAACACGTGCATTCCTGGAAGTGTTCCCAGATTACCGGGATTCTGAATGTGGTTTCCAAAGACTTGGCCACCTGGCCAATCATTGTGGTTTCTAGCCCCATGTATGCTGCGATATACGTCGCAAATTTCATGAAGTCTCTTCGGCTGTACCCCTGTTTTATGATGCTGTCATAATAGGTTTCCTGAGTGTTTCTTTCAAAAGCCATCTGATTGCCAGTTAATTAGAATAAAAAATTGTAGGTAGTCGTACAATAAACTTAGAACACTCAAAAGAGAAAAAACATGATTTATGTCAGGCTTTCCGGATATTTTTTAATTTAATATTGATACTGTTCCAAAAACTGTCACCAAAGATGCACGAATTATCCATTGCGATGGGAATTGTCAAAATCGCGGAGTCCGAGACCCACAAGGCCGGAGCTTCTAAGGTGGAATGCATTGAACTGGAAATCGGAAAACTGGCGGGGATCGAATTCGAATCTCTCAATTTTGTCTGGCCATTGGCGGTAAAAAACACCGTTTTGGAACAGGCCGAAAAGCGGATCGAAGTGATTCAGGGACAGGCGCGCTGCATGGACTGTGACACATTGTTTGAGTTGGAAAAATTCTACGATTCATGCCCCGTTTGCCGGAGCAATTTAAAGGCGATCTTAAAAGGAAAAGAATTACGGGTGAAAGCCCTGGAAGTTGTTTAAACTAATACCATACTATTATGTGCGGAACATGCGGATGCGGAAGTGAAGAAGGCGGGGTTCGAATTCTGATGCCGGGAGTATATCAGGAAGGACTCACACATTCACATGAACATCATCACCATCACGGCCATTCTCACGATCACGACCACAGTCATGACCATGGCCATTCTCACGATCACGGTCATTCCCACGGTCATTCTCATGATCACGGTCACGGTCATTCTCACGATCACGACCACAGTCATTCTCACGACCACACACATTCCCACGATGCCGGAGGAATTACCCTGGCTCCCAATAAAAAAATACTTGAGGTAGAACAGGATGTATTGCACCACAATCAGGTCATGGCTGCCCGGAACAGAGGCTATTTTGAAGCTTTGAATATTCTTACGCTGAATTTGGTCAGTTCCCCGGGGTCCGGAAAAACCTCCCTCCTGGAACGCACGTTACAGGACTTGAAGGATACCCTGGATTTCTATGTGATCGAGGGAGATCAACAGACGGTAAATGATGCCAATCGCATTTCGGCCCTCGATGTTCCCGTCATTCAGATCAACACAGGGAAAGGATGTCATTTGGAGAGTGATATGGTCTTTGAGGCCGTAAAACAGCTACAGATGAAGGCCAATGCGATATTAATGATCGAGAATGTAGGGAATCTGGTCTGCCCTTCAATGTTTGATTTGGGAGAAAAAAAGCGGGTAGTGATTATCAGTACAACAGAAGGGGAGGACAAGCCTCTTAAATATCCCGATATGTTCCACAGCTCGGACATTTGTATTATCAACAAAATAGACCTGCTTCCCTATGTGAATTTCGATGTTGGCAAGGTAAAAGACTACGCCCTGCAGGTGAATGCGAATCTGAAGTTTTTTGAAGTCTCTGCAACGACAGGTGAGGGTATGGAAGCCTGGTATGAATGGTTAAAAGAACAGATCGTTCCAAAAAAAGCCTGAAAAATGTGTCTTTCAATACCTGGAAAACTGATTGAAATTACCCAAACTTTGGATGAGACCTTTCGTCTGGGTAACGTCTCCTTTGACGGGGTGGTCAAGGAGGTGAATCTGACCCTTGTCCCCCGGGCGAAGGTAGGGGACTACGTCATGGTACATGTAGGGGCGGCCATCGCTATTGTCAATGAAGAGGAAGCCGCAAAGACATTTGAAATCCTTCGGCAACTGGGAGAACTCGATGAGCTGGAAACGGGAGGTGCCTGAAATTTTGAGGCTTTTTGACGACCCGGGGGCAGGATGCCCCTTCCACTCTGAAATGATAAAGAAACAATCGTAAATCACGGTCCTTATTTTGGTCCTAACCCATCCTAAACCTCAGTCCTGTGCCGTATTTCGAACTTAAAAAAGGGGAAGTGGGGTTTCCCCCTGCACACTTTGCCGATCTCGACGGACTGCTGGCGGTAGGAGGAGATATGACAGCTTCTCAATTGGTCCGCGGGTATCAAAGCGGAGTGTATTACTGGCACCATCCCATGAAGCACGTAAAATGGTGGTCTCCGGATCCCCGAATCGTCCTGGAAACCAACGCGTTTAGTGCTCCGGCGATGAATTCGGAGCCTGTATTTACAACTTCGGTAAACACCCGATTTGAAGAATTATTACGCCTGTGTCAACGCCTGAATAATGATAAAGAGGCCATGGGGCCTGCCTGGCTATCCGAACGGATGTTCCGGATTTTCACAGAATTATTTGAAAAGGGCAGGATACACGCCCAGGAAGTGGTCTGTAAAGGAAATCTGGTAGGTGGGTTTTTTGGAGTCTGTGTAGGGCATATGTGCTTTGGGGAGTATACTGCAGAGACGGTTCCGGGGGCTGCTGCTTTTGCCCTTGTCCGTGCTGTTGAAGCCCTTCGGGATAGGGGGATTGAGTGGATCGATATGCAAAAAGAAACGGCCCGGGTTAATTCCCTGGAGTACAAGGAGATTTCCCGATTGTCATTCGTGGATTATTGCAGGCGTGCAGGCGAAGGAGATCAGGAGAATTTAAACACCGCCACTTTATGAAAACTTTTGAAGATTATATTACTGAGGCAGAACAACTCTTACAGTCTAACAGACCCGAAGAAGCCCTTCCCAGTTTTGAAAGTGCCCTCAAAGTAGTTCCAACCACCCTTTTGAAGATGCAGATTGGAAATACGGTCGCCCGAATCAGGGAACTCACAGGGGCACGGCCGGAAGCCACCGCTCAGTTTTTAGAAGTTCTTGAGGTTCCCGATTCCGAAGCCCCTGAGATTCAGGAACAGCGGGCTTTGTCGCTAAATAATTTAGGCAGACTTTCGCTGCCCGAGGATCCGAAAACCGCCATCGGGTATTTCGACCAATCGATTGCTGTTTATACGGCCCTATCTGAGATCGATAGTCGTTTTCATACCCACCTGGCACATTCTTTAATGGCCCGGGGGGAAGCCTATTACCTGAGAAAGAAATACTGGTATTCCAAAAAGGACTATAAGGCTGCACTGGAATTAAACAGGCGGCACGCAGAAGCTCTGGATGCGGATATGGAGGCTCTGGCACACTATCAGCTCGGGGCTATTTATACAGACGAATTCAACGCTTATGACGCCCAGTCCAATTATCAAAAGGCGTTAGATCACTACCAGGCCGGGGCTGTCGAAAATCCACGGAAATATCGACCCCTTGTGGCCGCCTGTCAGAATAATCTGGCCGTTTCACATCTCCAGCTTGAGGGATACGATAAGGCACTGACACACTACCAGAAGACGTTGGAAGCGTACCAGTGGCTCTGCCAAGAAAAGCCGGAAACCTTTTTGCCATATCTCGCGGCCACCTATTCCAGTCTGGGGATACTCTATGCGGACAAAACGAACCGATATTCGGAAGCCTTACTGGCAGGTCAAAAAGCCATTGCCCTTTATGAAAACTTATCTGAAACCAGCCCGGATAAATTTCGCCACTACCTGGCGACGGCCTATCATAACTGCGGAATCTATGCGCTGGAAACGCCTCAATGGAAGGATGCAGCTTCAAAGCTCCTAAAGGCTTTGGAATTGCGAAAGGAGTTGACAAACAGGTCGATGGAAGCGTTTGGAGCGGACTACTGCGTAACGGCTCTGAATATCCTGGAATTTTATCAACGCAAGTTGGAAGTGGATAAAGATATTCAGTTCCGGAGCAGGGGCCTGGAGCTACTCGCGGAAATGGAACCCGTACTCACGTCTCTGCCGGAGAGTCCTTCCACGGCCAACATGAAAAACGATTTTGACTTTTTCGACACCTACTTTAACGGGATCGATGCGGAGGAAATACAGACCCTGGACATTCTGGAAAAGATTCGGCATTGGGACCAGGAGATTGACAGTACATTGGAGTTGGATGAGAAAGGAGGGTATCAGCAAAAGATATTGAAAAGCCTGGAAGTCTTTTATGAAAGTTTTCCAGACAATAGAACCCTCCGAAAGCCTTTTGTTTTGGCCTTGAATAATATGGCGTGGCTTAAACTTTGCCAGGGGGAAGTCAGGCAGGCGCAGCACCTACTCGCGAAGGCCGCAGCAAAGAAAATGGATCTTCCCGCGCTCCGGTGTAATCTGGCGCATTGTGCTTTGTTGGAAGGGAACACCTCTGAGGCCCTGGCGGGTTATGAGAAATTATTTGGGGAAAAGAATGAATCCAATTCTGATTTTCGGAAGGTGATCCGGGAAGACATCAAAAAGTTTAAATCGTATGGGGTACTACCCGAAGGGGTGTTCCAGACCCTGGATACCGCTGGAATCCTGAAGTTCGCGAAGTAATGGCTCTTTCGTTTTGAAATTGTCAAATCGCAGTGCACAATTAGAATGTAAGGGTGATTATAGCTTATGCCCGGGACATTTGTATCTTTAAGAGCACTAAATTCTAAATTCAATGAAAACCAAACTAAAGCCCTTTTTAAATCTATTCCTGTTCGCCTTTTTGTGCACCAGTACAAGCACACTTATTTCTGCTCAGGACACCAACAAATACGATCCGGAAGCCAATCTTAAAGCTCTTGGGATTACCATTCCCGAGGCTTCCAATCCCGTGGCGAATTACGTCAATGCGGTCCGCGTTGGAAACCTTGTTTTCCTGGCCGGAAAGGGACCTAAAAAGGCGGATGGCGCTTATATCACGGGTAAACTGGGGGCGGATTTGACTGTGGAACAAGGCTATGAAGCGGCCCGTGTGGCAGGCATCAATCAGTTAGCCGTATTAAAGGCGGAACTCGGGAATCTCAACAAGGTAAAGCGACTTGTCAAAGTCCTTGGGATGGTGAATGCGACGCAGGATTTCACAAACCAACCCGAAGTGATCAACGGGTATTCTGATCTTATGGTGGAAGTCTTTGGTGAACGTGGAAAACACGCCAGGGCTGCGGTAGGTATGGGGTCTCTTCCCAGGGGTATCGCTGTTGAAGTGGAGATGATTGTTGAGGTCTTTGAGGAGTAAGCACTGCTGTTTAAAGCTTCTTCTTGCCAAGAGATAGCTTCGTTTTTCCTTCTGCGAAGAAAAGGCTTCGCGCTCTTTGTGGCCAAGAGATAGCTTCGCTTCGCTCGCTGTTCTTGTTAGCGCTCGTGTTGAAAATACAAAAACGTCATCTGCCTGCCGGCAGCTGGTTTTGTTTCCTCCCGTCCGCTTAAAAAAGCAAGCTTTTTACGCGTCCTGTCGGAAACAAAACACCCGCGCCATGCGCGGGTGTTTTTGTGTTTATTCGTAGCCCCGCCAAGAATCGAACTTGGATCTAAAGTTTAGGAAACTTCTATTCTATCCATTGAACTACGGGGCCAAGGGCCTGCGAATTTATGAATACTTTTTAAAATCTTTGGTACCTTCGCTACGAAAGGATTTTCAAAATGAAGACTGAAAAAAAAATAAACCTTTTTGTCCAGGGAGCCATCAGTCCGGAGTTTATTGCCGGTTCAATTGCGAAACACCAGCGTAAAACGCATATCGGGGCTCATGATATTTTTCTCGGCCAGGTCCGTGCGGACACCATCGACGGGAGAATCGTGGAGGCTATTGAGTACACGGCATACGAGGCTATGGCCCTTGAAAAAATTGTCGAAATACGGGAAGCGGCTTTTGCGGAGTTCGATCTGAGCTGTATGCATATTTACCACAGTTTGGGAAGTGTGGGCGTAGGGGAAATATGCCTTTTCGTATTCGTTTCCTCCCCTCACAGAAAAGAGGTTTTTACGGCCCTTCATCAGGTGGTGGAACGAATTAAAAAAGAGTTGCCCGTCTTCGGGAAAGAATGCTTCGGAGACGACAGTTATTCCTGGAAAATTAATCAATAGTCATGGTGGACATCACGCATAAAGACATTACCCTCAGAACAGCCACTGCAGAGGCCACCGTGGTGCTTTCAGAACAGGAAACTCTGGAAGCCATTCAGGAAGGTCGTGTCCCAAAAGGAGATGTCTTTGAGATGAGTAAGGCGGCCGGATTGCTCGGGATAAAGAAAACACCTGAACTCCTCCCGGATTGTCACCCAATTCCCATAGAGGCTGCCCTTATTGCCTACGAGATTCACGGTCTTGAGATCCGGATCCTGGTGACAGTGAAGACCAATTACAAGACGGGTGTGGAAGTAGAAGCCATGCATGGGGCAAGTGTGGTAGCCCTCAATATGTACGATATGCTCAAGCCTCTTGATAAAGGGATAGAAATACAGCGTATCCGTTTACTCGAGAAAAGGGGCGGCAAATCGGATATACACAGATCCAGGTCCTGATCGCCCGGCGTGCACTTTTAACGCAGGGACCAAATTTCATACATAGGTTCCCCTTTGCTGTTTTTTCCTGTGTGATGCCAGTCTGCACCTTTGCGCTCAAATTCAAAACTAAGTTCGGCACCCACCCGTGAGTCGTCTCTTGAAAAGAATTCGATAACCTCGGTGTAAGTGCCCTCTTCGGCGGCGTAGCGACCTCCCCCTGTTCCTCTGAAGTCCATGGTTTCGACATTGTAGGCAATCCATTGGAAGTGCCCATCAGATAAAAACTTAAGGGTTTTTCGAGGTGCACTGTCCCCACGTCTTTCCTGCCCCGTATCCGGACCTCTGGTCGCAAAGAGCCAAAGCCCATCCAGAGGTTGAGCAACTTCAGGTTGCCGGGTATAGGGCAGCGAAGCATTCTCATTAAACACCAATTGACCACTCTGAAAACCGATAATCGCCCGGAATTCCCGTTCTCCGTTTTGTTCAAAATCAGAGTTAAACTCCAAAGTTACTTTCAGACTGTCCTGCTCCACAGTATAATACCCTCCCAGGGTACTTATAAACTTGGCTGGATTAGAGTTGTACACGGTATGGACCATATAGGTGTCGGTGATCAGAAGCTGATAATTGCGCTTCCCGTTTTCCAGGCTTTCTGAAGCCGTATATACTCCTGGGGCAATCTGGCCCAGCATCAGCACAGGAAGCAATAGCAGTAAAAGAGTAGTGCAGTTTTTCATTCGGACGGGAATTTAGAGTTTTTGACCACCTGCTAAGGTACATAATTCTCTTAAAGACTCCTTTTAACTCAGAGAAACAATTCTTTAAATTACTGATATATAATAGAGTAGGGCTAGGGTATATTTTTTTTTCAAAACCCTTGTTTTTAACTAAAAATGACTTCATTTGCAAGTGTAAACCAGTTTCATCCTGGTTTATAGCTGAACATCGTGAATCGTGTTTTTAGGTTCGGAGTACCGGGATTAAGGGAGTCATACCCGGGTACCGCCTTTAGAAAAGGCTACCGAAATTTAAAGCGAACTCCTGCATCTGTGAATTCGGGGTTTTTCCTTAACGGCAAAATCGCGGAGCACATCACTGCGTATTTCTTTTTGTGGCCGGATACCCCGGCCTTTCGTAAGAATATGTTCTTGCCCATTTATCCCATACTAATACCTGTACAACAATGAATGTCAGATTTCGGGATCTGATCGAACAGACCTACGAATTTCCTACAGAAGAGTTCTCACTGCATCAGTCAGACCTCTTGTTCCATGGACTGAACCTCAGTGAACTGGTTGCACGCTATGGCAGTCCATTGAAGTTTACGTACCTCCCAAAGATTTCAGAGAACATAGGTCGGGCCAAGAATTGGTTTGCCTCGGCTATGGAGAAATACGATTACAAGGGGAAGTATTTCTACTGTTATTGCACGAAAAGCTCACATTTCAGATATGTTCTGGATGAAGCCCTTAAAAATGATATCCATATCGAAACTTCTTCGGCCTTCGATATTAAGATCGTAGAGCAGTTGAAGCAGGAGGGCATGATTGACAAGGACACTTATGTCATCTGCAACGGGTTTAAAAGAGATGCCTATATCGAGAATATCGCCACACTCATCAATGGGGGGCAGCGTAATTGCATTCCTATCCTCGATAATTACGAAGAGGTGGGGTTGCTTTCCAGTCGCATTCAGGATCGTTTTAAGGTGGGTATTCGAATTGCCTCGGAGGAGGAGCCCAAATTTGAGTTTTATACTTCCCGCCTGGGTATCGGGTATCAGAATATCGTGCCTTTTTACGACAAACATCTGAAAGATAACCCGAAAGTGGAGTTAAAGATGCTTCACTTCTTTATCAATACTGGAATCCGGGATACCGCATATTACTGGAACGAATTGTTGAAGTGTTTGAAGGTGTACATTGCTTTGAAAAAGCGATGCCCCTCGTTGGATAGTCTGAACATCGGGGGTGGATTTCCAACTAAGAACTCCCTTTCTTTTGAATACGACTACCAGTATATGGTCGATGAAATAGTCAATCAAATCAATTTGGCCTGTGAAGAAGCCGAGGTGTCGGTTCCTAATATTTTTACCGAATTCGGAAGTTTTACCGTGGGAGAAAGCGGGGGGGCGATCTATCAGGTGCTTTATCAAAAACAACAAAACGACCGGGAGAAATGGAATATGATTGACTCCTCATTCATCACCACACTTCCGGATTCCTGGGCCATCAACCGACGCTTTATCATGTTACCCATCAACAGATGGAACGACACCTATGAGCGGGTGCTTTTAGGTGGGCTTACCTGCGACAGCGATGACTATTACAACAGCCAGCAGGATTTAAACGCGATATATCTGCCCAAATTTCAACATGAACGACCTTTGTATATCGGCTTTTTTAATACCGGGGCTTATCAGGAAACCATTGGGGGCTATGGAGGGCTTCAGCACTGCCTGATTCCATATCCCAAACATTTGCTCGTAGACAAGAACGCAGAGGGCGGGTTTGAGGTTTCCCTCTTCAGGGAGCAGCAAACCGCAGAGGAGAATCTTAAAATCCTCGGATATGCCCCGGAAAAAGACCTCGAAGAGGTGGAAGTTTTTGAAAACAGAGAATCACTATATTCAAATAAACCTATTTTAAAATGAGAAGTAAAGTAACCTTCGCGGGAATTTCCCCGGAGTTTGGCCAGTTAGAAACCGCACAGGTTGTGTTGATCCCCGTTCC
>CAKZOC010000162.1 GCA_937136025.1 uncultured Bacteroidota bacterium
GATCTGCAGCATCCGGACATAATCGATGGCTACTTCATCTCCGGAAGCGTCAAAGTTATTGGATTTGGCGCTGACAGCCTTTGCAAAAGGCATGAGTTCCCGGACGCCTTTGTAGCGATCGTATTGATCAATGCAACCCGAATCACCCCCCTTTATACAGAAATTCCCAAAATCGGGCAGGGTGCCACAATTGTCCATTCCGACCTGTTGCATCACTTGTGCCAAAAGTCCGGCATTGGACGAAAGTCCCCCGTGGTTCTCGACCAGTACATTGATGCTCTTATCTTTGGCATAACTAGCCAAGCGGGTCAACCCATCTACAGAATTGGCCACCCAGGTCTGCGGATCACTGCTGCCCGAAAGATTTACCCGAATAGAATGACATCCCATAGCAGCAGCAGCATCCACCCATTTGTGGTGGTTTTCCACAGCGGCTATTCGAGCGGCCTTATCGGTAAGGGCCAAATCGCCCTGATCATCAATCATGATCAGCAGGTTTTGCATGCCATGCTTTCTTGCCTCCTCATTCGACCGCTCTACGAAGGTCTGCATTTCTGTATCGGTAAACACCTGAATTTTATGCTCTCCATCCATTTCTTTCGCGTACAACTGACTCACGTACTCCAATCCGCTAAAGCCCCAGGATTTAGCCTTTGCCGCAAATTCAAAAGGATCGAGACCTTCTTCCCGGATCATTTTATGAATGGACCATTGGGCCAGGGAGAGCTTAAAAAAGGGTGCGGCTTCCGGCTCGGGATCTCCTTCAGCATCGGGTTCAGCAGCCATTGTGTTTTTGGGTTTGTCTTTACAGGCCGCCATTCCAAGGAGGGTGAGGGCCATCCCGGCCTGACTGCTTCTGTAGATGAAATTTCTGCGCTTCATAGATTACTGGACTATTGTGGTTTGTAATGCCCCGGAGATTCTCCGGGGTTTAATAAGAGGTGAAACCGAATCTTTAAAATATTGTCAAATTCCTATTTATCGGTCCTTTTAAAGGGCTTTCCTTCAGTTTTAACAGATTTTAAATGTAGAAAATTAATTTAATATTTAATACTTTTAGCGACCTAACAAACCCATTGATGAGTAAGTTTTATTACAACCAGGAAGAAGAAACCTATGATGCCATTGTGGTAGGAACAGGTATTAGCGGAGGCTGGGCCGCCAAGGAATTGTGCGAGCAGGGCTTGAAAACGCTGGTGCTGGACCGGGGCCGTATGGTCAACCACATTGAGGATTATCCCACGGCCAATATGGACGATTGGGATTTTCCAAACAACGGGGAACTCCCAAGGGAGGAAAAGGCCAAACAAGCGAAACAGGCCCGAACGGGGTACACGGTAAAAGCTCCACATAATTTCTGGTTTGTCGACGATCTGGAACATCCCTATAATGAGACCAAACGCTTTGACTGGATGCGCGGATATCACGTTGGCGGGCGTTCCATTATGTGGGGACGTCACAGTTATCGATGGAGTGATATGGATTTTGAAGCAAACAAAAGGGACCGCATTGCCGTGGACTGGCCCGTGCGGTACAAAGACATCGCCCCCTGGTACGATAAGGTCGAAGCGTACATAGGAGTTACCGGAGAATCTTTGGGGCTTCCCCAACTGCCCGACGGCGTATTTGAACCCATGATGGAGCTCAACTGTGTTGAACAACACGTGCGCGAACAGGTCGCTGAGCATTTTGACGGAAGGGTGATTACTGCCGGGCGTGTGGCTCATATTAATAGTGACAAACAATTTGAAGGAAAAAACCGCATGCGGTGTCAATACCGAAACCGCTGTATAAGAGGGTGTCCTTTCGGGGCGTATTTCAGCAGCAATTCCTCTACGCTCCCTGCTGCGGAAGCCACCGGAAACATGACGCTTCGTCCCGATTCCGTGGTACATGAAGTCATGTATGATCCCGATACTAAAAAAGCAACCGGGGTAAAGGTCATCGACCGGATCACGAAAGAGACTTATGAATTTAAGGCTAAGGTCATATTTTTATGTGCCTCTGCCATAGCTTCCACCGCCATCCTGATGCAATCCAAATCAGACCGATTTCCCAATGGGATGGGTAACGATTCGGATCAACTCGGACGCAACATCATGGACCACCATCTGGGTGTGGGCGCCGGTGGGCGGTTTGAAGGTTTTGAAGATAAATATTATAAAGGGCGCAAACCGAATGGAATCTACATCCCCAGGTTCAGAAACCTGGGGGGCAGCTCCAACACGGATAAATTTATCCGGGGGTATGGATACCAGGGAGGTGCCAGCCGGGGGAGTTGGGAAGATTCCGTCAAAGAGCTGTCCCATGGTAAAGGCTTGAAAGAGGCGATTCTCAAACCCGGGGGATGGAACTTCGGAATGGGTGGCTTCGGTGAAGTCCTGCCCTATGAGGATAACCGAATGACACTGGATTACGACAAACTGGATAAATGGGGACTTCCCACAGTTACCTTTGATGCAGAATTCAAAGACAACGAATGGAAGATGCGCGAAGACATGAAGGAACAGGCAGTCGCTATGCTCGAAAAAGCGGGATTAAAGGACGTACAGCCCTTTGACGACCCCGGAGCGCTGGGTCTGGGAATTCACGAGATGGGAACCGCACGTATGGGTCGGGATCCAAAAACCTCCGTCGTCAACGGATATAACCAGGTTCACGCTGTGAAAAATGTCTATGTAACGGATGGCGCATTTATGACCTCAGCAGCCTGTGTAAATCCTTCGCTGACCTATATGGCTTTTACTGCCCGGGCTGCACAACACGCTGCACAAGAACTTAAAAAAGGAAACATCTGATGAACAGAAGAATCGCATTAAAAAACATGGGGTTAGCCCTGGGGTACACCGTAGCTACACCCACGATAATAAGCCTGATGCAAAGTTGCAAACAGGATAGTGGTCCTGTCTGGACGCCGGTTTTCTTTTCTGCGGAGGAAGGTGCCGTGATTATGCAACTGGCAGATTTGATTCTGCCCAAGACCGATACCCCGTCGGCCACAGAAGTTGGCGTACATACTTTTTTAGATCGCTATATGATGGAGGTTTCTGACCCTAAGGAGCAGGAGCTGATAAAATTGGGGCTCGGCCGATTTATGGAAAAAGCCATGGCGGATTCGGGCAAACAAGCCGGGGATCCCCTGACGCCTGAAGATTTGGAACCCGTGCTGGCAGGAGCCCTCAAAAAGCGTGAAAAAGACGCCGAAGCTCAAATCTATGAAACCCTGATGACCTACAATGAAGCCATGGCTGAGGGCCAGCCTGCTGAATTGGATGGAGATGTTTCCAGATTTGTCTTTGCCAACCAGTTTCGCGATGCGGTCATCTGGTCTTATAAAACCTCAGAATATGTAGGAGAAGAAGTACTGGCCTACCTTCCCGTGCCCGGAGAGTATATCGGGTGTGGAGATGTAGACGAGCTCACAGGTGGCAAAGCCTGGTCTATATCCTAACGTATCTTTCTTGAAACGACGTTCCTTTATTCGCAATACAGGTCTGGCTGCTGTAGCCACTGCGGCCTCCCCTGCCCTCCACGGGAATGCCACAACAGCCATTCCCAAACCCTTTAATCTGAATTTCGCCCCCCATTTCGGTATGTTCCAGGCCCACGCCGGAGCAGATCCCATGGATCAGCTACGCTATATGGCAGACTCCGGATTTCGTGCCTTTGAAGACAACGAAATGGCACAACGCCCTGTGGCTCTGCAGGAGAAGATCGGACAATTTCTCGAGGATCGCGATATGAAAATGGGCGTTTTCGTGGGCCATACCATTGCCTGGTCCCAACCCAATCTGGCTTCAGGGGATGCTGGAGCTCGCCGCGTATTCTTAGAGGAGATAAAAGCCTCTGCAGAGGTGGCAAAAAGAGTAGGGGCCCAATGGATGACTGTAGTTCCGGGTCATGTGGATATGAAACAATCCATGGCTTTCCAGACCAGCCATGTCGTCGAGACACTTCGGGCGGCCGCTGAAATCCTGGAATCCCATCAACTCACTATGGTCCTGGAGCCCTTGAATTTCAGGGATCATCCCGGGCAGTTTCTCTCAGAATCCCCTCAGGCGTATGAAATCTGCAAAGCGGTTAACTCACCGGCCTGTAAAATTCTTTTCGATATCTACCACCAGCAGATTCAGGAAGGAAACCTGATCCCAAATATTGAAACATGCTGGGATGAGATCGCCTATTTTCAAATAGGTGACAACCCGGGGCGTAAGGAACCCGGTACAGGCGAAATCAATTACAGCAATGTGTTCCGGTTTATTCAGCGTCAGGGCTACTCCGGTATTCTTGGGATGGAACACGGCAACTCCATGGAGGGTAAAGAAGGGGAACTCGCCGTTCTCAACGCCTATAGATCTGTAGATCCTTAAACACACCTTGACTTCGCGGATAATCCTCCATATTCCGCGCGAACCCTTGTTCCTTGATGAACCCCTGCAGGTGCATACAGCAGTATAAACGGCTTAAAGAAGGGGAATACAATCGGGCGTGTAAATAGTCGAATCCAGAAGATGTAAATGAAGCGGATCTAAATCGAATATCTGCAGGAATTCTATGTGGGAATCGGATGGGTCAAATCTTAAAAGTCAAACAGTACGACCCCAGAACACGTTAAAATCTCATTGATACCGGCAGATGAATCAGGTAGTTCCCCCGAAACCTAAATTCAATCTAAGGAGCTCCCGAAGGAATCCCTTAGTTCCGATGTCAACAGTGTCCTCTAAAGTTGTTATATCAATAACAAGCTTCAGGAGTCGTACTTTTATCGTTTGACTTCTAATCTCTTTCTTCTACAATATTTACATGGTGATGTTTGAGGGCAGGGGTCTGGCTTTAAAAGCCCCGGTAACCCGAAGCGAGCCCCCACTTCCATCCTGTAACACCATATCTATTTCGCCCAAAACTTCCCGGGGCGTACATCCTGAAATCGAGATTGACCCGGATTCACTGAAATACAGGGCCGACGTCTTCCCTCCCAGGTCCGCATATCCAAACACGGTGTCAAAGCGCTTCATAATCCCCCCACTCTGCTCATCTACCGAATACTCTCCTTGCTCGATCATTTCATCTGTTCCGGAGATAGGAATTAAAAATCCAAATCCAGGGCCCTCAGCGATGAGTGGATTGACAAAATGGAGTTTGAAAATCCGGGACTCCATGGAATTGTCTTGCTTAACCGAATACTCAAAATACACAGGGCCGTTTATCTTATTACTTTGGCCATCTATGGCGGTTTCAAGGTCGTACTTCCCTGTGGCCAATTCCGCCGTTTTGGGGACAGGATCCGGAGCTATATAAGCAATCGCCAAGACCAGTGCCACCCCCAATACAAATGGCCAGGCCAGCCGAAACCATTTGGAATCCTTATTCATGGAGTCTTCGATTGACTGACATAGGTCTCGTCGGGTTCATCAGCAGGCCAATGGGCCGGGATCTCGGAAGACTCCTCCGCCCTCTCATCGTAGCTCACAACCACCTGATCTTCTACTTCTTTTACTGCAGTAGATTCCGTCAATGCTGCTAAAGCAACGGCCAAAACAAAAGCTACAAAGAAAAAAAGGCACTTTTTCATTTTCTCCTAAATTGCTTGATTTCAGGGGAATCTCGTTAAAAACGCTCTCAAAACTAGGCGCTTTGCGGGCGTCATTTCAAGGTAAATGTGTAAACAGTGTTAAAATTTGTATAAACCGCAATTTGATTGCAAAATCGCACGCTTCGGACTTCTACGACCCTATGAATCCGGAGCCTATTGGCGCAACATCCTGAAAAACATATCTTTAATTGTAGGATAATTCTTCCTATTGACGGGGATTCTTCAACAGAGAAGGCCGCATTCGCTCATTTCGCCCAACTCCCCAGCCTATTCGAATGCCATTCCAGACATTTTTTTTAAATTTCAGGATTATTCCCCAGGGCATGATTGAAGCAGTAATAGTAGACGACGAAGAAAAGGCCATTCAAAGCCTGGGCTGGGAATTGAGCCACTTTTCAAACGAAATAGTCGTTATCGCTTCCTTTACCGACCCGTTCAGGGCCCTGGACTATTTGCAGCACAACACCCCGGACTGCCTGTTCCTCGACATAGAGATGCCGGCCATGGATGGTTTCCAGTTTATACAGAAACTGCATAACAGAGATCTGGCGATCATTATCACCACTGCCTATAACCAGTATGCCATCCAGGCCCTTAAAAATGAGGCCATTGATTATTTGCTGAAGCCCATAGATGCCGATGATCTTCAGGAGACGATCTCAAAAATACGGCGTCATAACACCTCCCATCTGACCACAAATCGCCTGGAAAAACTATTGGCAGGCAAGAACAGTCAGGGCAAGAAAATCACGGTCAATACCGATGGGAAATTACTGTTCCTGGACAATGATGATGTATTGTATGCGGAGTCTGATGGCAACTACAGCACCTTGTACCTGTCAGATGGCCGAAAGATTGTATTGACTAAAAAATTAAAAGAAATCGACGATCTTTTGCCTCCCGAAACCTTTTTCAGGATCCACAACTCCTATATCATCAATCTGGAAAAAGTAAAAGAGTACCTTAAAACCGACGGATACGTCGTTTTGGTATCCAATCATAAAATTCCGGTGTCACGTAAGAGAAAATCCGATTTTCTGGATTTGATTTAAGTTGCTAGAGAATGCTGCGTTTCGCAAAAAGCACTTGTTTTCTTTTTTTAAGCCTTTCGCTTACGGCCCTGGGTGCCCAAAATATCCCCGAAGCATTTACCCGGCTCACGGATAGTGTCCTCACCCAGAAGCCGACGACATACGAGGAATTGGATGGCTTTCTAAGGCCTTACCGGAGAGATTCTGTCCTTATGAACTACTTTATAGGGCAAAGCCTTGGCGCTGGCTATCTCGATGGCCTGAGCTACAGCTACAATCAGCTCGGAACGCTGAATCGCAATATTTCCAATTACGAGAAAGCCCTTGAATACCATAAAAAAGGATTGAACGCGGCTACAGAAGCTGAGAATATAGAATTCCGAATCTTTAGCCTCAACATGCTGGGAGTGGTCTACCGCCGACTGGATGCCATAAAAACAGCCCTGGATTACAACCAGGAAGCTTTGCGGCTCGCAGAGACTATAGAAAACCCCTCCACAGGTATCCGGAGAAGTAAAAATGTATCGCTGAATAGTATTGGGAATATCTATCAGGCTCTCGAACAATACGAACGGGCCCTGGATCACTATCGACAATCCTATTTGCTGGAAGAAACCCTGGGAAATACCCTGGGCATGGCTATCAACCTGCAAAACAGCGGGGAATGTCTCGAAGCACAGGGTAAATTGGATGAAGCACTTGAATATTTTCAACGATCTCTGGCCTTCGATACGGAGATTAATTCCATACGTGGCAAGGCTATTTGCGGGAACAGTATATCTCGAGTTTATATTAAGCAGGGCCGGTATGCAGAGGCTGTTGAGCTGCTCAACACGAATATGGATATGGCCCTGAGCACAAAAGACCAGCATATCATCGCCCCTGCCTACAACAATCTGGGCTGGGCGCACCTGAAACTGGAAAATTGGGATCTGGCGGAGGAAAACCTGACTAAAGGCCTCGAGACTGCCAGGGAAAATAAGTTCTTAAGAGGTATCTGTGAGAGTTACGAACTACTCTCCGATCTGGCCTCCGAGCGTGGTGATTTTCAGAATGCCCTGATATACTTTCGGGAATCCGACAAATTTCGAAGACAGGTGACCAACGATGTGAACATCAAATACGTCAATGATGTGATTTTCAGGTATGAATCTGAAAAGCAGAAGGAAGTAGCACAACGCCTCAGACAGGAAAATGAAATCGTCAACCTGAAGCTGAAACGCAACCAGAATACGCTGCTGGTCGGCGCCCTTTTACTGGTGCTTTTTTCTTTGGTCCTCTATACTATTTTCCGTCAGAATAAACTCAACAACGAGAAAAAGGTACTGGCACTCGAACAGAGTCGGCTGCGCAGTCAGATGAATCCGCATTTCCTATTTAACTCTCTGAATTCCATCAAACACTTTATAATCAATAACGAACAAAAGAATGCAGTCCACTACCTGAATAAATTTTCAAAACTCGTTCGTAAGATTCTTGAGGCGTCTTCAGAAAAAGATATCAGTTTACAGGAGGAACTCGATACCGTAGATCTCTACATGAATATCGAAAATACGCGATTTAAAGATGAAATCGACTTTGAAATCCATGTGGATCCCAGCCTGAATCCCGCCTCCATAAAAATACCTTCTCTGGTACTTCAGCCGTTTTTAGAAAACGCCCTGTGGCATGGGTTATCGTCTAAAAAAGGGAAGAAAACTATTCGTCTGGAAGTCACCCCCAAGGGTCCTGATTATATCGAAATCGCCATTCGGGATAATGGGATTGGAAGGGAAGCTTCGGAAAAATTAAACCTCCAGAAAACGTTAAAGCGCAAATCACTCGGCATTTCGATAACCCGGGAGCGCCTGGCCAATTTCTCAAGGGTGTACCAGAATTCGTTTGACCTCAGGATCAGGGATATCGTATCTCCCAAAGGGAAAGTAGAAGGGACGGAGGTATTACTTAAGATTCCTACAATTTAAGGTGTTCATCGGCCACCGCTTCCAACTGCTCATACCACGCCTCACCAAATTTTCTGATTAAAGCTTCCCGGACAAATTTGTAGATGGGAACTTCCAAACTCGATCCCAGGCTACAGGCCGGATCGCAAATATGCCATTGATGATAATTAACCGCGGTTATCTGAGTATATTCCCGGACCCGCACGGGATACAAATGGCAGGATACGGGCTTCTTCCAGGAAGTAGCTCCTGCTTTGTGAGCTTTTTCAATCCCGCATAAGGCCACCCCGTTCTCAAAGACGGCATACGCGCATTCTCTGTCTTCAACCAGAGGCGTTTCCCATTCTCCGTCAGACCCTTTTACATAAGTGCCCTGCGCCTCAATGGCGCGTATGCCCTCCGGCCTGAGGTAGGGTTTAATACTGGGGTAAATCGTTTTAAGTGTCTGCAATTCTTCCGTTTCCAGAGGGGCCCCGGAACTACCTTCTACGCAACAAGCGCCTTTGCACGCCGTGAGATCACAGGCAAATGCATTTTCCAGAATTTCTTCTGAGATCAGTGTTTTTCCAATCTGAAACACAATTTTTTTTTTGAAGTCCGTCCAAAGATATCGAATCCCGGTCAATGGCTTTTTACATTCTGAAAATCTGCTTTCAGCGTTCTGGCAGGTAGTGTACCTTTGCCCGAAATTCAAACCAAATGTTCACACACCTGGATTTTAGAGAAATTATATCTGCGACCATGATCCTTTTCGCGGTTATCGACATCGTGGGAAGCATTCCGATTGTGATTGATCTTAGGAAAAAAGTGGGGCATATCGAATCTGAAAAAGCCTCAATCGTAGCCGCGATCATTATGATTGCGTTCCTTTTTATTGGAGAAAAAATTCTCAAACTCATCGGGATAGACGCCAATTCGTTTGCCGTAGCAGGGGCTTTTGTCATCTTTTTCCTGGCCATTGAAATGATCCTGGGTATTACTTTGTACAAAGACGACACTCCGGAAACCGCTTCTATCGTTCCTCTTGCCTTTCCACTAATCGCCGGAGCGGGTACCCTGACGACCTTGTTGTCTATTCGGGCAGAATATCATGTACTCAATATTATCATTGCCATTATTTTGAATGTTATCTTTGTGTATATCGTTTTGAAATCGTCTTCGCGTATTGCCAAAGTTATGGGCCAACAGGGCCTGAGCGTAATTCGGAAAGTTTTTGGGGTGATCCTTCTGGCGATTTCAGTGAAACTGTTTGCCAGTAATATCAATGGGCTTTTTTAGCCCGGAATCGTATTATATGAACAAAATACTCTTGCTTGTACTCCTTGTCCTCGCCCTTGTACTGATAGGATACAACAGTACCGTTGTCAATTTTGAAAAGCCTTTGGAAGGGGACAGCCTGGTTGCTCTGATTTGCATTGTTGCCTCCCTTTGCGCCATTATTTTACTGTTAATCTTCAATGCGGCAAGAAAGATTCAAAAGAAGATTGATGACGAATCCTGATGGAAAAATTCAGGACTTAGTCCTGAGCGATCATCTGCCGGTCCAGGCTTAGTATTCGCTGTAACATCGGGTCGGCTCCACCCAGAATTTCTGCCTTTAAATCCGGAGAGAACAACTGCTCGGCCAGAGAAGCCTTCAGGTAGCGTTTGATCAGAGCCTCGTATTGATAATAATCCAGCCTGAAATTATACCTGTCCATAAAATCGATAAAGCTTTCAAAGAGAATATCATCTGCATTAAAGGATTCCAGGAAGGTCTCAGCAGTATAATCTGAGTAGCGGGCGCGATCCTCTTCCAGGTGTTCAAACCCGAAGGAAGAAAAGAAGCCTCTGGCATCAAGAGCCGCAAGTGCTTCTTCTTCGTTACTGCCGATAGGTACGAATACATCCGGAATGATCCCGCCCCCTCCGTAGACCACTTTGCCTCCCGGAGTTATAAACCGAAGTGAATCTGCGACCTTGATGCTATCGGCAGATCCGAGCTCCCCATTGTGATAGCGCTGCATATACCGATGGTAATAATCCTCTGTCCCGTTCTCATATTCCCGCTGAATCGAGCGGCCCGTTGGGGTATAATACCGCGATACTGTCAGTCGGACGGCGGACCCATCTCCCAGCGCCATTTCCCGTTGTACGAGGCCTTTGCCAAAGGAGCGACGCCCGACGATGGTTCCGACATCATTATCCTGCAAGGCACCGGCAATAATTTCAGAAGCCGAGGCCGACCTTTCATTGATCAGCACATACACCGGCTTGTCTTCAAAACCCCCTCTGGAGGTGGCAAAAGTAGAATCTATTTGTCCTTTCTTATTTTTTGTAAATAAAATCAACCGGTTTTTGGGAAGGAAGACATCCGCGATTTCTTCGGCCACGTTGAGATACCCCCCCGGATTATCCCTCAGGTCCAGAACGAGTTTTTGAGCCCCGTTTCGCTCCAGTTCCTTCAAGGCCTTCCGGAATTCATCAAAAGTAGATTCTGCGAATCGATTCATCCGCATATATCCCATATCGGGGCGAATCATATAATAGGCGTCAATGCTGCGTATGGGCACGTGATCCCGCTGCAGGCGCATTTTAAAGGTGCGGTCTTCAGATTTCCGGTAAACCGTGAGCACGACCTCACTACCCTCCTGCCCTTTGAGCCTGTTTACAATCTCATCATTGGATAATTTCTGGTCGAACAAGGTGTCGTTATCCGCAATCAGGATTTTATCTCCGGGGCGCAGGCCACGCCTCTGGCTGGGACCTCCTTTAATCGTTCTTGTCACCGTAATGGTATCCCGGAACATGTAGAAGTTTATGCCAATCCCGACAAAATCCCCCTTCATATTTTCATTAACCCGCTCCATCTCATCTTTGGGGATATAGACCGAGTGCGGATCCAATTTATCGAGAATATTGTTCACTGTGACGTCTACAATGCTGTCCGTATCCACCTCGTCCACGTACTCATAATCGATGTAGTCAATGAGTCGGTTGAGCTTATCTTTCTTGGAATTGGTGGTAAAGAATTTTTCAGGGGTGTCGTCAAAATGCAATTTTCCCCCGACAAAAATGCCGAGTGCCAGGGCAAATGCCACAACTGCCGGACCTATATAGTAACTCTTTTTCACCTTAATCTTCTTGTATTTTTACCACATCTTCGATGACGGGCAAATGGCTGAGCTGCACTCCTGCTCTCCTCAGGAAATCCAGACCCGATCCATCCTTATACGCAAACTGATACACGACCCTCTTTATCCCGGACTGATGAATGAGCTTACTGCATTCCCGGCACGGAGACAGGGTGATATACAAGGTGGCGCCTTCACAGGACTGGGTAGAGGAAGCCACCTTAGAGATCGCATTCGCCTCTGCATGAAGCACATACCATTTTGTATATCCGGCCTCATCTTCACAATAATTTTCAAAACCGGTTGGGGTTCCGTTGTACCCATCGGAGATAATCATCCGATCCTTGACTACAATGGCTCCTACCTGTTTGCGTTTGCAATAGGAAAGCTTTCCCCATTCATGGGCCATGCGTAAATAAGCACGGTCGTATTTCTCCTGTTTTTTACTCTTCACGCTGATATGCTAACGTTTCTGCAGGTTATTTTCTTGCCGGAATTCACTAAGATACCCGCTTTCGAAAAGCCTGACAACCTTTGCAGGGTTAATTTTAAGTGAAAAAAGCCGTCCTAGAAAAAAATCAGCTTGAGGGCGATCAGGGCGATTACGAGGCTAAACCCCCACACGTAATACTTCCTGGACAGAGGCGTCCATTGCAGGAGGACATAACTCAGAGTGAGGACCGCCAGAAGGACTGCGAGCTGCGCTCCCTCGATACCTGCCGCGAACCCAAGCAGGGGCGCAGTTTTTTCCTCCTCCTCCGCCATCAGCATCCTGAAATAGTTTGAAAATCCCAGGCCGTGTATCAGTCCGAAGAAACCGGTGACCCCCAAATCCATTCTAAAGGCTTTTTGGGAAGCCTGCGCTTTATCGGCCGTGTACAGATTTAAAAGGGCGGTAATGAGAATTGTTATCGGGATCAACAATTCCACAAGGTCTGAGTTCACCTGGACGACCCCATATGCCGCAAGGGCGAGGGAGAGGCAGTGCGTAAGGGTAAAGAGGGTGGCCAGCCAAAACACTTTCTTCCATTGCCCGAAACTAAAAGGAAGGGCCAAAGCGGTTAGAAAAAGGACGTGATCGTAACCGTTGGGATCTAAAACATGGGTAAAACCCAGTTCCGTATAAAACCAAAAGTCATTCATTTGCGAAATGATTTTTACTATCGGGCCTATAAACCGCGTTCTTCTTGAATGCGCTCATAGGCCAGTTGAACTTGTTTGAATTTCTCCTCGGCACCTTTTCGGATGGCTTCATCCTCGGTAATTACCCGGTCCGGATGATACTTTTTCGCCATATCCCGATACGCCTTTTTGACTTCCTGGTCCGTAGCGGTTCGTTCAATCTCCAAAATCGTGTAGGCCGTGTCAGCGGATTTGACAAACATCGCCTCTATACTCTCAAAATCGCGTTTACCCAACTTGAGATACCCGGCTATCTCCCGTAACTTGTTGTATTCGGCCGGGCTTACCCGTCCGTCAGCCCCGGCAATCCCAAAAAGAAAATGAACCAGTTGCAACCGTACTTCATACCGCGTCCGCTGATTCAGGAAACTGCAAATGCGCTGGGCAGAGACCTCCCGCTTTTTAACCACTTCGTTAAAGGTTCGGAAAATAGCGTTCGCTTTTTCCTTCCCATAAGTGCCTAAAAAGTATTGCCTCACATAATCGAGTTCCCGCTGGCTGACGCTGCCGTCGGCCTTTATAACGATGGAGCACAGTGAAATCAGGTGCAACTCAAAATCCTGAGGCGAAACCTGAGTGCGGTTCAGGTCGCGGAAAACATTTCCGCCTTTTCCGCCCATGCCATCGACCATACTCCCCAGAAAGAATCCCAGAAGCGCTCCGGGAAGGCGAAAAAGCAGGTAACCCAGAATGGCTGCGACCCATTTAATCATTGAAATAAATTTGCGCAAAGATAGCAGATTCACCCTGATTAATCCCTGCGGCTTCCCCGATCCAACATCCCTTAAAATTCTTTTGATTTTGTACCTTTGCACATCACTTAAAACAAAAAAGCTATGTATCCAGCAGACTTAGTAAAACCCATGCGCGACGATCTGGCCTCGGCCGGATTTGAGGAGCTATATACAGCGGAAGCTGTCGAAAATGCCATTAAGGGCGAGGGGACAACCCTGGTCGTTGTGAATTCTGTTTGCGGTTGTGCGGCCGCCAATGCCAGACCGGCTGCCAAAATGAGCCTGCATAATGAGAAAACCCCCGGAAGACTCGTTACTGTTTTCGCAGGAGTGGATCGGGAGGCTGTGGATGCGGCCCGCAATATGATGGTTCCTTTCCCGCCTTCTTCACCCAGTATGGCCCTTTTCAAAGATGGTGAGCTCGTTCATATGATCGAAAGACACCATATTGAGGGACGCCCTGCTGAAATGATTGCCGAAAACCTGGTTCAGGCCTTTAATGAATTCTGTTAAGAAAGACCTGATCTTAGATTCCTTTTTTAGAAACCGCTTGTTTACAGGCGGTTTTTTATTTTTGACGGCATGGAACGTATTATTTCCTATCCCCTTTCGGGACTCTACATTCTTCTTTTCGGCCTGACCCTGGTCGTCTTTCACCCCATTCAATGGCTCTGCCTGAACCTCTTTGGATACGACGCACACAGAAAGAGTGTTGCCCTGTTAAACCTCTGTCTGATGCGCTGTACACATTTGCTGGGGACGCGCTACACCTTTAAGAATACCGCACTCCTGCCCGCCAAAGGGCCTGCCATCATCGTGGCGAATCATCAGAGCATGTACGACATCCCTCCCATCATTTGGCGGCTGAGGAGGTTCCATCCCAAATTTGTGAGCAAGAAAGAATTGGGCAGGGGTATTCCGAGTGTTTCATACAACCTCAGGCACGGGGGTTCCGCGCTGATCGACCGGAAAGATCGAAAACAGTCCCTGACAGCTATCCGGGAACTTGGGGAATATATCGAGCGTACGGGCAGAAGTGCAGTGATTTTTCCAGAGGGTACCCGGAGCAGGGATGGAAACCCCAAAGCTTTTCGAATGGTCGGCCTGAAGGTGCTTATAAAAAGCGCCCCTTCTGCCCATATCATCCCAGTAAGCATCAATAATTCCTGGAAAATACTCCGTTTCGGTAAATTTCCATATGGCCTGGGTGCGCACCTCGAATTTATCATACACCCCAGTGTTCCGGCGGCCGGATGTACAGACAAAGAACTCAATGAAATAGAGGTCACTATTGCCTCAGCCATAAATAAAAGCCCATGAATGATGCGCAGCGCATTGAAAAAACCATCGCCTACGTACAACGCGAATTAAAGGACTCGGAAGGAGGACACGACTGGTTTCACATTCAGCGTGTTTTTCGAAATACCCTGCACATTGCCCGGGAGGAGAAAATAGACTTGCTCGTGGTGAGTCTGGCGGCCCTCCTGCACGATATTGCAGATCCCAAATTTCACAACGGCGATGAGGAAATAGGCCCGAAAAAAGCCGCAGCATTTATGGCGGATCTGGATATTTCTGAAGCGCGGCGGGAACACGTCGTTCAGATTATTCGCCATATCTCCTATAAAAACAGCCTGGAGGCTTCAAAAAGCAGATTTGATTCCAGGGAGCTTCAGGTGGTCAGGGATGCAGACAGACTCGATGCTATGGGTGCCATAGGGATCGCAAGGGCCTTTAACTACGGAGGTCATGCCGGTCGTAAACTCTATGATCCCGAGGTGGCGCCAAATCCTAAAATGGATAAAGCCACTTACAAAAAAAATACCGGCCCGACCCTGAATCATTTTTACGAAAAGCTGCTATTACTGAAAGACCTGATGCATACCGAAACCGGGAAAAAACTGGCCGAAAAGCGGCATCAGTATATGTTGGATTTCCTTGAAGAATTCTATAGTGAATGGAATGGGATAGCCTGAACTCACCGGGATTTTTGTATCTTTTTCACCCAATTATCCCTAAAACGAATTCCATATGCGCAGAAGATCCTTCCTGAAAAATGCAGCCGCCAGTTCGGCGGCTTTTACTATTGTCCCGAGTTACGTCCTGGGAAAAGGGCATGTTCCCCCCAGCGACACCCTGTATGTTGCGGCTTTTGGAGTCGGAGGCCGGGGCCGTGGGGTTATGCGCGGACTGGAGGCGACAAAAAAGGTGAAGTTTGTGGCCCTTTGCGATGTGGACGACAAACGTGCAGCCGGCAGTTATGAAGCCTATAGTGCAGCCTCGAAATACAAGGATTTCAGAAAAGTATACGACAATCACCTCAAGGAAATTGACGCCGTGATGGTTGCCACCCCGGATCATACGCATGCGACAATTGCGCTCCCCTTTATGCGTGAAAAAAAACACGCTTATGTCGAAAAACCACTGACCCACAATATTCGCGAGGCCCGGCTAATGACCCAAGTCGCCCGGGATATGGGTATCGTTACTCAAATGGGGAACCAGGGAGCTTCCAGCGATGACAGCCGGATTGCCAGAGAGTGGGTGGAAGCTGGAGTCATCGGCGAAGTAGAACGTGTAGATTGCTGGACGAATCGTCCGGTATGGCCACAAGGCATCCCGCTTCCAAAAGAGAAACACGACATCCCAAATGGCCTCGACTGGGATTTATGGCTCGGTCCTGCAGCCGCGCGTGACTATAATGATGCCTATCTCCCTTTTAAATGGCGGGGCTGGTGGGATTTTGGTACGGGTGCTTTGGGCGATATGGGCTGCCACATCATGGAAACCCCTTTCAGCGTTTTGGATTTGGGATATCCCACAGAGGCTGAGGCGAGTTGCACTACAAATTGGGTTGGCGATTTTGTAGAGGCGGATTACAATGCCTCCTGCCCATCTTCTTCCATTGTCCGATTGAAATTTAACACGGAAAAACATGGTGAAGTCCGCCTGAACTGGTATGATGGTGGGATCTTGCCGGATCTGCCCGATGAGTTAAAAGATGATGAAAAGATTGGCGATACCGGAGGCGGAAGTATTTTTTATGGAACCAAGGGAATTATGGTATGCGACGTTTACTCCAGAAATGCCCGTCTGCTTCCCTCTGAAATGATGGGCTTATTAAAACCGCCTGCCGCGAAATACCCGAGGATAGCGGGTGATGTGGAAGGGCATCAAAAGAATTGGGTGGATGCATGCCTCAACGGTGGGACGACATCTTCTGATTTTAGCCGATCCGGCCCGCTCACTGAATCGGTCCTGATGGGTAATCTTGCCATCCGTGCGTTTCAGTATAAAACCCTTAAATCAGGTAAAAAATTAGGTGATTGGGACCCGTTCGACTACCCGGGCAGACGCAAAATCCAATGGGATGGCGCCAATATGCGGGTAACCAATTTTGAAGTGGCCAATGCGTGGGTACAGGGAAGCTACCGCAGCGGATGGGAGCTTCAATAACTCTGCAGGTATATTCAAAACAGCGTCCATTGACCGGTCTTATACTGCTGGTGTAAGGCCGTGTTTAACGCGGGGAATTCGCGGTTTTTAAAATAGCGCCTGCGGGCAATACGGGCCATTGTATGTATTTGTTCGGCAACAGCTCCTTCCCCTTTATTTCTCAGGCCAAATCTGCTGTCATTCAGGCTCCCGCCATGACACGCCTTTATCAGTGAAAGCACCTTATCTGCCCGGTCTGGCATGGCTTTGTGAATCCAGGACGTAAATATATTTCCCACCGCGCCATTCAATCGAACGACATTCAGGCCAAAGGAGCGCGCTCCGGCTTCGGATACCGCCCGTGCCAAAGCGTGCAACTCATGACTATTCAGACCGGGAATAATCGGAGCGAGCATGGCATTTACCGGAATACCCGCCTCTGAAAGCAGGCGGATCGTTTTTAAACGCTGAGCAGTCGTCGTCGTGCGTGGTTCGAGCCTGGATCTGATTTCTTTATTCAGAGAGGTGACTGAAATATGCACCCCTACGAGTTGGTCCCTGTTCAGGGCCTTGAGAATATCGAGATCGCGCAAAACCATGGCATTTTTGGTGATGATTCCTACCGGGTGTTTGTATTTCAAAAACACTTTTAAACATGCCCGGGTAATTTCAAAGTGTTTTTCCGCCGGCTGATAGCAATCTGTATTTCCGGAGAGCACGATGGGGGCAGCCTTCCATTTATGGTTTCTTAAAAACGCGTCCAAAAGTGCAGGGGCTTCTTCCTTTACAAGTATTTTCGACTCAAAATCGATCCCGGGGCCCAATCCCCAATACTCATGCGTGTTCCGGGCATAACAATACACACATCCATGCTCACAGCCCTGATACGGGTTCATACTATAGCCCATTCCCACATCCGGACTAAGCACTTTATTGACAATCGTTTTTGGAAAAATCTTTTGATAGGTTGTTCGGATCTTTTGTGCTTCCCCTTCCCGGTACATGTATTCTAAAAACTCCGGGATGCTTTCGTGCCTGAAGTTCTCAAAACGATTGCTTACCCGTTCCTGGGCGCCCCGGCCTTTAGAAAAAGAGTTGGGATCCTGATGCATATTCTTGGTTTTTATCCAAATTTATGGATTATTTCCAATATATAATATGCCTTTATAGATTACGTAGGAAGGTCTGGATCAGCTATGCCGATGAACCCCGTTCTTTAGTGAACTTCTACCGACACCAGTTGTTTCCTGGATCCCTGTTTCGCGTAAAAAAGCAAGCGATCGCTTTCCAAATCGACGTAGGGCATGGAAACCATCAGGGGGAGTCGTGCTTCATCGGAATCGATGATTTTCTCATAACTCAAGGCTCCGGCTGCATCGAGACGGATCACAAAGACATTCCGGTTCCGGCTGTAACCCTGTTTGAATATCAAGCGCTCACTGCCGATAAGCTGGGGCTCTTCAGAAGCCAGGCAGACAAAGAAATACGTTTGACCGTCCTTGGTATAGGAACTATAGGAAGTGTAGGCCCCATCTCCCTGAGTCACCTCTGTTTTATTGATATTTCGGGCCCACAGGAGTTTTCCCTCCGGATCCAGTTTGACGCTCACAATATCGTTGTGATGAAACCGCTGGACTTTTACCCGTCCTCCACTGGCATTGGGCTGCATACTTTCGGTCATAAAGTACTCTTCAGCATTAAAGAGCAGGGATCCGTCCGCTGTGAAATGGGCACCCTTAAAGACCAGGTTTTTGATCGCTTTCTCGGTTTCCTTCCCAAATTTGTCCAACATAAACTGCTGAGTAAACGGATTGTATGTGCGCTGGAGGATCGACAGATCCCCGGGGTCGAGGACTAAATACTCCAGCCCGTTATACCGGTTATCCTTCCTGTCTGCATAAAAGCCCGCACATATGAGTTGATCGCCGCGCCATAGGGGTTTGACTGCCTCTGAAAATTTTCCCGGTATATCGAAAACCTGAGTTTTAATCCCCGACTTGTGGAGCCGGACCAACTCGTATTGAAACTTGCGTTCTTCCGCTTTGAACCTGCGTTGCCGGAAATAAGCTTTGCCCACCAAATACACTGCTGACAAATCCTTCGATACGGCCAACTCCTCAAAAGCAAAGTTCTTCTCCATGCTCTGTGAAGAGAAATCGGAATCCATTATGCGCTCCAGCCGGTTGTTATAGACTAACAGCCGGTGTTTTAAATCCTTATTCTGGGATTGTAAGATGCTGATGGCAAAAACCCGGGAGTCCGGATCTGAGAGAATTGTAGTGGAAAAGCCGGTCTTAAAGCTCCGGTTATAGTAGTTCTTGTCCACCGGGGCCTCCACATAATCGGCCTTGAGGCTTAGCAAACTGCGAACCGTAAAATTGTATGCCCCTACAGGGCTCTGATGCACCTTGTATTCGTAAGAGAGCGTTTCGGAATTGTATTCCAAAAACAAAAGGTATATTTGGTCATTTGCCACGAATCCGTGTACAAAGTCCCCGTCTTTATACTTATAATTATATTCTTCAACAAGCTGAAGATCTGAATTATACCTCTCTATAAGATACCCTTTTGGACGGACCAGCAACCCCGAATAATACCCCCGCACCAATATTTTGTCCGAGGATACAGTTTCCGAAAAAGACAACAAGTTGGAATATTTATACCGATCTTTATATTTATCGCCAAATGTATATTCCAGAGGCATGTCCTGCCCCTGGGCAACCCATAGAGCCAGCATGCCGGCAAGCAGGCATAAACGTCGTAGCATGGTAGATTAATTTGAATCAGGCACCCGGAAAATCAGGAGCTCTTTTCTCCAGAAAAGCGCGGGTTCCCTCCTTGAAATCCGCGGTGCCGAAGCATTCGCCAAAAGCGTCAATTTCGGCCTGAAATCCCGGTTTGCTACTACTAAAACCTGCATTTACCGCTTTTATTGCACTGGAAATCGCGGCTGGGGAGTTTTTGGCGATCTGCCCGGCCAAAGACCGGCAAAACTCCAAGAGCTCCTCCTGATCCGTAACGTGGTTCACCAGCCCATATTCCAGGGCCTTTTCCGCTTTGACCATACCCCCTGTGAGAATCATCTCCATGGCTCTCCCTCTCCCCACGAGCATGGGAAGGCGTTGGGTTCCGCCATACCCGGGTATTACTCCCAGGGAAACCTCTGGCAACCCCATTTTTGCATTGGTACTTGCCACGCGGAAATGACAGGCCATGGCCAGTTCCAGCCCCCCTCCCAGCGCAAATCCATTGACGGCAGCAATTACCGGAGTCCTCAAGGTTTCAATTCTGTCAAAGAGTTGTCGCTGCCCATCCGCAGCGAGGGCTCTCCCCTCTGATGCTGAGTACTCGGAAAACTCAGCGATGTCAGCCCCCGCCACAAAGGCTTTAGGCCCGGAGCCGGTAAGAATAATCGCCCGAATTTTCGGATCTTCCTCCAGGACCCCCAACGCTTCCCCGAGTTCTTTTATGGTCTCCCTGTTGAGGGCGTTTAATTTCTCAGGACGGTCCACAAAGACCAGTGCCAGCTCTTCTTCTACTGTTACAGATACCGAATTATAACTCATGCTATTACAGATTTATGCTTTTTTATTTGGGGAATGCGAACGGTGAAGACCGTGCCCTTACCCGTATTAGAACTGAAATCAATGCTGCCTTTATAGGTCTCGACGATCGTCTTTACCATGCCCAGGCCCAGGCCCATTCCACTGGTTTTGGTTGTGAATTTGGGCTCAAAAATCTTATCCCTGAATTCTTCTTCTATTCCCTTTCCATTATCGGCGACAGATATTTTGGCCATATCTCCTTCGGCGGAAACAATAACCAGGATTTTCGGATTCTCAACCTCCGGTAGCGCCTGAATGGCGTTTTTAACCAGATTTGTAATAACGCGAATCAGCTGGGTACGGTCCATTTTTACAACCAGGTCGTCGGCTTCGGAAACAAAGTAGATAAAGGGTTCGTTAAAAATATCGAGGGCCAGTTTCACCACCTCTGCAACATTGAGCGTTTCATTTTGCTGCGCAGGCATTTTCGCGAAATTGGAAAAGGCCGACGCAATACTGCTCAGCGTATCGATCTGCTGGATCAGGGTTTTGGAGAACTCTCTAACCTTTGTTCCGATTTCCGGGTCTGAAGGATCGAATTTACGCTCAAAACTCTGAACGCTCAGACGCATAGGGGTCAGTGGGTTCTTGATCTCATGAGCGACTTGCTTGGCCATTTCCCGCCAGGCCTGCTCCCGTTCGCTTCTGGCCAGCATAGCAGCGCTTTGGGAGAGTTCATCGATCATTGCATTATACGAATCTACGAGCTGTGCTATTTCCAGACTCGGGTCCTCGATCAGAATTTTTTCATTCGTCCGGGCCAGTCGCGTTTGATTCAATTTTTCCGAAACGGTTTGCAATGAACGCGTGATGTATTTCGAAATGAAATAAGCCAGGGCTATGGCCAGAAGTAACATGAAGAGGTATACGACCCCAAGGCGCATCAGGAATTCGCGGAGTTCTTTATCGTAAAAAGAATTTTCTTCAAAGTAGGGAAGGTGTAAAATCCCAATGGGCTTAAAATGACTGTCCGTGATGTAAGAATAGGATGCCTGATAGTTAAATCCTGCAGCCGTGTTTTCTTCAATAAAGTGTTTGTTTATCGTGTTGCGCAGGGAGTCGAGAATGTGGGGCTCCAGGCGGGTAGAAACATCGTCATTGTCAAACTGGGGTCGGGAGCTTTTGATCAACCGCCCCTGAAGGTCGTAAAGGTTGAAATTTGTGCCTTCAATGATGGCAATCCGATAAATTTCATCTTTAAAAATCAGCGAAAGATATTGCGAAGTAATCGGGTAGGTCGTCCGTTGGAGGGCAAAAGTAATGGCCTGTTTAATCTGTTCTTCCTTCCGCCCCAGGCGATCTTCATGATACTCCCTGGATTGTTCCCTGAACTGGTAGACCGTTACCCCGGCAATTAAGACCGAGGCGATCAGCACCAGAAGGATCATAGAGACAAAAATCCGCGACCGCAATGAAAACTTCCTGAACAAGCCTCTGGGTTTATCGCTAAAGATAGCAATAATCGCACCAAAAAATTTCCTGAATGGAGTCCGTGGAGATAAAGTATATAACCGCAAGGGCAGAGGCGTCCTATTTGGGTTCCTTCCTGACCTTTTTATAGAGCCGTATCCCGAGCATCAAAAGAACAGCAAGCCCGAGTAAGCCTCCTAAACCGTAAATCCATTGAAAACTGCTCTTAAGAATCGCCAGAAAAACCACAGCGAAAAGGATGAGCGTGGCCCCTTCATTCCAGATCCGCATATACTGTGAGGTGTAGGAAAATTTTTCTCTTTGAAACCTTAAAAACATCTGGTGGGTTTTCAAATGATATGCGATAAGTAACACAATAAATCCGAGTTTAATATGCATCCAGGGCTGTGAAAGCCAGGACGGCATTAAAGTCAGCAAACCGATCGCGAAAATCGTGCAGAGAATGGCCGAAGGCCAGGTGATGATATACCACAGGCGTTTTTCCATAATGCGGAACTGCTCGGAAAGCACGGCTCTGGCTTCCGCAGGTTTCTCCCGGGCTTCGATATGGTAGATAAAGAGACGGGGCATATAAAACAACCCCGCGAACCAGGTGACGACAAAAATCAGATGGAGGGCTTTGATGTAATTGTAGTATTCGGCCATGCTTGATTTTCAGGTAAACTTACGCCATGAACACGAAAGAAGAAAATCCGTAAAAGGATTCGCAGGTGCCCGGGGCACATCCTTATACCCCCGTTGTATTCAAAGGGGGTTTTGCCGTTGCCCGGAACAAAAAGAAGGCGGCCACAGCGGGCAGCACCCACCCCAACTGATACGACTGCAAAGGCCACCAGCTTTCCAGTGCCTGGCTCAGCTGCGGCCATCCAATGCTCCCCAAAAAGTCGGGGATTGTAAAAAAAAGGGTAGTGAAAACCACAGCCCTGAAAACCCTTGGTGTCGTCCAGTCCGGGGGTAGGGCATTCAGGAGAATGAGCACAATGGTAAGGGGATAGATAAACATCAGGGCCGGCAGGGCCACAGCAATGATATAGTCAACGGGGAATTGCCCCATAAGCACCCCCAGGACGCAACAGACCAGGGCGGTAACCCGGTACACAAATTTAGAATTGCCAAATCGGGATTGTACAAAGTCTGCCGTGCCCGTAACAATCCCCACCGCGGTGGTAAAACAGGCCAGCGCAATGAGGAGACTCAGGAATAAGTTCCCGTTATATCCGAGAGCGCGCGCACTCATTTGGCGCAGGACTTCCGTTCGGCTCAACCCATCATTCAGCGCATCTCCCATGAGGGCGCCTGAGAGAATTAAACCGGCATAAAGCACCAATAAACCCAAACCCGCCAGCCATCCTGCCCGGGAGATATAGTGAAATCGCTGTGTGGTATCAATATCTGGCATTTCCCTTTTGAGGGATATCAGGATCACGCCCCCAACTACCACGGCGCCAATCGCATCAAAGGTCTGATACCCCTCCAGTAATCCTTCAGAAAAAGGGTTGTCGAGAAGTGTTGGAGCAGTAATGCCTTCCCCGGTCAGGGTGATGCTTCCGATCAGGATTATCAGGACAATGAGGATTGCCGGGGTCAGCCATTTCCCAATCAGCGGAACGATGCGGGAACGGTTTAAGACCAAGAAAAAAACAAGGGAAAAATAGACCAGACTCGTCAGGAGTGCGGGACTATCAAAAAAAGGAGCGATCCCCATCTCGTGGGTTACCGAAGCGGTACGCGGTGCGGGCAGGGCAATAGAAATGGCATATACGATATAGCAGTACCCCAGGCTAAACCCCTTAGACACTTTTCGGGAAAAATCAAACATGTCGCCCTGCAGGCGGGCATGGGCAAGAATCCCCAACATGGGTATCACCACGGCCGAAACGCTAAACCCGATTCCCGTCTGCCACCAGGAAACCCCGGAGCGCATGCCCAATTGAGGGGGCAGAATAAGGTTCCCCGCCCCAAAAAACAAAGAGAATAAAGCAAGGGCCAGTATCCATTCTGATTTTATTTTGATCCCCGGGGTCGCCAAACTCTATAGATTTATATCCGTTAAATCCTCAAGGCCAATTTACGTTTTCCTGTCGCTTTCAATGCTCTTTATCGAAAAAAGAAAGAAATTATCGGGATGATCCAATAAAAAGAACAGACCGTTCGTTGGAGAATAGTCTGAACGCTATAATTTAAACTAAACCTATACGAAGAAACAGGTGGTTCCCAGGCCAACACCCAAGTACCCGACGGAACCCAATCGATCCCCAAAACCTACTGCCATGAAAAAACTTTTCTGCTCCCTCTTCGGACACCACTTCAGCGTTTCGAAAAAAATCACATCCCACATTAAAGAATACTCCTGTGTGCATTGCGGGAAACAGGTCACTACCGATGCCAGTGGGAATTTATCGCTCTTAACTCCAGAAATGAAAGAGATCAACGACACCCTGGAGAATATCTACCAGAAAAGACATCGGCACAATTCACATCAATTAGCCTGAATCCCGACTCCCAAAAGCATTCCAGCCCTGAGCCGTCAGTGGTATTGCCGAGCCTCCCCTGGTAATCAGGTTCGCTCCCGAACCCGATGCCGTCATATGCCCGATCACCGTTAAATCCGGATTCCCTTTAATTTTCGGGTAGTCCTCCTGGGCTATCGTCATGAGCAATTCATAATCTTCCCCCCCACTGAGCGCAGCCAGTGTGCTGTCTATTGAGAACTCCTCACACACCTGAATAACTGTAGGGTCCAGGGGTATTTTATCTTCAAACAAATTACATCCCACATGACTCGAGGTCGAGAGGTGGAGGATTTCAGAAGAAAGTCCGTCACTGATATCGATCATGGAAGTGGGTCGAACCTCAAGGGCCTTTAAAAGCGCAATAATATCTTGGCGGGCTTCGGGTTTCAACTGCCGTTCCACGATATAATGATAGGGCTCCAGATCGGGCTGATGGTTGGGGTTCGCTTTAAAAACCTCCTGCTCCCGCCGGAGCACCTGCAGCCCCATATACGCAGCGCCCAGATCTCCGCTAACCACCAGAAGGTCGTTGGCCCCTGCCCCGCTGCGGTAGGTAATGTCCTCTTCAGCGTCGGTCTGACCTATAGCCGTGACGGAGAGAAGCATCCCTTTGGCAGAGGAAGTCGTGTCTCCCCCGACTACATCGACACCATAGTGTTTGGAAGCCCGCTCTATTCCGAGATACAGCTCTTCAAGCGCCTGAAGGGAAAACCGGTTTGAGACAGCCATGGAAACAGTGACCTGAGTGGGTGTCATATTCATGGCGTAGATATCACTCAAATTAACCACCAGGGCTTTATACCCCAAATGCATTAAGGGGGTAAAACCCAGGTCAAAATGAACGCCTTCTACCAACATATCGGTAGAAATAGCCACAAAATTTCCGCCTACCTCAACAATGGCCGCATCATCGCCGATGGCCTTCCTTGTAGAAGGTTGAGAAGCAGACATTTTTTGGGTGAGGTGAGCAATAAGCCCGAACTCTCCGAGATCCTCGAGTTGCGTGCGCGTGTTGTCTTTATTTTCAAACATGGACCAAAAATAATACCCCCGTACGGATCACGTGCTATTTCCTTCAAAAAAACAGGTCTGAATTCCGATCCGGAGGCCCTTTTTTCAGGAACAATCAAGCCCTACGGAAGGCTTGTAAAAACCCATTGGAAATCAATGGAAAAGCCCTTCGGGCGGGACTCAATGAAAATCGGGGGGCGGGGTATTTCATCTGGATTTCTATCCATAAGTTTTTCCAATAGACCCATACGTTATAATAATGTTATGAATGCTGCAGAAATGGGACATACTTGCTATATTTGCTTTCTATTTAGATTTATTTCAAATAACAATGATCAAGGTTTCAGAATCCGCAAAACAAAAAGTCCTTACCCTGATGCAGGAGGAAGGTTTTGACACGGTCAACGACTATGTGCGCGTTGGAGTCAAAAGCGGTGGATGCAGTGGTTTGTCGTATGAACTCAATTTCGATCGGGAAATCGGGGAGACGGACAAAGTATTTGAAGATAACGCCGTTCGCATTATCGTGGACAAAAAGAGTTTTCTGTATCTCGTGGGAACGACCCTGGAATATTCCGGGGGATTGAACGGAAAAGGATTTGTTTTTAATAACCCCAATGCCGAGCGCACTTGTGGCTGCGGCGAGAGCTTTTCCCTTTAACCGGAAGGTGACGGAGCCTCATATCGACTACAACGCCTGCCAAAAAAGGCGTTTAAAGTAATTTTTGAACTATGGCCTATACCGAAGAAGAATTAAAGAAAGAGCTGGAAACCAAAGAGTACGAGTACGGTTTCTATACAGATATTGAATCTGACACCTTTCCAAAAGGGCTCAATGAAGAGATTGTAATCGCCATTTCAAAAAAGAAGGAGGAACCGGAATGGATGACGGCCTGGCGTTTAGAATCCTTTCGCTACTGGAAGGAAATGATTGAACCCGAATGGGCCAATGTAAAATATACAAAACCCAATTTCCAGGACATATCGTATTACTCTGCCCCGAACAGTAAACCGAAATACGAAAGTTTGGACGAAGTAGATCCGGAGTTGCTGGATACTTTTAAGAGACTGGGTATTTCGCTGGACGAACAAAAAAAACTCGCCGGTGTAGCTGTGGATGTAGTCATGGATTCTGTTTCCGTGGCCACCACATTTAAGAAAACACTCGCAGAAAAGGGAATTATCTTTTGCTCGATTTCTGAGGCCATCAAAGAGCATCCGGAACTCGTAAAGAAATATATCGGCTCGGTAGTTCCTCAGAAAGACAACTTTTATGCCGCCCTGAATTCTGCCGTGTTTTCAGACGGTTCTTTTTGCTATATCCCGAAAGGCGTGCGTTGCCCTATGGAGCTCTCCACGTATTTCAGGATCAATCAGGCGGGTACCGGCCAGTTCGAAAGAACACTGGTCATCGCCGATAAAGGAAGTTATGTCAGCTATCTGGAAGGATGTACGGCTCCTTCCCGGGATGAAAACCAATTGCATGCGGCGGTGGTAGAGCTCATTGCCCTGGACGATGCAGAAATTAAGTATTCTACCGTTCAAAACTGGTTTCCCGGAGACAAAGAAGGTAAAGGTGGGGTATACAATTTTGTAACCAAAAGAGGGATTTGCGAAAAAAATGCCAAAATCTCCTGGACTCAGGTCGAAACCGGTTCTGCGATAACCTGGAAATATCCTTCCTGCGTGCTTAAGGGAGATAATTCCATCGGCGAATTCTATTCAATTGCCGTCACCAATAACTATCAGCAGGCCGATACCGGGACCAAGATGATCCACCTCGGGAAGAACACGCGCAGCACGATCATCTCCAAGGGAATTTCTGCCGGTAAATCTCAGAATAGCTACAGGGGTCTGGTACAGATTAATTCCAGAGCGGATAATGCGCGGAATTTCTCCCAGTGTGATTCCCTGCTTATGGGCAACGAGTGCGGAGCGCATACCTTCCCCTATATCGAAGCTAAAAATAAAAGCGCCCAGGTGGAACACGAGGCGACCACCAGCAAGATTGGAGAGGATCAGATTTTCTACTGCAACCAACGGGGCATCGATACGGAAAAGGCCATCGCCCTCATCGTAAATGGGTTTAGCAAAGAGGTGTTGAACAAACTACCTATGGAATTTGCCGTCGAAGCTCAGAAATTATTAGAAATCAGTCTGGAAGGATCTGTAGGATAAAAAATCGACCATGAAAGTATTCACTTATTTTTCACTTTGGGCCGTTTTGCTTACCTCCCTTTTTACCGCATGTAAAATGAATGCCGAAAAGAGTCCGGAAGTGGCCCAGATGATTGAGGAAAAACCGGAAATTCGCCTGTATACCTTTGATGGAGGGACCGTTCAGGTCAATGCCCTGGAATTGTTTTCTCAAGATTCAGTGTACAAGGGAAAATCCAAGGAATTCGCCAATGCCTTCTACGTCATTGAGCATCCCAAAGGCACCCTGATGTGGGATGCCGGTCTTCCCGAAGCGCTTGTTCCCATGGAAGAGCCCTACACCTCCGCTGATGGCAATTTTACGGTATCCCGGTCAGATTCCGTTCAGAATCAGCTGGCAAAGGCAGGACTGACCCTGGAGGATATCGAATTTCTCGCCCTTTCACATACCCACTTTGACCACAGCGGCCATGCCGCCCGAATGGGGAAATCCACCTGGCTGGTTCAGAAAGCCGAGTACGACTTCATTACAAGCCCGGAGGTCCAAAAATCCTATCCCGATGAATACAATGCCATTAAAGACATCAAAAATATACAGCAAATCGATGGAGACTACGATGTTTTCGGGGATGGGTCGGTGGTTATAAAACTAATGCCGGGCCATACGCCCGGACATTCGGTCCTTTATCTGGACTTTAAGGAGCACGGTCCTGTTTTGTTGACGGGTGATCTCTATCACCTGTACGCCAACCGAAAAAACAAACGTGTTCCGATTTTTAACTACGATGTAAAGCAAACCCTGGAAAGCATGGATCGCTTTGAGAGTTTTGCCGAACAAACCGGGGCAGAAGTCTATCTGCAACACCAAAAAGAGGATTTTGAAAAAATGCCTAAGGCGCCTAAATTTTTAAACTAACTGCTATGTTAAAAATAAAAAACCTGCACGCAGGTGTGGACAACAAGAAGATACTTAAGGGGATTGATCTGGAAGTAAATCCGGGCGAAATACACGCCATTATGGGTCCTAACGGTTCCGGAAAAAGCACGCTTGCCTCCCTTATCGCAGGAAAGGAAGATTTTGAGGTCACCCGGGGAAAAATCATTTTCGAGGGAGAAGATCTGGACGAAGTCGCACCTGAGGAGCGCGCCCACAAGGGGATTTTCCTCTCCTTCCAATACCCGGTTGAAATTCCCGGAGTCTCTGTTACCAATTTTATCAAAACGGCCATTAATGAGACTCGGAAAGCAAAGGGATTGCCGGACATGCCGGCGAATGAAATGCTAAAACTTCTCAAGGAAAAGGCTGAAATGCTGGAGATCGATCGGAAATTTTTATCCCGGTCGCTCAATGAAGGTTTTTCCGGAGGAGAGAAAAAACGAAACGAGATTTTTCAAATGGCTATGTTGGAACCCCGTTTGGCAGTACTCGATGAAACAGATTCGGGACTGGATATCGATGCCTTGCGCATCGTTGCAAATGGCGTCAATAAACTGCGCAATAAAGACAATGCCGTTATCGTAATCACACACTATCAGCGCCTGCTGGATTATATCGTGCCCGATTTCGTACATGTGATTCACGATGGAAAAATTGTGAAATCCGGAACCAAAGAGCTCGCCCTCGAACTCGAAGAAAAAGGGTACGACTGGATCAAACAGGAAGCCGTCTTATAAGGCTCCTTGTAGTCTAATCCTCCCCTTAAACATCAGGAAAATGGAATTAAAAGAAAAACTTATCGCCTCTTTCATGGCCTTTGAAAATGAAGTGGACCTTGCGGATCCCGTCCATGAAATTCGCTCAGAAGCCCTGAAGAATTTTGAAGCCAAGGGATTTCCCAGCCGCAAATCAGAAGCCTGGAAATACACCTCTTTGGAGCGCCTGCAAAAGGTGGATTTCAGTTTGTTTCCTAAACAGGATAATGCTCTGGAATACAAAGATGTTAAGAAGTTTTTCCTTCACGAAATTGACACCTATAAGATCGTCTTCATCGACGGGGTGTACAGCTCATACCTCTCAGAAACGACCCACGATGGGGTTGACATCTGTCTGATGAGTGCCGCCCTCACTAAGGAGATGTACAAACCGATCATCGATGTCTACTTTAACAAGGTGGCATCCCGGGAAGATTCGCTGGTTTCTCTCAACACGGCCTTTGCCAAAGAAGGAGCCTTTATCTACGTACCTAAGAATAAGGTGCCCAGAAAACCGGTTGAAATCCTGCATTTTTCAACAGGCAGTGAAACCGCTCAGATGCTGCAACCCCGGAACCTGATCATCGCTGAGGAAAACGCAGAACTTCAGGTGATCGAAAGACATCAGAGCCTTACAGACAATGAAATCCTCACGAATTCTGTGACGGAGATTTTTGCAGGCAGGGATGCCATTGTGGATTACTACAAAGTACAAAACGACCGGGAATCTGCCAGTCTGATTGACAATACCTATATCGATCAGAAAGGAAAAAGTCATGTGAGCGTGCACACCTTCTCTTTCGGCGGGAAACTCACCCGAAACAACCTGAATTTCTTTCAGGATGGAGAATATATAGATTCGACTCTTAAAGGGGTGACCCTTTTAGGGGAAAAGCAGCATGTAGATCATCATACCCTGGTACACCATCAGCAACCGAATTGCGAGAGCCATCAGGATTATAAAGGCATTTTTGGTCAGCGCTCTACCGGAGTCTTCAACGGTAAGATAATCGTGGACAAGATTGCCCAGAAAACCAATGCTTTTCAACAGAACAACAACCTGCTGATCAGCGATAAGGCCAGTATCAACACCAAGCCTCAACTCGAGATTTTCGCAGATGACGTGCGTTGTTCCCACGGGTGTACCATTGGCCAACTGGACAAAGAGGCGCTATTCTATCTTCAGGCCAGGGGAATTCCAAAAAAAGAGGCCTCTGCCCTGATGATGTACGCCTTTGCCAATAATGTTCTGGAAAGTGTTCGTATCAAGGAGCTGAAACAACGCATCAATAAATTAATTGCTAAAAAACTTGGAGTAAGTCTGGGGTTTGAGCTTTAAGAAGACGGTTTTTTTTGCCTTCTGAGTTAAAGGCTCCCTTAGGAGAAGCGGTTCTGATCGCGGACGCATTTAGAAGTGAAATTCACCACAAACGAAAGTGCCCTGCGGACAACAACTCAGGGCCTGATTTGAATCAGGGTCTCAGCTATGACATTTTACCCCGATGGTTCCTGCAGGTTCAGTACAACCTGATATTTTCTTCGGGTGATTCTCCAGGCCGCACCCCCGGAGTTCTGAAGGTCGGGGGCGGATACCGGTTTTAGGGACGAAGGCCTTACATTCACCTCAGTGTAATTACCCGGTTTTAGAAAAGCCTTACAACCCTTTCTCAAAACGTTCAGTATCTTTGTAGATCATGAAAACAGCCACATTCGACCTTGTAAAAATCCGGGAAGATTTTCCCATTTTAAACCGTCAGGTACACGGGCAGCCCCTGGTGTATCTGGACAATGCGGCTACCTCCCAGACACCCCGTCAGGTCATAGACGTCATTGTCGACTATTATTCGCGCTACAATGCGAATATCCACAGAGGGGTGCATACCCTGTCTCAGGAAGCGACGGACGCCTACGAAAAAGCACGCATCAAAATACAGCGTCACTTTAATGCCTTGCACAGTCATGAAATCATTATGACTTCAGGGACCACACATGGCATCAATATGGTGGCTTCCGGCTTTACATCATTCCTGAAACCCGGAGATGAGATTTGGGTTTCCGCCATGGAACACCATTCCAATATCGTCCCCTGGCAGATGTTGTGCGAGCGCACCGGAGCCCAACTCAGGGTAATTCCGATGAACCTTAAAGGGGACTTGGTTTTAGAATCTTTTTACGAAGGGCTTTCAGAGCGTACCCGACTGGTGTTCTGCAACCATATTTCCAACGCCCTCGGGACCATAAACCCTATTGAAGACATTATTGAGCGCGCCCATGGCGTGGGGGCTGCGGTACTTATTGACGGAGCGCAGGCCGCGCCTCATATCAAAGCGGACATGCAGGCCCTCAACGTTGATTTTTATACCATATCGGCCCATAAACTATGTGGCCCAACCGGAGTGGGAGCCCTCTACGGGAAGACCGAATGGCTCGAAAAACTGCCCCCCTACGAGGGAGGAGGGGAAATGATTTCAGAGGTGACTTTTGAAAAAACCTCCTATGCAGGACTCCCCCATAAATTTGAAGCCGGCACTCCGAATATCTCCGGGGGCATTGCCTTTGGGGCGGCCCTGGATTACCTCAACGCCATTGGGATGGATGAAATTGCAGCCTATGAGACAGAATTGCTCCATTATGCAACCTCCGAATTACTGCATATCCCCGGGCTGAAGATCTATGGAGAAGGCGCGCGCAAGACTTCTGTGATTTCCTTTAACCTGGAAGGTATTCACCCGTATGACGTGGGCACCCTCCTGGATCAGATGGGGATAGCGGTTCGCACCGGGCATCATTGTGCGCAGCCCATTATGGATTTCTATCAAATTCCGGGCACGGTTAGGGCAAGTTTTGCATTTTATAACACCATGGCCGAAGTAGATCGACTGGTTGAAGGGGTAAAAAAAGCGGCCCGGATGCTCTCTTGAACGATTCCCCGGGAGAGATCTCTGTATCTCTTTGAAAATGGGCCGTTCATGTTGTAATTTTGACAAAAATTTTATCCATGCAGATCGAAGCGATACAGGAAGAAATTGTCGATGAGTTTTCCATGTTTGAAGATTGGATGCAGCGGTATGAATATATGATTGAACTCGGTAAATCCCTCCCCAGGATTTCCGATGAGTTCAAGACCGATGAGCACCTGATCAAAGGTTGCCAGAGTAAAGTTTGGGTACACGCTGCTATGGAGGACGGTAAAGTAGTCTTTACCGCAGACAGTGATGCTATTATTACTAAGGGTATTATCGGAATCCTGATTCGGGCATTCAGCAATCAAAGCCCCGCAGACATTTTGGAAGCAAAAACAGATTTCATAGACAAAATTGGGTTGAAAGATCATCTTTCACCCACCCGGGCCAACGGACTGGTAAGTATGATCAAACAGCTGAAGCTCTACGCTCTCGCATACCAAACGCAACTCAACACCTGAGAGGCCCAAACTTTAAGAGAAAACCATGGAAACAGACACCACAATAGACACCCAGGAACTCGGCGAAAAAATCGTCAGGGTACTAAAGACCATCTACGATCCGGAAATTCCTGTGGATATTTATGAACTGGGGCTGAAGTACGACGTTTTTGTGAATGAAGACCTCGAGGTTCGTATCCTGATGACACTGACTTCGCCCAACTGTCCGGTAGCAGAAACGCTTCCGGTTGAGGTCGAGGAAAAAGTCAAGTCCCTGGATGCCGTAAAAGATGCAGAAGTTGAAATCACTTTTGACCCCCCCTGGACCCAGGAATTAATGAGCGAAGAGGCCAAACTCGAACTCGGCATGCTCTGACACCCTATATCCAATGGAGAAAGAAATCGTCAACCGCGTTGCCAAAAGCAAATTGATCACCCTCGACCTCGAGGATTTCTATCCCAGCGGGAATCGCTTTGTAATTGACTTAAGCCAATGGCTGGAAGAAGGGCTTATTCTGCGCGAAACCCCTTTCAGAAATGCCCTCAAAGCGCACGATTGGGAAACGTATCGCGATGGTTTTGTCGCTATAAACTGTAATTCGGAAGCCATCATACCCGCCTGGGCCTATATGCTGGTCAGCTCGTATCTCACTGAAATTGCGAAAACGGCCGTTGTGGGATCTTTGGAGGAACTGGAAACGGTGCTCTTTAAGGACTCCCTGAGCGCCCTGGACCTCGAGGCCCTTAGAGATCGCCCGGTCATTATAAAAGGGTGCAGCAGCCTTCCAGTACCTCCGTCGGCCTATATATGGGCCTCTCAACGCGTGCAGACGGTGGCCAAATCCGTCATGTATGGTGAAGCCTGTTCTTCAGTTCCCATTTTTAAAAAATGAAATCTTTACTCTCGGGCTCAAATTCACAGGTTTACAGTAAATTTGCCCCTGATAAATTAAATTCAACGCTCAGATGAAACGAATTCTCCTTGTAATCACGGTTCTGTTTGCCGGTCTCACATCCTACGGTCAGACGCTGGAAGAGCTTAAAGCCGCTAAAAAGCAAAAAGAAGACTCTGTCAGTGCTATTAACGGTCGAATCGGAGATTTGAAATCTCAAATCGATGCCTTCCCGGGATGGAAGTTCGGGGCCTTTGGTACCATTGGAGCCAGTCTTTCAGGTTTCAACAATTGGTATGCGCAGGAGACTCCAAACAACTCCACCGGACGTATTGGGATCACTGTAAACCCCTATGCCAAATTGGACCGGGAGAAATACTTCTGGTACAATAATGCACAACTCAATATTGGGTGGGTCAAATTCGACGATAAGGACGATCCGGATGACCAGGATGGCTTTCGGCAGTCCAATGATGTATTTAATATTACCTCCCTTTTCGGGTACAACCTGACAAGTAAGTTAGCCGCTTCCACTTTAATGGAATACCGATCGACAATACTCAGTAATTTTAATGATCCCGGCTATCTCGATTTGGGTGTGGGAATCACCTGGAAGCCGATAGATGGCCTGATCATCGTTGCGCACCCTGCCAACTATAACTTCGTGTTCAGCAACGACAATACTATTTTCGATTCTTCCTTCGGGGCAAAGTTGTTGGCGAATTACAGCAAATCCATTGGAAAATTTAATTGGAAATCCCAGTTCTCAGCTTTTGCGAGTTATAAAGACAGCAACCTCTCCAACTGGACCTGGACCAATAATTTCGGCTACAAGGTCTGGAAGGATATCGGCCTCGGGTTTGAGTTCGGGCTTCGCGACAATAAACAGGAAGCCCTGAATTATGAGATCAATACCCTGGGCAATGCAGGGGCTACTTTTGACAATATAGATAACGACCTGCAGAGCTATTGGCTTTTTGGCCTTACCTATGACTTCTAAAGATTCCTATCTTTAATCCGTTAGACAGGGGAGGAATCGAATTTTTCAGGATGTTCCTTTTCCAAACCAAGGGTTACTCTGAATCTTCCGAGGTATATTCATCCAGGTTCTCAGGGTAGAGGAAATTGTTATACGGGAATCGGCTAATATGGGTTTTGCGTACCTCCCGGTAGACTGTTTTGCGGAATTCATCGAGGTTTTCTTTGTTCAGGGCCGAAATAAATACAGCATTTCCCCCCATTTTATGCATCCACGTCTTACGCCACTCCTCCATGGTGTAATGGCGGGACGTTCTTGGAGTGATCAGGTCATCTTCATCCAGCACTTCCGGCTCGTACAAATCAATCTTATTGAAAACCATCACGGTCTGCTTATCGGCACAGTCAATCTCTGAGAGGATTTGATTGACCGAGGCAATATGGTCTTCAAAGCTCGGGTGTGAAATATCTACCACATGCAGGAGCAAATCGGCTTCCCGCACTTCATCGAGGGTGCTTTTGAAGCTTTCAACCAATTGCGTGGGCAGTTTCCGGATAAACCCAACGGTATCGCTGAGGAGGAAGGGCAGGTTGCCCAGGACTACCTTACGGACCGTAGTGTCGAGCGTTGCAAAGAGTTTGTTCTCGGCGAAAACCTCGCTCTTACTGATCACATTCATCAATGTGGATTTCCCCACATTGGTATACCCTACCAGGGCCACCCGGACCAGCGATCCACGGTTCCCCCTTTGGGTTTCCATTTGTTTATCGATCTGCTTAAGCTTCTTTTTCAGAAGGGATATCCGGTCGCGAACGATCCTCCGGTCGGTTTCAATTTCTGTTTCTCCCGGGCCGCGCATCCCGATTCCCCCGCGTTGCCGCTCCAGGTGGGTCCAAAGCCCCGTGAGCCTGGGCAAAAGATATTCATACTGGGCGAGTTCTACCTGCGTACGCGCATAGCTGGTGGTGGCACGCTGGGCGAAAATATCCAGAATTAAACCCGTTCGATCGAGGATTTTTACCCTAAGCTGTTTCTCGATGTTTCGCTGTTGCACCGGACTGAGCTCATCGTCAAAGATGACGGCTCCCACATCATTGTCGTGAACGAACTCCTCGATCTCTGCAATTTTCCCGCTGCCCACAAAGGTCTTGGGGTTGGGGGTGTCCACCCGCTGCACAAAACGACCAACCACCTCTCCCCCTGCCGTATATGTAAGGAACTCGAGCTCATCCAGGTATTCCTTCAACTTATCTTCAGGCTGCTCCCGGGTGAGTATCCCCACCAGAACAGTTCTTTCGTAAGACATCGTCTTTATTTCCAGCATAGCATCAAAATCTACCACAAAACTACGGAATCACAACCAAGTCTTTTTGTATTTTTAAACGCTCCCCTGTGCCCTAAAGCAGATCCTATGACAACACCCGCATCCGATAGCGTTATCGTCGGGTTCTACAACCTTGAGAATTTATTTGATCCGACAGATGCGCATGGTGTCCTTGATGACGATTTTACACCGGTTGGCCAAAAGCATTGGACCCCGAAACGGTATGAGAAAAAACTACGGCATATTGGTCAAACCATTTCGCGTCTTGGAAGTCTGAGCGCCGTGGAGTATCCGGTCTTAATGGGGCTGGCCGAATTGGAAAACGATAAAGTTCTCGATGACCTGCTGGAAATGGAATCCATGAAGAAAAATGGCATGGACTTCATCCACTACGATTCCCCGGACGAACGCGGGATTGACAATGCCCTGCTCTATCACCGGGATTTTTTTGAGCCGGAACACTGCGAGCCACTACCGGTTCTTATATACAATGAAGATGGCAGTCGGGATTATACACGTGATATTACTTATGTGCGCGGAAACCTCAACGGAGAACGTGTACACGTCTTCGTCAATCATTGGCCATCCCGCAGGGACGGCATGCCGGAAACCGATTCCAAACGAATAACCGCAGCCGCAACACTTCTTTCGTTTATGGAAACCCTGGAAGCGGAAGAAGAAAACCCGAACTATCTCATTATGGGGGATTTTAACGATGGCCCGGATTCCAAAAGCATACAGCACCTCGTGGGCGAAAAGCCGCTCTACAATCCCATGGAGACCCTCCAAAGTCCAAACCGGGGAAGTGCCAACTACAGGGGTGAGTGGTCTGTTTTTGATCAAATCATTCTCTCACACTCCTTCCTCAAGACCCATCCGGGAACCCATACCTTCGATGAGGCCGATATTTTCGATGCGCATTTCCTTCAGGAGTGGAAACAACCCTACAAAGGAAAACCTTTCAGGACTTTCGTGGGACAAAAATACCTGGGCGGCTATTCCGACCACTTCCCGGTTTACGTCCTGCTGCGGTACCACAACCTGCTTTAGGGTTTATGCAGTGATTTGTATAATCTTATCCTCACTTAAAAGTTGTTCACCTCTAAGTTTGAGAAACACCTGTGCTGTCGTAATTACATCCAGTTCGCAGTATTTGGCGATGCGCCCGATATCCCCCTCTTCATAATATACCGATCGGATTTGACTGCCATCAAGATCTTGTTTAGGGGAGGGGATGCCCAGTATATAAGCAAGTAACCTCAGAGAGGTGTAGTGCTTAAAATCTCCGAATTTCCAGAAGTATAATTTTTAAACACTAACAACGAAGCGTATCCTTTCTATACTGCTCATGATTCAGCAACGGTTATCACACCCTGTTCGCAATACATGATTTTGGTAAGGATATGCCTGCCACTTTAGCTATGCCTGATTTACTTGGGTTTTGAATATTCGATTAATTCCTCTACGTACAAAAAATCCCCTTGCTTTTGAGTAAGTTTAAGGAAACTTTTAACGGCCGGTGCATATAGCCAAACTTCCTCTTCATCTGCACTATAACCCCTGGAATTGGTGATTTTACCTGTATATTTAATGGTGTAGGCCATAAATGTACCCGCCTCAACTGTCTCTTCCTGGTATGAAAGTACTTCGGCATCCTGACTTTGGTTTCCCGTTGTTCCATCCTGGCTGGTCCAACTATTTTCATATTTCCACTTTTTACTCACTTCCAAAGGCCAGTCGTACTTAGGTGTATCGCTTTCTTCTGGTTTAACAATCTCGGTAACGGGAATGGTGTCTTTCCCAATGGTCATTCCCAAAACTCCGTCAATACTGACTATTTCTCTTGTATCTTTCCCATCCGAGCGCACTTCTCCTTCAGTAGTCACACCCTTATATTTCCAGACCCATTTCTCACCGAGCTGATAATCAGTTAGAGTTGGCTGGTTGGTTGTATTGGGTTTAGTTGAGTCGTTACACGCACTAATTAACACTAAGGTCAGTAATAGTAGAATTTGATTTTTCATTTTATTTCTTTAGACCTATATGGCGTGTTAGATTAAAATTTGTTACAAATATTATAGGCCTAGGTTATTCTAATGATTGATATTCATTATCTATGAGCTCAATTAACTCTGTAATTCTCCTTTTTAATAAAACTGATTGCCTTGTGTAATAATTAAGTTGTCCAGATGAAATATAAATGTCAGCTAATATTCGTTTGTCAGTAATTTTTATAGGTGAGCCAAAATCACCATATTTTATTTCATAAGCATATTTATTTCGTAAATCATTAGAACGATCCAATACATCCTCTCCAATGGTTATGATATTTTGGGCTTCCAATTCATAGATATTCTGAATATTATTAAATAGCCCACGATTGCTTATAATGTTTGATTTTCCTTCAGATATCATGGAATTATAAGTTCCAATTTTTGGTCGAAATTTTCTGTCTGTAAAGAAAATATATTCTAATTCAGATACTCCTGCTACTTTAGGAAGCTCACCAATAATTTCTTCGAATATAAAGTCAATAGTAGAGTCTTGAGACATTAATTGAGCAATTCGCCACTTGTGATCTTGAATGACTTGAGACAACAATAATGTATCTTGAATTAAATCACTCTTTATTTCTTTTAGATAGACTTTCTCTGCATCTCGTGTTTTTTTTAATTCATTAGAATTATTTATGCTTAGCGCAATTAAAATTCCAATAACGACTAGTATAATTTCTCCAATAGCATAAAGAATATATTTAATGACCTTATTATCTCTAATCATACTTTGTCTTATTTTTCTAAAGAGTTTTGTCATTGGTTAATGGTTGGTCCCGTCCCCATAATTATCGGGAGCCATCGGGAATGAAGCACAACATTTGAATTAAGTTAATAACTATATATTTCTCCACTATTCCAGGAAAGTAAATAGAGCGTCTAAATATAAACAATCTCTTCCTGCGTTAATACCCCCTCATTCCTCGCAATAGCTGCGAGTTGAACTGATTTCATTTTTTGCTGATTTGATGCGAACCTTGTCTCATTATTTATAAGAGGAGTGCTGATAGCTGTAAAATCAATTATCAGAAAAAATTTTAGCTCTAACCTTGATTTTCTCGAGCTAAAAGAATACTAATAGGTATATCACCGTGTTGCAGCATGCGCTTATGAAAATCTTTGAAATTAAAACCTTCCTGTTTTTTTGCGTTCTCCAGTAATGAAAGCAAGGCTGCTTCCCCGTATTTATAGGTGATCACCTGGGCAGGCCAACGTTTCATCCTGGCGATCTCACGTTTGGCGATATCTTCCTGGTCTTCAATGTGGGCGTTCCAAAAGGCTAGAGCTTTTTCATCGGACCAGCCGCGGTAGTTGATCCCAATATCCAAACAGACCCGGACCGAACGGATCAGGTCCCATTCCCATTTGCCGTACTCATCATACATATCAGTATAGGCATCAAGCTCTTCACCCAGGTGCTCCACATAGGCACCCCAACCTTCTAGAAATCCGGGGTACCAGAAAAGCTCCTGAATTTCAGACCTTTTTACAATACGGTTTAATGAGCCCTGATAGTGGTGTCCGGGAATGGCTTCGTGAACATAGAACCAGCCCAGCTGTCTGCGGTTAAATGGCTTGTCAAAGAGGTTGTAATAAAAGGTGTTATTGCTGTAATAAGCTGGGGCGTGAGCCAAGGCAGGATTGCTTCCCCGATCAATTGCTACGTCTGGGATCCGGTCCAGATATGGAAACATCTTAGGAGCAAGTTTAGCGACTTTCTTTTTTACTTCTTCAAAAGCCGTTTGCACCTTTTCAGGCTCTGTTATCAGGAATCTATCCACATTTAAGTAGGTTTCAAAGGCATCCTTAGACAAGCCAGTGCTTAGCTGAATGCGCTGCATATTGGCCTTGACCTTTTTGATTTCTGACACACCGAATTCAAACAATTCCTGGGGTGTGACTGACCTGTCTACCCATTTTTTAAGCAAATAGGAGTACCAATCTTTACCATTAGGGGTGGAGTAAATGCTCTTATTGCCATCAAGAGGAGTTTTGGGGTCCCACTTTTTTTCCAAGCTTAACCTTTGCTGGTTAAGGGCTATCTCATAACTCATTATCTGGTAATCCAAGAGGTCTTCATCAGGCAGCTCCTTAGGATCTATTGACTTTAACCTAACCAGCATTTGATCAAAGAACTGCTGCTGTTTTTCGAGCTGCGTTTTTGATCGGATCGACTCCAAATTGCTTGTATAATCAATCTGAAATGCAGGGATACTAAGGCGCGTATATCCATTATAGAAATCCTCTTTTAAGGCTGAAAAACCCGATCTACTATCAGCCTGAATAAACAGTGACAGTATCAAGCTTGTGATCAGGTATAGTTTTAAGTTTTGGAGTTTCATAGAGAAATGCCTTATTCAGCCTTTATGACTTGTTTAAAATAGTCCAGAGAGGCTGGTTCAAAGATCTGCTTGCCTAATTCCTTGTTGAAGTAGCCCATAGAAACTATCCCCACCAGATCTCCGTTTTTATCCACGACGGGTCCGCCGCTGCATCCGCCGTAATTGCCTTTTGGAACATTCAGGCTCAAGTTACCATCTTTAGTAAACCCGGTAAACTTGCCTTTGACTTTTACCGGTTCTTCAGAATCATAAGGAAAACCCATAAAGAAGACTTCTTCGCCTGTTTTCAAAGGGGTTTCCCTGATCGAATGAACTTTTGCGGTTTTGGGCAGCGCCTCCTTAATTTCGAAAACCAGCCAATCACCCTTGGGGGGCATAGCTATCGCTTCTTCTTTATCTTCATTGATCAGTTTTCCCAGTTCAATGTTGTTTGAAGAACTATTTACAGAGCGCAAGGTCCATGACTTAAGTTCATCTCCAAAACTGACTGTCTTCATGCTTTCGGTCTTGGCAAAGAAAAGCACATGCTTGGCCGTGATGCCGTAAACTTTCTTCCCATGTTTAAGCAAAAAGCCACTTCCTGCATGGGCATTATCAAAT
>CAKZOC010000163.1 GCA_937136025.1 uncultured Bacteroidota bacterium
TATACCAACGCTGATATGGATCAATTTAGGAACCTTGCTTCTTTGTGTACTCATGTTAATTGTACCTTCATTCATTGTTAGTAAAATTAGTCCTGTAAAAGCCATAAAATTTGATTAAATTTGCATTCCTAAAATCGATAGAAACGGATTCTAGCTTGTACGAATAAAATTTTTTAAACATATGAAATACGATATTATTGTTATTGGAAGTGGACCGGGAGGATATGTAACCGCCATTAGAGCTTCTCAATTAGGGTTTAAAGTTGCAGTGGTTGAAAAATCTGAACTTGGTGGTGTGTGCCTCAACTGGGGTTGTATTCCGACAAAGGCACTTTTAAAAAGTGCCCAGGTCTATGAATACTTAAAACATGTTGATAGCTATGGGCTAAAAGCCAAAGAGATTGACAAGGATTTTCCGGCAATAATAAAAAGGAGTCGTGGAGTTGCGGAAGGGATGAGCAAGGGAGTTCAATTCCTGATGAAGAAAAACAAAATAGAAGTTCTCAACGGTTACGGTACACTGCGACCGGGGAAGAAGGTTGTTGTAAAGGCGGACGATGGTAAAGAAACCGAATACAGCGCCTCACATATTATTGTGGCCACCGGGGCCCGGAGTCGCGAACTTCCCGCCCTGCCCCAAGACGGTAAAAAAATTATCGGCTATCGCAAAGCCATGACTCTGGAAAAGCAACCCGAAAAAATGATCGTAGTGGGGAGCGGTGCCATTGGAGTCGAATTTGCCTATTTCTACAATGCCATGGGCACGGAGGTTACCGTGGTAGAATACCTGCCTTCTATTGTCCCTGTGGAAGATGAAGAAGTGTCCAAACAACTGGAGCGCAGCTTTAAGAAATCCGGAATTAAAATCATGACTTCTGCGGAGGTCACAAAAGTAGATACGAGTGGCCCCGGTGTCAAGGCCACGGTAAAGACAGCGAAAGGGGAGCAAACGCTGGAAGCGGACATTTTGCTTTCAGCCGTTGGGATCAAAACGAATATCGAAAACATCGGGTTGGAGGATGTTGGGATCGCCACAGACCGGGATAAAATTATCGTCAATGATTACTATCAGACAAACATCCCGGGGTACTACGCCATTGGAGATGTCACTGCGGGGCCTGCTCTGGCTCATGTCGCCTCGGCCGAAGGGATACTCTGCGTTGAAAAAATAGCGGGCATGCACGTGGAACCACTGGATTACGGCAATATTCCCGGATGCACTTATTGTTCGCCGGAAGTGGCTTCCGTGGGACTTACTGAAAAACAGGCCCGGGAAAAGGGGTACGATATTAAGGTTGGAAAGTTCCCGTTCTCTGCCAGTGGCAAAGCAAAAGCTTCGGGACATTCAGACGGATTTGTAAAGGTCATCTTCGATTCGAAATACGGAGAATGGCTGGGGTGCCATATGATAGGTGCCGGCGTCACCGATATGATTGCCGAAGCGGTAGTTGGCCGGAAACTGGAAACCACAGGTCATGAAATCCTCAAGGCAGTCCACCCCCACCCCACGATGAGCGAAGCGGTTATGGAAGCCGTGGCGGCAGCTTACGATGAAGTAATCCACCTCTAAAAACCCTGCAATGTTGCGAATCTTCAGAAGTGTCGCGGTACTGGAAGGGGTTTCTTATCTGCTCCTGTTCGCCCTGAGTATGCCTCTGAAATATTGGGCAGGCATCCGGGAGCCCAATATTTATATCGGTTATGTACACGGATTTCTGTTTCTGGCCTATATAGCCCTGGCCGTGGTCCTTTGGCAGGAGCGCAAATGGAGTCTGAAAACGCTTTTCTGGATTCTGCTGGCTTCCCTCCTTCCCTTTGGGACCTTTTATCTGGATAGCCGGTTTCTGAAATTCCAGAATGCCTAGTCAAGGTTAAAAAAGTAGTGGATAAGGTTTCATCCTTCCGAAGTGGCGTTGGTGCCAGGTAGTAGCACCCGTCAAGGGTCCCTCCTATCCTATATCTGTACTGAGGGATGTTTGAGGTCATCTACGACGGGAATTCAACCCATACCCTGTTAAAACCTTAAAGAAAACTCCGGACCGCCAGTTCATACCCCTGAAGGCCAAAACCGAAAATAACGCCCCGTGCCCCGGCAGAAATATGGGACTCGTGCCGGAATGGCTCGCGGGAGGCGATATTGGAAATGTGAACCTCAACCACAGGGGACTCAATCGCTTTTACGGCATCGCCCAAACCCACTGATGTATGCGTGTAGGCGGCAGCGTTAAGAATGATGCCGTCGTAACTGAAACCCACCTCCTGCAATTTGTCGATCAGTTCTCCTTCAATATTCGACTGGAAATACTCCAGCTGCGCTTCCCGGAACTTAAATTGAAGCTGACTGAAGAAATCCTCAAAAGTCTTACTGCCGTAGAGTTCAGGTTCCCGCTTGCCGAGCAGATTTAAGTTGGGGCCATTGATAATGATGAGTTTCATGAGGACTGTATTTGTAAAGCAAATAAAAACTTTAGAACTCCGTAAAAATACAAAGTTCGCCCAATACGCTGTAGCTCCTCCCCAGTGCACCTGAATTTAGGGTATAAAAAAAGCGGAAGGAATCCCTCCGCCTTTCTTTTCTGATGTGTGTCTGACTTATAGATTGACCATAAATCCAAGATTGATGGTAGACCAGGTAGCCCCATCCAGGCTGATTCCCGTATACGAGAAGTTTACCTCCATGGATTGACTCAGACTGTACGCCAGTATAGGACGGTAATAAAAACCACCGTCGTTCCCGTCGTTAATTCCAATGGCATACCCCACATCGGCACCCGCCCGGAACTTATCGGTCACATGGTAACGCCCTGCGGCAGCTATCGGAATAAACTGAACGTCTTCCACATCAAATTCCTCACCCAGAATTTCAAATGTTTTCCCAAAAGCATTGGTAAAACCGGTGGCTACACCAACATCCAGGGATTCGGACACGTTCCATAAATAATTGGCATCCACCCCCAGGCTGAAGCTTGAAAGGTCAGAGGCATCCCCCACGGGCAAACCTAAATTGATCCCGAGGTTAAAACCTTCCTGTGCCTGAAGGCTCACACCCAACAATAACATACAACCAAAGACTAAAATCTTTTTCATGATATCTCATTTTAAATGAATTCCAAAATTACCGTGCATAATATGTAAATCAGTCACTTATGTTGTGAAAGTACGGAATTATGTAGGAAAAATCCTAAAAATGATCGCATTGGGTCTCTTGACAAGGTCCAAAAAGTAGGTTTCTTCAAGTATCTTTACCTGATGAAATGGACACACGCCCTTTCGGATTATACGCATTACCTGAGACTCGAGCGCGGTCTCTCGGATAATTCAGTGCAGAATTACGGGCGGGACCTGGCCAAACTCGCAGCCTTCCTCGAGGAGGAACGCAATGGCATAGCGCCAGAAGAAACGGCCCGTGAAGACCTCGAGGCCTTTGTCCATAGCCTAGATGCGACGCTCCATCCCAGATCTCAGGCCCGAATTATTTCCAGTCTTCGCGGTTTCTTTGCCTGGCTTCAGCTGGAAGACTATAGAGAAGATAATCCAATGGAGCTTATTGAAGCTCCGAAACTCGGACGAAAGCTCCCGGACACCCTCAGCGTTAATGAAGTGATCACCCTGCTTTCCAGTGTCGACCGGACCACAGCTGAAGGAGAACGCAACCGGGCTATCCTGGAAACCCTCTACGGATGTGGGTTACGGGTATCCGAACTCCTGGATTTGCGTTTGAGCGACCTGTATTTCGATGAAGGTTTTTTAAAAGTATTGGGCAAAGGCAGTAAAGAGCGTTTTGTCCCCGTGGGGCCGGTCACACAAAAACATATTGCCCTGTACAGAGATCAGGTACGAACACACCAGAATCCGGGAAAGGGCTTTGAAGACACACTGTTTCTGAATCGAAATGGCCGCAGGCTCTCCCGCGCCATGATCTTTACCATTGTAAAACGGCAGGCCGAAAAGGCCGGCATACGCAAGAACGTCAGTCCCCATACGTTTCGCCACTCCTTTGCTTCCCACTTACTCGAAAACGGGGCAGACATACGGGCCATCCAGCAAATGCTCGGGCATGAAAGCATTACGACCACAGAAGTCTACATGCATGTAGACCGGCAACAATTATCGAATATCGTCAATAGGTACCACCCGAGAAATTCATGAAAACGTTTTTCGTATACCCCTGGAAAACACTTCTGCGTCCTGTCGCCCGAGAGAACACTTGATTTAATGATAGCTTCTCGTATCTTTAAAAGCGTTTAAACCTTAAAATCCATCCTGATGAAATCCTGTTTATCTATCCTTTCTTTCTTTTTCCTATTGGGCCTGAGCGCCCAGGAAGCAGTTTTAAAAAACCTCGATGCCCAATCAGAAAAATATGAGACCATTGCCCTGAAAATATGGGATTGGGCTGAGATGGGATATCAGGAAGTCCAAAGTTCAGCCCTGTTGCAGCAAACCCTTTCTGAAGCGGGTTTTCGAATTGAAAAAGGGGTTGCGGGGATTCCGACGGCTTTTGTGGCCGAATACGGAAGCGGCGCTCCCATAATTGGGATTTTAGGTGAATATGACGCCCTGCCGGGACTTTCCCAGAAAGCCGTTCCCCAAAAAGAGGATGCCGGGGGTGTGGCCGGTCATGCCTGCGGCCACCATCTTTTCGGCACAGCTTCAGCGGCAGCGGCCATCGCAGTTAAGGATTGGCTCAAGGCCCGGGGAGGTCAGGGAACCATTCGCTTTTACGGATGTCCTGCCGAAGAAGGAGGATCGGGAAAAGTTTACATGACCCGGGCGGGACTTTTTGACGACCTGGACGTTGCCCTGCACTGGCATCCCGGGGACCGAAATGACGCCAGCGCCAGTGCCGCCCTGGCCAACAAGTCTGCAAAATTTCGCTTCAGGGGTATCTCAGCGCATGCCGCAGGGGCTCCGGAAAAAGGCAGATCGGCCCTTGACGGCGTGGAAGCCATGAACGCCATGGTCAATATGATGCGGGAGCACGTCCCGGAGCAGGCGCGAATCCATTACGTGATTACCGATGGAGGGAAAGCCCCTAATGTCGTCCCGGATTTCGCCGAGGTGTATTACTACGCCCGTCACAACAGCCGGGATGTGGTCATCGATATCTTTGACCGTATAGTAAAAGCAGCTGAAGGCGCTGCCCTGGGAACGGGAACACAAATGGAATACGAAATGATTGGGGGAACCTATGAATTGCTGCCCAATGTCCGTCTTCAGGAAATTGTATACAAAAATCTGGAAGCCATCGGGGGAGTTACGTATCCCCCCCAGGAAATGCAATTTGCCACCACAATTTCAGAATCCCTGGGCGAGAAGAATCTCCAAACGGAGGTGGCCAGCGGGGTGCAGCCCTTTAAAACGGTAGGAAAAGCATATGGCTCTACGGATGTTGGAGATGTCAGTTTCAGGGTGCCCACAGCAGGTATTCGTATTGCGACCTGGGTTCCGGGCACTCCGGCACACAGCTGGCAGGCCGTCGCTGCGGGAGGTACCGGCATCGGCACCAAAGGAATGATGGTCGCCGCAAAAACCCTGACTTCCACAGCCATCGACCTGTTTTCCAATCCGAAAGCCATCTCAGAGGCCAAAGCCGAATTCCTGGAGCGCCTGGGGCCGGACTTTACATATGTCCCCCTCCTCGGCGATCGCGCCCCGGCCCTGAATTACCGGGAATAAATCACATCTCGGAAGAGGTCGGGCAAAAAAAGATATCCCCCGGGATACTTCTTTTGAACGGTTCTTATGTAACAAATCTCTGAACCTGGCTACTAATCTGTAAGAACTGCTAACCAACAGTGAATAAGGAGCTCGAGCACCAATTTGTAACGGAACTGGAGAACAATCAGAATATTGTTCATAAGGTATGTAGCCTGTACGCCAACAATCGGGACGCACACAACGATTTGTTCCAGGAAATCACCATACAGCTCTGGAAAGCCTATCCGAAATTCAGGGGGGACTCCAAATTTAGCACCTGGATGTATCGGGTTGCGCTGAATACCGCTATCACCCTTTACCGCAAAACAAAAAGGAGACCGGCTACCTACGACTATGACTCTGTGGTATACAAGATAAGTGCCCAGGAGTACGATCCTACACAGGAACAACAACTGAGCCTTATGTACAGCGCAGTCCGTCAGCTCTCAGATATTGACAAGGCCCTGGTCTTCTTGTATTTAGAAGACAAGAATTATAGTGAAATCGCTGAGACCCTGGGTATATCAGAAGTGAATGCCCGGGTAAAAATGAACCGAATTAAGACCAAACTAAGAACCATTCTGAATCCATAGGCTATGATAGATGAACTGGATTTACTAAAGAAGGACTGGCAAAAAAAGGAAACCAACCTACCTCGTCTGACCTATGAGGAGATCTACAAGATGATTTGGAAGAAATCCTCCTCTGTGGTTCGGTGGATTTTTTACATCAGTATTATCGAGTTTCTATTACCGCATTTGCTTTACCTCATCCCTTCTTTCCGGAATGAAATGGATTACAATTTTGCGAAAAGCCTGGGCATAAATAACTGGATCATAGCCCTTACCATAGTGCAATATGCGGTAGCGATTTACTTTATTTTTCAATTCTACAAGCGCTACAAGGAGATCTCCGTGCTGGATGACGCCGGAAAGCTGATGAAACGGATTTTCAGAACACGACAGACGGTAAAACACTACGTCTTGTTTTGCCTCGCAATGGTTTTACTGATTTTTGCTGTTTTTATAGTGGGTATGGCCCTGGACGACAATCTGGCGGAAACGCTGAACCTCAAAAATCAAAGCGTGGATCCTGAGCAACTCAAGTGGCTGCTCATCGGGGTTATGACCGTAGCCGGAATCCTCTTTACCGGCCTCCTGGCGGGCATCTATTTCTTACTTTACGGATTGCTGACCCGGAAACTGAGTCGGAATTACATCGAACTTAAACGCATGGAAGCCTAGTCCCGATTGGGTCTGAAACGGCGTTCGTTATTGGATTCCTCATAAGCCATTAATTCGGATTCCGGAATCACTTTCATAAAGGAGGGATGCTGTTCTATGGCGTACTCCAGCTTTTCGATAATCTCGGCCACAGAATCGTTTTCATAATCAAATTCAAGGGGTTCTTTAATAACGATATGCTGAAGAATTCCCTTTTTCTTAATAAAAAGACCTTGTTTGTCAAAAGAACGCCGAAACCCGTCGATGACCACAGGCACAACCACGGGTTTAAAGGTCTTAATAATATGTGCTGTACCTTTTCTGAGCGGTTTCCAGGGCGTGGTGGTTCCCTGCGGAAAGGTAATTACCCAGCCATCGTCCAGGGCCTTGCCAATGTTGCTGATATCGCTGAACTTCACCTGGCGATTCACGTTTTTCCCATCGGCCCTCCAGGTTCTCTCAATACTGATGGAGCCCGCATAGGCCATTATTTTGGTTAATAAACTCTTGCTCATGGTCTCCTTCGCCGCCACGTAATAGGTATTCAACTTCGGATTCCAGAGATAGCCGACATTCTTTATGGAATTCTCACGCCCCGAAAGACTGGCGTTAAAGACATGGAGCATGGCCACGACATCGGCGAAATACGTCTGATGGTTACTTACAAAAAGCACGTTGGTCTCGGGCAATTCGGGGATAATTTCAGAGCCCTCAATCTCAAGGGTGTTAAAACCCTTATACCGCTGATGGGTGAGCAAGCCCATAATACGGGTCAGCCATAATTTCAGGATCAGGTAATGCCCAAAAGGATTCTTTTTAAAAATGCCCATGAAAGCTAAAATACAAAATTCAGGTCAGAAGAATCGGCTTTAAAAGGCTTTTGACCTCATTGAGCATCATCGCTGTCGCTCCCCAGATAATATGACCCTCTAAATGGAATGCCGGTACGGTTATCTCCCGGGCATACGATGTGGTCAGTTGCCGCGTCACCAGGTTGGCATCGCTCATAACATCCTGCAGGGGCACTTCTATCAGGGCAGCCACTTCGGATTCCTGCTTTTTGAAATCAGGATTATGCACCCTCATTTCCAAAAATACTGTCCTTTTTCACATACTGGCCAATGTCCCAGTAGGTACTAGGTATATGAAAAAGGACAAAATTCCCATACTTAAAATCTAAAATTAGGGTGCAAAATCCTGAGTTCAAAAGGCCTTTCTGGAAAGTGGAAATGAGGGTGCAAGAACTAGAAACAAATGAGGGCATTCTGGAAATGAGGGTGAAAAAATGAGCAGAGAAAATATAGTTTATTTTTAAAAACTCATTATTCCTAATAGGTATTCATTCATTATTTAAACTCTATTTGGCAATTATATGCTCTGTGTCACTGTGTGCATCAATACTTTACAAATTGTACATGAAAGAGCACAAATTAAGCATTTGTTTAATATATGGCGTGCAAATTTTTGGCAAAATTTGCCGCAAAAATAACGTATTGGCGTGCAAAATTTTTCTTTAGGTCACT
>CAKZOC010000164.1 GCA_937136025.1 uncultured Bacteroidota bacterium
GAACCTTGAATCCTCCGTGGAGTCTGCAGTTTGCAGTCGCAGTTTGCAGACCAAAGCTTTCGGAATTTTATCAGCCCACTGGGACTGCCGGCTGCCAACCTTGAACCTTGAACCCTCGGTGGAGTCTGCAGTTTTCAGTCGCAGTAGGCAGTCGCAGTTTGCAGTAGGCAGTAGGCAGTTCGCAGCCCTTTTGAACCTTAAACTTTGAACCTTGAACCTTAAACTCAAGTAATCGGCGCCCCATTAGCGGACGCGCTCTCCTCCGGGGTGACAAAAATGAGTTTTCCGTCGGGATTTTCAGCCAGGAGCAGCATCCCCTGACTTTCCACCCCTCTTAAGGGTCTGGGTGCCAAATTTACCAGAACAGTCACTTTTTTGCCAATTAGGGACTCCGGTTCATAGTGTTCCGCAATACCGGAGATAATCGTCCGGGTATCCAGCCCGGTATCGACCTTCATGACAATAAGTTTTTTGGTCTTCGCCATTTTCTCGGCAGAAAGAATGGTTCCTACGCGGAGATCCATTTTGGAGAAGGTTTCATAATCGATGGTTTCTTTCTGTGGCAGGAGCGGAGTATCTGACATTTCATTCTGTTTTTTAGTCTGCATGAGTTTGTTGAGCTGGGCATCCACTTCGGAATCTTCAATCTTTCGAAAAAGCAATTCTGCGGGAGCGATAAGATGCCCTGAAGGCAGGGAATCAGGGTTTTCAGGGAGACTTTCCCAGGAGGGGCGCATATTAAGCGACTTAAAATTTAAAATCTTCGATAATTTTTCAGCCGTAAACGGAAGAAAAGGCTCTGCCAGGACGGCGAGGCCCGCCGCCAGTTGCAGAGCTGTGTTTAAAATAGTGCCCACCCGCTCCGGATCTTCTTTGATGACTTTCCAGGGTTCTTCGTCAGCAAGATATTTATTGCCAAGACGGGCCAGGCTCATCAGTTCCTGAAGGCCCTCCCGGAACCGGAACCGCTCCAGGCTGTCTGAGATACGCTGCGGAAAACCCGAAAGTGCGGCCCGTACTTCCTCGTCTGTTTTACTGAGAGGCCCCCCCTCAGGTATTACACCCTCAAAGTATTTATGGGTCAGGACGACCACCCGATTGACGAAATTTCCAAAAATGGCGACCAGTTCATTATTATTGCGGGCCTGGAAGTCCTTCCATGTGAAATCGTTGTCCTTAGTTTCTGGGGCATTGGCGGTAAGCACGTACCGCAGGACATCCTGCATGTCGGGAAAATCCTGCAGGTATTCATGCAGCCAGACCGCCCAGTTTCGGGAGGTGGAGATTTTTTGACCTTCCAGGTTTAAAAATTCATTGGCGGGAACGTTGTCCGGCAGGATATAGTCCCCGTGGGCTTTGAGCATACTGGGGAAGATGATACAGTGGAATACGATATTATCCTTTCCTATAAAATGGAGCAGCCGGGTTTTCGGATCTTTCCAATAGGGCTCCCAGTCTTTTCCTTCCCGGGCAGCCCACTCCCGCGCAGAGGAAATGTAACCAATCGGAGCGTCAAACCAAACGTAGAGCACTTTTCCTTCTCCTCCGGGCACGGGAACCGGAATTCCCCAATCCAGATCGCGGGTAACGGCCCTGGGTTTGAGTCCGTCATCGATCCAGGATTTGCATTGCCCGTAGACATTGGGTTTCCAATCGTCTTTATGCCCTTCCAGAATCCATTTTTTTAAGAACCCCTCATATTGATCCAGGGGCAGGTACCAGTGTCGAGTCTCTTTTAAGATGGGAACAGCTCCGGAGAGGACCGATTTCGGATGGATCAGATCTGTGGCATTTAAGGAAGAACCACATTGTTCGCACTGGTCTCCGTACGCCTCTTCATAGCCACATTTCGGGCAGGTACCTGTAACAAAGCGATCGGCCAGAAATTGCTCGGCTTCTGCATCGTAGAGCTGGGCCCCGGTTTCTTCCAGGAAGTCTCCCTGGTCGTAGAGCTGCTTAAAAAATTCGGAAGCCGTTTCCTTATGTATATCTGAGGAGGTTCGGGAATAATTATCGAAGGAAATACCGAATTCCCCGAAAGAAGCCTTGATCATGTGGTGGTACTTGTCGATCAGTTCCTGTGCGGTAACCCCTTCTTTTTTGGCCTTCATCGGAATGGCTACCCCGTGCTCATCACTACCGCACACAAAAAGGACATCTTTTCCTGCTAAGCGCAGGAAACGACAGTAAATATCGGCAGGGACATAAACCCCGGCGAGGTGGCCAATATGAATGGGGCCATTGGTATAGGGTAGAGCGGCGGTGACTGTGGTCCTTGAAAAAGAACCCTCCTGTTGGGTCATAAGTTTGTGCTATGGAGCACAAAAATAACCAAATTTAAAAGGGGGGTACAACTTAGAAGTGAAAGAAAAGCCCTCGCGACACCGGACAGATATAAATATCCGGGGCGTCCGGTGTCCGAGGGCATTAATTGTGCAGTTTCGGGGGCTAGGAAACCATAAGCGATTTCGCCATTTTCTGATCCCTTACGCTAATGCGATAGATGTATTTTCCGGTCGCGAGATGTCTGGGCACACGATCTCTGACATTGATATCCAGACTGCCGCCCATGAGCATCTCATTGTACAATGTGGCGACTTTTTGTCCCAGAATATTAAATAGGGTGACGTCTACATGAGCCGAAAAAGGCATCTCCAGATGGATGTGCGGATTCGACTCCGTGGGGTAGAAAGGCATGTGGACAATCCCCTCTGCAGGGTCCCCTGCCGGGAGTTCAGGCAGCGGATCATTATCCGGACCTGAAGTAGGTGGGGTATGAGGCTCATCGCTATAAACGACGTCCGGAAATTCGACGCCGCTACAATTGAATCCGAGGTTTACAGGGGTATAGGGATGTCCTAATAAGTGCTGTTCCACCAACGGAATGGGTACGCAGAGCCATTCGGCCAGAACGGTAGCGTAGAGGTCCCGAAAGTCCATAGTGTATTCGAGATTTCCACGATTGTTGGGGCTTTCCAGGGAAGGGTGTTCGCCTACAAAGGCGCTTCCCTGCAAACCGGAACCGAAGAATAGGGTAGGGGCTGCTTTCCCGTGATCCGTCCCGTTGGACCCATTTTCAAAAATCCGTCTGCCGAATTCCGAAAAGGTCATGCTGAGCACTTTGTCGTCCTGTTGCGTAAAGGACAGGTCTTCGTAAAAATTGTTTACGGCAACCGAGAGATTGGTCATCAGTCGCTCGTGCGCCAGGGGCTGATTTCCATGGGTGTCAAAACCGCCCATAGAGATCATATAAACCTTGGTGCCGAGATTCCCTTTGATTAATCGCGCCAATAGGGCGAGTTGACGTGCAAAATTATTGTCCTGGTACTCTACTTCATTCTGACCCCGCTCATACGCATCGTGGATAATGCCGGAGTATTCGTAGGTAGTATTGGCCACACCCCTTAAGAATCGGATCTGATCGCTGTACATACAATCTCCGAAAAGTTGCGGATCCATATTGTATTGCACCCCGGTTTCAGCGATTTCCTCTAACTGATCGATATTTGAAGTCACAAAGGCGTAGTTAGTCTCCTCACCTTCGAAAACGAGATTTCCAAAATTACCGATCTGAACGGCTGCCGGAGCCGCTGGAGGATTAATCAGGTATTCGGGGTATATATTTTCAAAATATCGCCCCATCCACCCTGTGTTGAGCCCACTGAAACCCGTGGTTTCAAGGTCGGTGTTGGCGTAAATATCCGAACCGGTAAAATGGGAAAGACTCTGGTTTTGGTAACCGACACCATGAACCGCTTTAAATTGCCCTTCTCCCCAGAGGCTTTCCAGGGCTTGCATATATGAAGGAATCCCAAATTCATCGGTCAGTTTGATGATTTTACTCTCAGGGATATAAATATTCGGTCGTGCATTCGCGTAGCTGTCGTATTGTTCAATAGGGATTACCGTACTCAACCCATCGTTTCCTCCCGAGAGGCGGATCAGAATAAGGATCCCATCTCCCTCGGCATTGGCGATGGCTGAGGTCAAAGGGGAAGGGGAAGATGCAGAAAGTACGTTGCCACCAAGCATCAACGACCCCGATCCGGCAATTCCCAGCGCCTGAAGAAAGGAACGCCGGCTCCAGACCGTATGCTCCTGATCGTGTTGAGCGCGTTCTTTCCGCGGGATTGGATTATGAGAATCACACATAGAAGTAAGTTTATTTTAACTGGAATTCAGGTTGTCTTATCAAATGCAGGAGCAGGAGGAAGACCTGTTGAGGTACTTCCATACTTACTGCGAGCATCCATAAACTCAAACCACCATCCACATAATCCGGGCCGTAATAGTTACCGGGCACGTCCTCAATTTTAAATACGGACATGGCATTTTCAAATTCCTGCTCCGTGAGCAGGCCCTTTGGTAGAAATTTATCTACCAGGGCCCTAACCACGGTTTCGGGGTTACTTGTATTGCTATTGGCAGCGCCTACAACCTCCATGGCAAGTGTGCGGAACTGTTCCGGATTTTCCTGGAAATATCCCTGTATCAGGACCTCACTGGTAAGCCAGCGGCCGATCATAAAATTTGTGTTGATCCAGCTTCGGTTGCGCTGCCACCCTGCCACATCTATCGGATCGAAAAGTTCCTGACCCAATAATCTGGACGATTCCCGGGTAAAGGAGAGATTCGTTTCCGAAGCGTTGAAGCCGGTTTCATTGATAAAATTCAGATAGATATCGAAAGGGCTTTTTATAATCACTCCAATCGCATTATCATCGTAAAAGTGTTGGCTTTTAAAAAGTTGAGAGAGTACCGGGGCCAGTTCAAAATCATTGGAAACAAAGGTTGCGGCCATACCTGAAATAATGGCTTGGGCATTCCCGGCCGTATCACTGGAGTCCGGATGGACGAAAAACTCATAGAGCCTTTGACATATAAATCTGGCGACCTCCTGGGGGCGCTCCTGGAACAGAATGTCTATGACATCGTCGTAACCCCAGTTTCCGGTTTGTCCTAAAATAGTCTTCGGGCCGCTGTCAAAAGCGGTTACATCAAAAAGCACAGGGGTCCATCGAACCTCTCCGCGTTCCGTATACCCCGAAAGGGCTTTTGACGTTTCTACCACGTCCTCCTCAGTATACCCGTTGCCTTCTCCCAGGGTGAAGAGTTCAAATAACTCCCGGGCGTAATTCTCATTCGGGTTTCGCCCATTATTAAAAGCACCATCCAGGTAAAACAGCATGGCGTTGGTCAACCCGATTTCATGAACAAAGGTTTTAAAATTACCCAGCGCATTGCGCTGAAGGCAATTGACGTATTCGTATAAGAAGGCCGGACTGTCGTAGACATCCAGTTCCGTCACAAAGTGATTGCTCCAGAAAAAACTCAGGCGATCTCTTAAGGTATTGGTCTGCAGTTCCCTAATGTAATCCAGGGCCAGGGTATCTATTTGCAGTCTTATGACTGCATTTGCCTGGTCGTTATCAGCAGGGTAGTTGTCCCGGTTCCAAGTGGCCCATTCCGGGGCCGGAATCGGAGGCAGGTTCCGGGCCTGATCAATAATGGAATCCACCAATTGATCCGCAGACTGACCTGTGACCTGATTTATGTTCTGCACGGAGGCCCCAAAACCGGCTCTTCTGTACAGGTGCTGTATCTGCAACCGGTCCAATGGACTCGTATAGGGGGCCAGGGGAGCGGTATTACAATTCACGAAATACTCCATCGTCATAGCGTGCTTCAAGCAGGTTGTTCAGGTAAGGGACTCTTTTGAAACGCAGGTCAAATAGCAATAGTATCCCTTGCTGCCCTTTTTCGATAAAAGGCGGGCCGAAGATATGTTCATCGCTATATTTTTGCGGTGAAACACCTTTTTTTTCGATGAACTACCTCTTTTAGAAATGAATTGGAAAAAAAAGACCCTTGCGGCCCATTACAGACAGGGAATGGAGGGAGAAGAAGCTGCAGTGGCTTATTTGTGCGCAAAGGGGTATGAGATCTGGGGACGGAATTATCGCTTTCGCAGGGCTGAAATCGATATTCTGGCCTTCCGGGATGAGGTGTTGGTTGTCGTTGAAGTCAAAACCCGAACCAAAGGTTTTTATAAGTCGCTCTCCCATACGGTATCCCCCTTAAAAATTCAACGTCTGGTAAGGGCAGCAGACCATTTCGTAAGGGCACACGGTTTGGACTTAGAGGTGCGTTTTGACATCATCCAACTCTGTGGAAAACCCGGAAATTACGAGTTAACCCATTTGCAGAATGCTTTTTATCACTTTTGAGCGCGATCCGGGCTGACGACCCGTTATCCTTTGATATACCCTTCGAGTTCTTTAATGGCAGGGGTTTCCCCAACTTTCCCTCCAGCTTCGATAACGGAATTCCCATAGACGCGAATGGTAGATTTAATAAAGTCCGAAGCCTCGGCTTCATATATATTATCTACATACTTCTGAGGGTTCCTGTCAATATAGGGAAACCAGGTGCTGTGAATCTGTATCATAATTCGATGCCCCTCTTTAAATGTGTGAAGGACATCCTGCAACCTGAAATTCACATCGTCAATTTCGCCGGGGACAAAGGGTTCGGGGGTTTCAAAACTATTTCTGAAACGCCCCCTGAAAACTTCAGAGCGCACCAGCTGTTGATATCCTCCCATTACCACATTTTTGGGATTGTGATCGTATTGTGGATGATCCTGGGGATAGACGTCGATCAGCTTTACGATAAAATCTGCGTCAGATCCCGTCATGGACACTTTTAATTTTGCCATGATTTCACCTGCGATTGTTTTAGGGTCCGTCAGGGGAGGGGTTACAAAGGTCAGCACATCGGGTCTGCGCGAGGCCTGTCGTTGGTCATCGCTCATAAAACGGCGGGGGGTAAAGGTGAGCCCTTCCGTCTGAGAGGTATAGGGAACCGGTTTTGCCGGGTCACTGACGTATTCAAAAACAGCTTTTTCATCCTGAGGGGTATTCAGGGAGAGCGTACCGTTTTCCCCAAAATATAAAGATACCGGAGCAATGGACTCCGGGGGCCACTGCTGAAAACTCTTCCATTCCTTTGTCCCGGTATCGAACATATAGGCTTCCGGCAGAGGCTTTTCTGCGGTTCCTTTTAGGTGATGGTTAAAAAACCGGCGTTCCACTTCTTTCTGGTAATGGGTTGAAATACTGTCGCCAAAATAGATATGGTTATGGGTGGTTTTCCCGCGTTCCCGGGCCCAACCTCCGTGATCCCAGGGCCCCATGACAATTGTATTTTGAGCTTTCGGACTGCTGGACTCAATGCGTTTGTAAATATTCAGCGGGCCGTAGAGGTCCTCGGCGTCAAACCATCCGCCAACGACCATTGTCGCAACGCTTGGCTTGACATTTTTCAAGTGCTGGATGATCCCCTTTTTCTGCCAAACGCTGTCGTAGTTCGGATGCTCGGTGATCTCCTTCCAAAAAAAGTCTTGCACTTTTTCATCGCTGCGCACTCCGGGATCGTCCAGGGTCTCGTATTCAAAATACTTGTCAAGGTTGCTCAATGGGCCGGCGTCGAGGAAGAATTGGTACTGATCCTGGGTTTTCAGATCCGGAACCTGGTACCAGGCTGAATCTGTCGGTTCGTTCTTGGGGGTTCCAAAGACCGGGGTCGCCCTGAAGTAACTCAGCAAGTAGGCGCCGTTGTGATGAAAGTCGTCAAAGAAAAAGTCGCCGATGCAGGCCTGTGGTGAGGCCGCACGCAGGGCTGGGTGTGCGTCCAGGGTCGAATAGGTCGTGTAAAAACCCGGGTAGGAAATGCCATAGGTTCCGACTTTTCCGTTATTGTGCGGCACATTATTGATCAGCCATTCAATTGTGTCATAAGTGTCAGAGCTCTCGTCGACCTGTTTGTCGGACTTCTTCTCAGGGATATAGGCCCTCATATTGTCGTAGGTCCCCTCGCTCATCCAGCGACCTCTCACGTCCTGGTAGACCATGATGTAGCCCTCTTTCATCAAGTATTTGTTCGGGCCGATGCGCTCAGGGTATTGATCCGGCCCGTAGGGACGGCAGCTGTATGGCGTTCTTTTCATCAATATGGGATAGGTTTTGCTGGTATCCCGGGGTGTGTAAATCGTGGTGTGCAGGTCAATCCCGTCACGCATGGTGATGGTGACTTCTTTTTTCGTGTAGTTGTCCCTGACGAAGGTGTCCGGGGCATCTTCTTTTTGGCTTGATGTATCCCCTGAACAGGACAGGAGCAAAGTGCCCGCCCAAAGCAGGAAGACAAATCGAGATAATTTTATCATTTTGATGTCAATTGAGGCTTAAATCTACAAATGAGGTTTAAATCTACAAAAGTAAAGTCGAATGCAACGTACTACATGTTTCTTCGGTATTGTCCACCAACTTCGAAAAGGGCTTCGGTGATCTGACCCAGGCTGCAAACTTTGGAGGCTTCCATGATTCGCTCAAAGACATTGCCATTCTCCAGGGCTGTTGCTTTGAGGGCATTGATCTCCTTTTCAGCTGAAGAAGCATAGGTCTTGTGCAAGCGTCGAACTACTTCGATCTGATTCTTTTTTTCCTCTTCCGTGGCCCTGATGACCTCCCTTGGAAGCACGGTCGGTGAACCTTTGCTGTTCAGGAAGGTGTTAACCCCTATGATATCGATTTTTCCCTGGTGCTTCAGTTGAACCTTTGTGTTGCTCTTCACTTCCTGATCCAATACGACCCTGACCTGCAACTTTTCACTGTCAATATCTGGCGTAAAATAAAAGTTCTCGATATAAGTCTCAGGCCTTGCCTCGAGATATGCCGTCTGCCAAATGCCTTTGGCATTTCCATATCCCTGCTTACCAAACAGCTTGAATTCGTGTGGCAAATCATCGACACGCAAAACGATATTATGCTTGGATCCAAATTGTATATTGTTGGTTATTTCAAATTCAAATGGTGTGTATCCACCCTGGTAGGAGCCAATTTCTGTTCCATCAAT
>CAKZOC010000165.1 GCA_937136025.1 uncultured Bacteroidota bacterium
GTGTCATCTGTCCCATTATTCCCATCATTCATATAAGAGCTTCTGAGCAGCTCCAGATGCGATTTGGCTTTCTCGATCTTCTCTTCTATAATCGTACGGAACTCTTCGAGGTCCTTATCTGAATACCGTGCTTTTAAATCTTGTCCCATAATATCAATGTTTTTGGATCAGCAATTTAGTAGTAACCTCATCAAATTCAATAGCCGTACCTTCCTTTAATTCTTGCTCGAATTCCAGATCCGCTGTCAAGGTCTCTGACTTAATATACTGCAAATTGCTCATAACGGCCGCTTCGACCGTTTCATTTTTCAAAAATTTAACGTCAATTTTATCTGTTACTTCAAAACCCGATTGTTTCCTCAGATTCTGAATTCGGTTGACCAGTTCCCTGGCGATCCCCTCTTTTCGCAGACCTTCATCAATAGTTACATCTAAGGCAACCGTTAGAGGACCGGAAGATGCCACCAACCAACCCTCAATATCCTGGGAGGTGATCTCCACATCTTCTAATTGTAATGTAATGCTTTTCTCTTCAAGGTCAAGCATTAATTCGCCTTCCCGCTCGATTTTCTGGATGTCTTCCTGATTTAAATTCCCCACGGCGGCGGCGATCTTTTTCATGTCCTTACCAAAGCGGGGCCCCAGGTTTTTAAAATTTGGTTTGATACGCTTGACCAGGATGTCAGAGGCATCGTCGAGCAATTCAATCTCCTTGACATTCACCTCCGATTTAATCAGTTCAGCCACGGCTTCGATAGCCTTGCGCTCCCCGGAATCTAATACGGGGATCATAATCTTCTGTAAAGGCTGGCGGACTTTTATTTTCTCTTTCTGCCGAATGGATAACACCAGAGAAGATATAGTCTGTGCCATAGCCATTTTTTGCTCCAGATCCTTGTCAATATATTCCGGATTGGGCGTTGGAAAATGCGACAGGTGTACGCTCTCTGAAGTCTCCTGCACAGCAACCCCTGTAAGATCCCTGTAGAGCTGATCCATGAAAAATGGAGCAATCGGAGCCGCTATTTGAGAAATACACTTCAGACATGTAAACAGGGTTTGGTAGGCCGAAACCTTATCCTGTCCGTACTCCCCTTTCCAAAAACGTCTCCGGCAAAGGCGCACATACCAGTTGCTCAGGTGCTCCTGAACAAAATTTGAAATCATTCGCGCCGCCCGTGTCGCTTCATAGGTTTCGTATGCGCGATCCGTCTCCTGAATCAGGGTGTGGAGTTCGGAAAGAATCCAGCGGTCGATTTCAGGACGATCCTCAATGGGAATCTCGGCTTCCTGATAACAAAATCCGTCAATATTCGCATAGAGGGCAAAGAAGGAATAGGTATTGTAGAGCGTTCCGAAGAACTTGCGCTTGACCTCCACAATCCCTTCCATATCGAATTTTAGGTTATCCCATGGATTGGCATTCGAGATAAGGTACCATCGGGTCGCATCAGGGCCATGGGCATTTACGGTCTCAAAGGGGTCCACCGCATTTCCCAGGCGCTTTGACATCTTCTTTCCCTCCCGGTCCAGCACCAGACCATTTGAAACGACATTTCGATATGCGACAGAGTCGAACACCATAGTGGCTATGGCGTGAAGGGTATAAAACCAACCCCGCGTCTGGTCGACGCCTTCAGCGATAAAGTCTGCCGGAAAAAAGGTCCCGGAATCTATATACTCCCGATTCTCAAAAGGGTAATGCCACTGGGCATACGGCATGGATCCGCTGTCAAACCAAACATCGATCAGGTCGCTCTCGCGCTTCATAGGCTTTCCAGAAGGAGCCACGAGAACAATAGCATCCACGAAGTTTTTATGGAGGTCGACCCGGTTGTAATTCTCCTCAGACATATCCCCGGGAATGAAAGATTCCAAAGGGTCTTTCTCCATGACGCCGGCGTCCAGCGATTTCGAAATTTCGGCCTTCAGTTCCGCAACAGACCCGATCATGGTCATCTCCTTTCCATCCTCTGTTCTCCATATCGGAAGGGGTATCCCCCAATACCTGGATCGCGAGAGATTCCAGTCGTTGGCCGAAGCCAGCCAGTTCCCAAAGCGGCCTGTCCCTGTGGCTTTGGGCTTCCAGTTGATCTGGCTGTTGAGTTCGTACATACGGTCCCGAACCTCAGTCACCTTAATAAACCAGGAATCGAGGGGGTAATACAAAATGGGTTTGTCAGTCCTCCAGCAATTCGGATAACTGTGGAGGTACTTTTCCACCTTGAAAGCTTTGTTTTCTTCCTTGAGGCGAATGGCCAGCTCCACATCCACGGATCGCTCAGGTGCCGTACCTTCATCGTAGTATTCATTTTTGACGTACTTCCCGCCAAGGGCCCCCATTTCCGGTCGGAACTTTCCCTGAAGATCAACAAGGGGCACCGGATTCCCCGATTCATCCAGGACGAGCATCGGAGGCACGGGAGGATTTGCTTCCTGGGCCACCTGCATATCATCCGCACCAAAGGTAGGAGCGGTATGGACGATACCTGTTCCATCCTCGGTGGTTACAAAATTACCTCCAATCACCCGGAATGCGTTCTCAGCTCCTTCATAGGGGAGGGTGTAATCCAACAACTGACTGTAACGAATCCCGATGAGGTCAGATCCTTTAAAAGTCTGGAGGATGCGATATGGGATTTTCTTTGCTTTTTCCACGTCCGTCGGCCAGGTCTCACCGGACTCCAGGGGATAAAATTTTCCTGAAAACACCTTACTTAACAAGGCCTTTGCCAAAATGACTTTAGACGGCTGAAACGTATACTGGTTGAAAGTTTCAACAAGGACGTACTCGATCTTCGGACCCACCGTAAGAGCCGTATTTGAAGGGAGCGTCCAGGGCGTCGTCGTCCAGGCCAGGAAATAAAGTGGCCCGGATTCCTGAGCTAAAAACTCGGGCAAGGTGTCCCGAACCGCTTCAAACTGTGCGGTAACGGTAGTATCTGTAACGTCCTGGTATGTCCCGGGCTGGTTGAGCTCATGCGAACTCAGACCCGTTCCGGCCTTCGGAGAATACGGTTGAATGGTGTAGCCTTTATAAATAAGGCCTTTGTCGTAAATTTCCTTCAGGAGCCACCAGACAGTCTCCATGTATTTGGGGGTATAGGTGACATAGGGATTTTCCATATCCACCCAGTACCCAATTTTTTCGGTCATCTCATTCCAGACGTCCGTATAGCGCATTACGGCCTTTTTACACGCCTCATTATAGGCTTCTACGGAAATCTTTGTCCCGATATCTTCTTTGGTGATCCCCAATTCTTTCTCTACTCCCAATTCTATAGGAAGCCCATGGGTATCCCAACCGGCTTTACGCCTGACTTGAAAACCCTTCATGGTTTTATAACGGGGGAAAATATCCTTGATGGTACGGGCCATCACATGATGGATTCCCGGCATTCCATTGGCCGAAGGGGGGCCTTCATAAAAAACAAAAGGAGTACCACCTTCACGGGTACTGATGCTTTTTTCGAAGATATTTCCGGCTTTCCAGAAATTCAAAACAGCCTCAGCAACTCGGGGGAGATCTAACTTTTCGTATTCCTTGAATTTCATCTGGGTCCGGAATTGATTCCTCACTTTTGTAAAAAGTGCAAAATTAGTGAATTTTAGGGATACCTTAAAGGCATTTAAAAGGGAATTGGGGTGGCGGAATCCCGAAATAAATCGGCTTGAAAAGTCCAATAGTGATGATTTAGCGTATATGACTATTGAATACCAAAACCTAAACACTCTCAATTATGAAAAAAAGAATCTTTTCTGCTGTTTTACTTTCTATGACTCTGTTGTTAACACTGGGGTCTTGCAGGGAAACTGCCGATAAAACCAAAGACGCTGCAGCTGAAACTCAGGAAGCCCTTGAAGATGCGGCTGACGATGTAAAAGATGCGGCTGAAGAGGCTGTAGAAGAAGTCAAAGATGCTGGCGAAAAAGCCATAGACGAAGTTGAAGAAGCGGCTGAAAAAGCTGGTGACAAAATGGAGGAAATGGGCGAAGATGCTGAGAAAGCAGTCAAAGAGGTTAAAGAAGATGTTGAAAAAGCGGTGGATCACTGATTTGGGTGAAGATGCCTTTTTTAAGAAAAACCCGCGCCACAGGCGCGGGTTTTTTTATGTCAAATGCGCAGGTTAAAGCCGGCAATCACATTAAACCCTGCTGCCGCAATTCCGGAGGAATAGGTGCGGTATCTCTGGTTGGTCAGGTTTTCTAACGCAAAAGTGAATTGATAGCGATCCCAAAGGGTGTAAGAGGCACGCAGGTTTAAGGTATACCAGGATGGGGAAAACGGATCCCCATTGGCATCCTGAGCATAGATAAACGGTTTGGCCCGTTCTGACAGGGCAAGATCCTCAAAAGGGATCTCTCCATTGTAATTTAAAAACACGCCAGCCTGCCATGGATATTTGTTCCACGACAACTCCAGATTTCCGAAGGTAGGCGCCACATGGCGCGCGGCTGTAGTTCTCCCATCGGTTTCTTCTTCCTCACCCTCAGCCAGCGTCAAATTCCCTTTGAGCCCCCAATACTCGTGAAGAGAGGCGTCAAAACCGAGCTCCACTCCATAAACGAAAGCCATGGAAGCGTTTTGAATGGCCTGTACTTTGCTCGGTACGCCATTATACACAATGGTATCCATTTCATTAAACGTATAATCGCGTCGCACCAGAGCATTGGAGAGATACGTGTAATAGGCTGACCCCCTGACGACCCATTTATCCCCTACATTCTGACGGATCCCGATCTCAAAGTTATACGCGTACTCGGGTTCCAGGTCCGGATTGGGCACCACTACGGCCCCCGGCTCTGAATCGAATACTTTCCCAATATCGTCTATGTTCGGAGCTCTGAATCCGGTAGAGATATTCGAAGTAATCTGCGTATCCTCATACGGAAACCAACTCACTCCAAGACTTCCCGTAAGAGCCCCGTTGTTTAAGCGGGCATCCTCAAAAGGAAAGGGATAAAAATCCTGCACGAAATCGGCGTCAATCCAGAAATGACTATATCTCAATCCCGCCAGCAGTGTGAGGTTGGGTTCCAGGCGATACGTACTATTGACGTAGGCGGCGAGGCTCATCCAAAGGGAGTCATCGGGATAACGGGAAGGCCCGGGGAACTGCTCCCCTGTGAAAATATTTTCTTCAGAGCCATCAGAATTCACTTGGTTCAGCACGAACTCCGCCCCATAAAACAAGTTGAAATTTCCAACTTTGCCATTTTCAAAATCGAGATTCAGGGAATAGGCATCTACCTGTTCCCCTGTTTTAAACCGTATGGGATCCTGAAAATTCCGATCCTTCCGGCTTTCTTCAAAGAATTGATAGGCTACACTCAACTTCACCCGATCGTAGAAGGCCTCTGTGCCTTTATGAGACACCAGAAGGTTTCCCATTCCCCATATCTGTGGTCCGTATTCCCATTCTGCAGATCGAAGTCCCGCTTCATTATCTGCCGGGCGAATCAGCCGATCATACCTGGGCACGTCTGAGGTTTGAGAATAGTGCAATCCCAGATCAAAAGACCAATTGTTATCGGGCCTGTATCCGACCTTTTGCATAAAACTCCACTGGTGATACCCGGTGGGGACCTGAGTCCTGGGATCGTCATTGACTTGAAATTCATCCTGCCCGTTCCGGGTCACGACAAATCCGGGTCTCAGATAAGACTCGGGCCCGTGCAGTCCCATCTTCAAATCCCCAAAGGAGTTATAGGTCAGACTGGTGAGCATGGCCCATTTTTCACCGGAAAGGGCAAAATCCCCGTGGAGGGTCTGTTCATTGGAGGCGCTGGAGGTTCTGTAGCCGGCATTTGCGTGGACCTCTAAAGAATCTGTTCGGGAAAATCGGGGAGATTTGGTGTAAAAATTCATAACCCCACCGATGGCATCACTGCCGTATATCACAGAACCCGGACCAAAAAGGACTTCCACATTCTTAACTGCAAACGGGTCGATGGAAATGATATTCTGAATATTTCCTCCTCTGAAAATAGCATTGTTCATCCGAACTCCATCTACCGCAAGCAAGACCCGGTTAGTGGCAAAACCCCGGATCATCGGGCTACCCCCACCATACTGACTCTTCTGAACAAAGACCTTTCCGGACTGCTGCAAAAGGTCTGCAGAGGTCTGGGGATTTCCCAGCGCCACTGCCGCCGCATTAATAGTCTCAATTTTTTGAGGGATATCCCTTTTTTGTTGCTCCCACTTGGAAATAGAGACCACGATCTCCTGCAGTTGTTCCGGTTTGGAAACCAGCAAAATCCGCCCACCCATCTGGCGAACGCCCTCTGGGTATAATGTCCGGGTCTGATAGGCGAGGTGTCTTATTTCAATCCGGACCCCTTCCGGAAAGCGACCGAGGTCAAATTGCCCGTCAAAATCGGTAAGGGCCGTCACAGAACGATCCTGGGTGAAGACAACCACATCCGGGATGGGTTCTCCGGTATCCCTGTCGAAAACGCCAACCTCTTGGGCATTCAGGTCACCTGATACCCAAAAAAAGGTGAGAAAAAAAAAGGTGAGAACCTTAAGAAAAAACTTCATCCAGTACTTCTAAAGACTTGGGTTTTTTAAATCCGTGCAAATGTATCTCAAAATAGCGCATCATGTTTTCAAGGAGGATTTTCCGCTGATGGTGATTGAGTTTTACAGAGTGTATTGCATCAAAATTCATGCCCAAAAGCACCTTAAAGTATTCGAGTTCCGGGCCACTAAAACAGGGATTCCAGGAAGGAGTCAGACAAAAAGCCCCTTCCACAAGATCAAAATGGGATCCTTCCACGGAACTCAGATCGGGAAAAAACCCGAGGTGACGGGTCAGTCCGATAAGAAAGCGAATGTGAAAATTCGCCATTTCCTCTTGCTGATCCAGCCATTGTAAGGTCGTCTCAATGTATTGAAAGAGCCGGGGTTCTGCTTCCGCTTCCCGCAGGGACTGCGAAAGTACTTCTGCCAAAAACAAAGCGACAGCTCCCTTTCGCACCTCTGTGTGCAGAGATTGGTACCCATAACTGATTGAGGCTTCCCGTATGTAGCCCAGGGCGCCTGAAGCGCTCGTTTTAGCGACTATTTCCAGTTGTGTCAGGGGTTGAAAAAACGCCATTTTCAGCCTTCCTTTCCGGCTTTTCAGGATTCCCTTCAGCATAAAAGACTGCACACCTGACTTCTCAGTTAATATCTTGGATATCAAACTATTATCTCCGTATTTCAGAGAAGTAAGCACTATGGCTTTGGTCGTTACGGGCACGGAGTGTATTCTTTGGGCTTAAAGATACAGCTATTACAAAAAAAATCTCCCGAACAGGCAGCTGCCCTTCGGGAGATTGCATAAATCAATTCTAGTCTTAGATGACTCCCTGAGCCAACATGGCATCGGCCACCTTTACAAAACCGGCAATATTCGCGCCTTTAACATAGTTACAATATCCATCGGATTCCATACCGTATTCGATACATGAATCGTGAATATCCTCCATGATAGCGCGAAGTCTCTGATCCACTTCCTCCCGCGTCCAACTGATTCTCAATGAATTTTGGGACATCTCGAGACCTGAAGTGGCCACCCCCCCTGCATTTGAAGCTTTCCCGGGAGCGAACAATATCTTTGCCTCATTAAAGGCATGGATGGCCTCAGGCGTGGAGGGCATATTCGCGCCTTCCGCCACACACAGGCAGCCATTATCAATCAGATTTTTCGCATCTGTGCCGTCGAGTTCATTCTGAGTAGCACAGGGCAATGCCATGTCACAAGGTACATTCCACGGAGTTTCTCCCTGGTGGTATGTGGCGCTGGAATACTTTTCAGCATATTCCGAAATACGACCTCTTCGCTCATTTTTCAGATCCATAATCCAGGCGAGCTTTTCTTCATCAATCCCGTCCTTGTCGTGGATATATCCCCCCGAATCGGACATCGTAAGCACCTTGCCTCCCAGGTGCAGGACTTTTTCAGCGGCAAACTGAGCGACATTACCCGATCCCGAAATCACCACGTTCTTCCCTTCAATGGTTTCATCGCGGGTCTTTAACATGTTTTCGGCAAAGTACACCGTGCCATACCCCGTTGCCTCAGGCCGTATTTTTGAACCTCCCCAGGAAAGTCCTTTTCCGGTGAGCACCCCTGTAAACTCATTGCGGATTTTCTTGTACATCCCAAAGAGGAATCCAATCTCCCGTGCACCTACACCGATATCCCCTGCAGGAACATCGGTATTGGGTCCTATATGCCTGCATAATTCCGTCATAAAGGAATGGCAAAACCGCATGACCTCATCATCTGATTTTCCTTTCGGATCAAAATCAGAACCTCCTTTTCCTCCTCCCATGGGAAGGGTGGTCAGGCTATTTTTAAAGACCTGCTCAAAAGCGAGAAATTTAAGGATACTCGCATTTACCGAAGGGTGAAACCGAAGTCCGCCTTTGTACGGTCCGATTGCCGAATTCATCTGAATACGGTACCCCCTGTTTACATGGATTTCTCCTTTGTCATCCACCCAGGCGACTCGGAAGGAAATGAGCCGTTCGGGCTCAACCATTCTCAGCAAGATATTCTTACCGTTGTAAATTTTATTTTTAGAGATATAGGGTATGGTAGTTTCTGCTACCTCCTGTACGGCTTGAAGGAACTCGGGTTCATGGCCGTTTCGGCTTCGGATTTCCTCCATAAAAGCCTCAATCTTTTCTTGTATTTCAGACATAGGGTTTTGATTGAAAATTGTCAGGTTGAGATAATTAAGGCTAAATTATGCCTTTCCCGTAATTCTTCATCCCTTTTAATGAAAATTTGACAATTTTTTTAGGTGTGCCACCGGAACCCCTAACCCAGGGAAGAAAGAGCCTGTTCGAGATCTTCAATAAGATCCCGGGCATCTTCGATTCCCACGCTCA
>CAKZOC010000166.1 GCA_937136025.1 uncultured Bacteroidota bacterium
ATCGAGGTCCAGGTGACCTGGTATGGGCCGGACAATGATCCCGGTGGTACCGACAACATCGTGTACACGACGACCACCGCTGCCGACGGGACCTACCTCGTCGAGAACCTGCCGCGGGGTCGCCAGTAGACTAAAGGTTCCCTCTGCGACGCCCAAAGGAAGCCAGAACTGAGCATGAAGAAACATGCACCAAGCAATGACAGTTGGAAAGCTACGTTAAAGGATGGCTGTATTACGAGGTGAATTCGGTGGCAGGAGAGGACGAAATGAGGGCATTAATGCTGGTCATCGGACTGGTTTTGGTGCTGTTTTTACTCAAAAATGTCTTCAACTACCTGGCCATGTACTTCATCACCTTTCTGAGAAATGGTATTCTGAAGGACCTTCGCAATGCTATTTATGAAAAAATAGTAACCCTTCCGGTTGCCTATTATTCAGAAAAGAAAAAAGGGGATGTAATTGCGAGGATTACGGCAGATGTTCTGGAAATCCAACATTCCTTTCTCTCCGTTCTTGAACTTATCGTTCGGGAACCCCTGACCATCCTTTTTACCATTATGGTCATGTTCTTTATAAGCGTCAAACTGACCCTTTTCGTTTTTATTTTTATTCCTATCGCGGGTATCGCCATATCGAGGATCGGGAAATCCCTGAAACGCAAGTCAGATCGGGTACAGGCGGAACAAGGAGCCTTATTATCCATTGTGGAAGAAACCCTGGGCGGGCTTCGGGTGATCAAAGCTTTCAATTCGGAAAACCGGTTTTTAGAACGTTTCAGAACTTCCACAGATCGCTTTTTTCATTTTTCAAACAGCTTATTGAACCGCCAGAATCTGGCATCACCCACAGGTGAATTCCTGGGAATACTCGTTATTGGGGTACTGCTTTGGTTTGGAGGCCGGATGGTCTTGGTTGAGGAAACACTGGACGCCTCCTCCTTTATCGCCTATATGGGCTTGGCCTATAACATATTAACCCCCGCCAAGGCGATTAGCAAAGCCTCCTATGGAGTGCGAAAAGGGAATGCCGCGGCCGAACGCGTCCTGGAGATCCTGGAAACCGAAAACCCGATTCAGGACCCACCGGATGGACGTGTCATTTCAGACTTCAGGGAGCGCCTGGTACTTGACAAAGTCTCCTTTAGCTATCAGGACGATCCGGTTTTGAAGTCCCTGAGCCTGACGATCCCAAAGGGGGCAACCGTCGCTTTAGTCGGGCAGTCCGGAAGTGGAAAGAGTACGGTGGCCAACCTGGTCACGCGTTTTTACGATGTGAACCAGGGGAGTATTCGACTGGACGGGGTAGACGTCCGAGAGGTGACCAAAGCCTCCCTGAGGGGACTTATGGGCCTCGTAACTCAGGATTCCATCCTTTTTAACGATACGGTCCGCAATAACATCCTTTTGGGAAAGGAAGGAGCTACACAGGAAGAAATTGAAGCAGCTGCCCGGGTGGCCAATGCCCATGAATTTATCAGTCAATTGCCCAAAGGCTACGAAACGAATATCGGGGACAGCGGGAATAAGTTAAGTGGCGGACAAAAACAACGTCTTTCCATTGCCCGGGCGGTACTCAAAAATCCGCCTATTATGATCCTGGATGAGGCCACTTCTGCCCTCGATACGGAAAGTGAGCGACTCGTACAGGATGCCCTGGAAAAAATGATGCGCAACCGTACCTCTCTGGTCATCGCACATCGGCTGAGCACCATTAAAAGCGCAGACCAGATTGTGGTCATGAGAGAGGGCGAGATTGTCGAACAGGGCACCCATGAAGAACTCCTCGCACGGGATGGCGCGTATCGCAAACTTGTGGAAATGCAGCAGCTGGGCTGATATGCGGAAGCCTTCGGAATCCTGGGGGATTCGCCTGCTGATTTAAACCATTTCAATTTTTTCGGGTCTAAAGAAGAGTCCCACCCTATGAGTGAAGAAGCTGATTTAGTGGCGCGATTAAAAAACCCGAAGAGTCAAAATCAGGCGTTCGGGGAACTGGTCACGCAATATCAGGAGCGGCTGTACTGGCACATTCGAAGAATTGTACTGACGCATCAGAATGCGGATGACGTTCTTCAGGAAACTTTTATTAAAATCTTCCGCAATATTGACGGTTTTAAAGAGGAAAGTAAATTGTATTCCTGGATGTACCGCATTGCGACAAATGAAGCCCTGAGTTTTTTAAAACGCAATTCGAAAATTCAGGGAATTTCCGGTGATGAATTGCAGAATAATCAAATTGTAAATCTCAAGGCGGATCCTTATTTTGACGGGGACCAGGCAGCACTGGAACTACAGAAGGCCCTTCTGGAATTACCGGAAAAACAGCGGTTGGTTTTTAATATGAAATATTTTCAGGAACTCAAGTACGATGAAATTTCAGCAATACTTGAAACTTCTGTAGGGGCCTTAAAGGCGTCATACCACCTGGCGGTGAAAAAGATAGAGAAGTATTTGAAACACGAAGGCCTGGAAACATAACATCCATGAGATTAAACCTTTTAAACGAATCGGCATCTAAAGAGTAATGGCATCAGTTTCAGGACAAGACGGATTTAAACTCCCAAAGGGATATTTTGAGAATTTCCCGGAAAGGATTGCAAAACACACAACGGAAACAAATCCGGTGGGTGAAAAACCTATGGGTGGTTTCCAGACCCCGGATATGTATTTCGAGACCTTTGGGGAGCGCCTTCAAGAGCGCTTGTCTAAAAAAGATGTGCGTGTTCGAAGACTACGCCCCCTGCAGATGATCTGGATTCCGGCCGCAGCTGCAGCCATTCTTTTGCTATTAGTATGGTCACCCTCCTCCCCTTCCCCTGCTTTGGAATTTGAAGACATCAACGCCGAGGTACTGCAGGCTTATCTGCAGACAGAAGAATTCGATGTCACTCCTGGTGAACTCGCTGAAAATCTTCCCCTCATGGATCTGGCCATGGAGGACGTTTTGGACAGAGCTCCTGAAGCCCGGGTAATTGCTGACTATCTGGAAGATTATATCGAATCCGATCAAGAATTATATTTGGACTCCAATGAATAAGTGCACCACATCTCTCTTAATTTTGATTTCTCTCCTTTTCACGGGGCCCGCTGTCCTTGCACAACATCGCGAGAATTCGGAGCAGATCAAAACCCTGAAAATTGCATTTTTTACCGAAAAACTAGAATTAACACCGGAAGAAGCTTCTGTGTTCTGGCCCATATACAATGCGCATGAGAATGCTAAAGAAGAGCTTCGGGCAGAGCAACGCAAGGAGATTCGGGATCGTTTTGAAACCCTTGAAAGTCTTTCGGAAGCCGAAGCGAAAAATGCACTGGAGCGGTATCTGAAACTCGAAGAGAAGGAAGAGGAACTCGACAAAGCGTACTATAAAAGGATTTCCAAAGAGTTTTCGGCAGTACGCACCCTGAAGTTGTTTCAGGCCGAACAGGAATTCCGCAGACGTCTTTTACAGGAATACCGCAAGCGCAAGGGCCAACAGCCCTAAATCGACAAAGCGGCAGCCCTTTGTGCGTCTGCCATCCTCCCACAGGGTCATTTAAAACGAAGCTCCGCAATCCGCCCCCTCCCGGAGGCCACAGCTACGGTATCACTTGTAAATCTGAAACTGTAGAACCCTTCGGAATCGAGTAAGCTCCAGGTCTGTCCATAGTCCTGCGAATAGTAAATGCCTTTAAAACTCACCCCGACCACATCCCTTCCGTCGCGACCGGGTACATATTGCACACAACTCAAATAGCCGGGAGCCTCGCCCTGTGCCTGGAGCATCCAGGTTTCTCCCCCGTCCGAGGTACTTATTTTATTGGATATATTCTCCTCAGGCCGGGTGTAATCACCCCCCACCGCATATCCGGTTTTGGCGTTGTAAAACGCCAGACTGTAAAGCCCGAAAGTATCCGAGGCTGAAGTAACCGGAGACTGTCGGACTTCCCAGGTTTCTCCTTTATCTGCCGAAAAATAAATCCGCCCTTTGTTCGTGACAACCCAGCAGGAATCCCCCGAGATGGCGATATTCGTGTCACTTGCGGCAAAAGCCCCCTCACCAGTCAGTGCTTCCGGCAGGTGATCACAGGGTGTTTTAGTCCAATGATTTCCACCATCCCGGCTGATCAGAATACTCAGACAACCATCCATGGCATCGCCTATGGCAAGCCCATTTGTATCATCCCAAAAGGCCATGGCGTCGTAAAAGACCCCGGGGCCCGATTCCTGATAGACCAACTCCATAGCACCGGAATCCCCTGTTTTATAGAGCAGGGCAGGATCCCCTGCCGATAGCATGAAAAAATCGGTAGACGTATGGGCAACCGCCCTAAATTCCGGGAAGGATTCCAGATGGGTCATTCTTTGGGTCCGCACCTTGAGGTTTTGAAGATCTACACTTCCGAAGAGCCCGTCGCTCCCTGCAAAGCCGACACTCCCCGGCATGACCTCCAGGGCCCGGATGGAAGCGCTGTCCGTGTAAATCTCCCGAATAGCTACATCCTGAAAGGGGCGGGATTCAGAGGGTTCGGAACACCCCCACAGCACGCCCGCACATAAGATCAAAATCACCCAACGCATAGAAAGAATCGTGTATTGGGAATAAAGATATTGCAAATCTCACCAAAACAATACCTTTGTCCGTGTTATGAGGTTTCACAGAAATTTAGTAGAAGGGGTTGTCGAAGTCCTCGATCAAATCTTTAACAAGCAGGTCTATGCGGATCGGGCCCTGGAACAACATTTGCGTAAAAACAAGCAATGGGGCAGCCGGGATCGGGGCTTTGTAGCCGAGACCGTTTATGATATCGTCCGATGGAAGCGTCTCTATTGTGAAATTGCCGAAGTGACCGCTCCTTTTTACAGCCGGGATCTCTACCGTCTTTTTGCGGTATGGGTCATCCTGAAAAAAGAATCCCTTCCCTCCTGGCCTGAATTTAAAGGGATTAAAGAGGGAGCTATGTTAGAGCGCTACAAGCCGCTAAAAAAGATTCGAAAATTCCGGGAATCTATCCCGGATTGGCTGGACGCCCTGGGCGAGGAGCGTCTGGGGTCTGAATTGTGGACTGCGGAACTGGCGGCGTTGAATACTCAGGCTCCTGTGATCCTCAGAACCAACCGCTTGCTCACAACACCCGAAAGGCTTCAGGAGCTCCTGGAAGGAGAGGGAATTCCAACAGATCTTTTACCGGACTATACCGATGCACTCCAACTCGTGGAACGCGGAAATGTTTTCCGAACGGCTGCATTTCAGGAGGGCCTTTTTGAAGTTCAGGATGCCGCCTCGCAAACCGTGGCGCCTTTTCTGGAGGTAACCCCGGGCATGCGCGTCATCGATGCCTGCGCCGGTGCCGGAGGAAAAACATTGCACTTAGCTGCCCTGATGCAAAATAGGGGACAACTTATTGGACTGGATATCTATCCTCAAAAACTAAAGGAACTTAAAAAACGGGCAAAAAGAGCAAAAGCTTTTAATATTGAGACCCGATTGATCTCCGATGCCAAGGTGATCAAAAGACTCCGAAACTCTGCCGACAGGGTATTGATCGATGCGCCCTGTACCGGTCTGGGGGTACTGAGAAGAAACCCGGATTCGAAATGGAAACTAGAGCCTGCCTTTCTGGAGCGGGTATGTGAAACGCAACAGGAACTGCTTCAGAATTACTCGGGCATGGTCCGTGAGGAGGGTATGCTGGTGTATGCCACTTGTTCTTTGCTGCCCAATGAGAATTCCGATCAGGTGCAAACCTTTATTAAAAGTGAAGCGGGAATGAGTTTCCGACTTGTTGAAGAGCGCAGCATGTACGCCAGCGTCGATGGGTTTGACGGGTTTTATATGGCGCGGCTCAAACGCGTGAAATAACTGTTGAAAAAAAGCGCCGACTGTTGATTTCTTCCCGCTCTGAATACCGGTTAAAATGATACCTTTGTAGGCTTAAAACCCATATAAGCCGGCCTTCCATGATCCACTTTTTCGGGGATTCCCAATCTGTTGTTTACGCGCTCTCCTCTGATGTAGCCCTCGATGCCTCCACGGTTGAAAAACTCAGTTGGCTCTTTGGCAACCTGCCCAAACTCGATACGGCGTCTGTGGACGCCTTTTTTATTGGTCCCAGAGCCGCCATGGTCACTCCGTGGAGTACCAACGCCACGGAGATCACACAAAATATGGGCATAACCGGGATTACGCGCATCGAGTGCTTTAAAAGTTGTAAAGCCTCGGACACCTCCTATGACCAGATGCTTTTTGAAAAATATTCCGAGTTGGGACAGGATTTATTTCAAGTGGATCACCAGCCGGAACCCGTACTGGAAATCAGGGATATTGCAGCCTACAATCAGGAGGAAGGACTGGCCCTGAGTGGGGAAGAAGTCGACTACCTCATCGGTTTAAGTGACCGCCTGGGACGACCCCTGACCGATTCTGAGGTTTTTGGATTCAGCCAGGTAAATTCAGAGCACTGCAGACACAAAATTTTCAACGGTACTTTTATTATCGACGGGACGGAAAAGGAGGACTCCTTATTTAAACTCATTCGCAAAACCTCCGCGACCCATCCCAATGAAATCGTTTCTGCTTACAAGGATAATGTCGCCTTTATCAAAGGCCCGGAAGCCGTGCAATTTGCGCCGGATCAGGCGGACCAGCCCGATTGGTATCGGGAAAAGCCCTTTACCTCGGTCCTCTCCCTGAAAGCGGAAACCCATAACTTTCCAACCACCGTTGAACCCTTCAATGGGGCGGCTACAGGTTCAGGAGGCGAAATCCGAGATCGCCTGGCCGGTGGTAAGGGCTCGATCCCCCTGGCAGGAACAGCAGTCTATATGACGGCCTATTCCCGTTTGGAAGCGGGCCGATCCTGGGAAAATCAGGTACCCCAGCGCAATTGGTTGTATCAAACCCCCATGGACATCCTCATTAAGGCCTCCAATGGAGCTTCAGATTTCGGAAATAAATTCGGCCAACCCCTCATCAGTGGTTCCGTTCTGACTTTTGAACATCTTGAGGGCGGTCAGATTACGGGATACGATAAGGTGATTATGCTGGCAGGGGGTATTGGGTATGGGAAGGCGGAGCTCGCCCTGAAGGATACACCCAAAAAAGGAAACCGCATTGTGGTCATGGGGGGTGATAATTACCGGATCGGGATGGGAGGGGCAGCCGTTTCCAGTACCGATACAGGGGCTTTCAGTTCCGCTATTGAACTCAATGCCGTACAGCGCTCGAATCCGGAAATGCAGAAAAGGGCTGCTAATGCGATTCGTGGCCTGGTTGAAAGTGATCACAACCCTATTGTTTCCATACACGACCACGGGGCCGGGGGGCATCTGAACTGCTTGTCTGAACTGGTTGAGGAAACCGGAGGAAATATTCATCTGGATCGCCTGCCCGTAGGAGATCCTACCTTGTCTGCCAAAGAGATCATCGGAAATGAATCCCAGGAACGCATGGGACTCGTCATTGCAGAAAAAGATATCGAATGGCTCCAGCGTGTCGCCGAACGGGAACGCGCCCCGATGTACGATGTGGGGACGGTTACGGGAGATCATCGTTTTGTCTTTGCCTCCAAGACCGAAACCCCTATGGATCTGGAACTCTCAGATCTCTTCGGAAGTTCGCCCAGGACCATACTCCGGGACGTGACCCTTCGTCGGGCATTTTCCGAAATGGAATACCGTGAGGAGCAGTTGCAGCACTATCTGGAACAAGTCCTTCAACTGGAAGCCGTGGCCTGCAAAGACTGGTTGACCAACAAGGTGGATCGTTGTGTGGGTGGGCGTGTGGCCAAACAACAATGTGCAGGCCCTCTGCAGCTTCCCCTGAATAATTGCGGGGTCATGGCGTTGGATTTTAAAGGAAAAGAAGGGATCGCCACTTCCATCGGGCATTCGCCCGTTTCGGCCCTGATCGATCCGGTCGCCGGAAGCCGCAATAGTATTGCCGAGGCCCTCACCAATCTGGTATGGGCGCCGCTTGAGAATGGCTTGAAATCGGTGAGTCTGTCGGCCAACTGGATGTGGCCCTGTAACAACGAAGGAGAAGATGCGAGACTATATGAGGCTGTGGAGGCTGCTTCTGACTTCGCCATTGCCCTGGGTATCAATATCCCGACGGGCAAAGATTCCCTTTCGATGAAGCAGCGTTATCCGGAAGGGGACGTCCTCGCTCCGGGTACCGTTATTATTTCCACCGGAGCCCGCTGTAATGCGATCCAAAATGTGGTTGAGCCTGTTTTTAAAGTTTCCGGAGGGCGGCTCTATTACCTGAATCTGTCCTCGGATGCTTTCAAACTCGGGGGTTCCTCCTTCGGGCAGGTATTGGGCAAAATTGGCAATCAGGCCCCCACCATTAATGATCCCCAATATTTTGCCACAGCCTTTAACCTCCTGCAGCAGGCCATAAAGGACGGGCAGATTATAGCAGGTCACGATGTGGCCTCTGGCGGCCTGATCACCACCCTGCTCGAAGGCTGCTTTTCGACGCCCAACCTGGGGGCCGAAATAGACGTGACGGCTCTCGGAGAAGCAGATCTGATCAAAGTGCTTTTTGCAGAAAATGCAGGAGTTGTTTTTCAGGGCACGAACAGCGCTGTCGAAAAACTGTTTTCGGATGCCGGAATCGAAATCCACCGCATCGGGGAAGTACGCGAAGGGGCTGAAATGCTTTTGAAAAATAAAGCCACAAGCCTTGTACTCGACATTCCCTCCCTCCGGGATACCTGGTACAAAACTTCCTATTTGCTGGATGCACAGCAAACTTCGGGTGATCTGGCGCTTACGCGCTATAAAAATTACGGACAGCAACCCCTGCGCTTCCACTTCCCCAAAGGTTTTAGCGGGAAGCTCCCTCAGAACCCTGCCGGAAATAAAGGGCGTCCCAAGGCTGCCATTCTGCGAGAAAAAGGAAGCAACTCCGAACGGGAAATGGCGCACGCCATGTACCTCGCCGGTTTTGACGTGAAAGACGTTCATATGACCGACCTGATCAGCGGGCGCGAAACCCTGGAAGGTATCCGGTTTATCGGAGCGGTTGGCGGATTCTCCAATTCCGATGTGCTGGGCAGTGCCAAAGGCTGGGCCGGGGCATTTAAATACAACGATAAGGCGAATAAGGCCCTGCAGCGCTTTTTTGCCCGACACGACACCCTCTCCATTGGAATTTGCAATGGCTGTCAGCTCTTTATGGAACTCGACCTGATCCACCCGGACCACGAGGACCATGGGAAAATGACGTACAACGATTCCTATAAACACGAAAGCGCCTTTACCTCTGTTCGGATTGAGGAAAATCACGCTATTATGCTCAAAGGCCTCGCCGGGACTACACTCGGCGTCTGGATCTCTCATGGAGAAGGTAAATTTCGACTGCCTTACGACGCTTCCCGCTATAATATCGTCGGCACCTATGGGTACGCATCTTATCCCTCCAATCCCAATGGCAGCGATTACAATACCGCCATGCTCTGTGACGACAGTGGGCGCCATCTGGTGACCATGCCGCACATTGAGCGCTCGATTTTCCCCTGGAACTGGGCGTATTATCAGGACGGTCGGCAGGATGAAGTTTCTCCCTGGTTGCAGGCTTTTGTCAATGCCCGGGAGTGGATTGAATCGCATGATTAAACAAGCCTTTTGTGCTTTTTTTATATGCACTTCAGACCTGACTTTCTCCACACGGGCTTAATTCCCGGAGCAGCGAAAGATCATAGGAGGCATAGGCAAATGACCGTTTAGGGTAAGGGATTTTCTGAACGAGTCGCAGGGGGTGCTCCCGAATCGCGAATACCCTAAATATAAAGACCCGGCCAAACCGGGAAGTCCCTGATGCAGAGTCTGTGGTTTTTTCCTATTTTCGGGATAAACCCATCCTATGAAAACCGCCTTCCTTTTACTGATGCTCGCCAGTTTGTGCCTGCCCGTTTCGCTCCAATCCCAATTCACCCTTGACCAGGTCCTTGGCGCTCCCTACACCGAGTCCCTTCAAGGTTCAAAAGACGGAAAACACCTGGCCTGGGTGGTCAACGAAAAAGGCATGCGCAATATTTGGTATACCGCATTGGAGGCTTCCGCACCTACCCTACTCACGAGGTATGATGCAGATGACGGGCTGGGGATAGGCATTCAGGCCGTGACCCCGGAGCACCTTTTCTACGTAAGGGGCAATGGCAACAACCGCAACGGGGAACCTGCCAACCCGGCAAGCCTAAGTCCTGTTCCAAAAACCCAATTGCTTCGACTGCGGATGACAGACAAACATATAGATACCCTGGCCGCTGTGGGGGCCATGGAATTGAGCCCCGACGGAACAGCCCTGATTTACACCAAAGGAAAAAGTGTATATCGCATGCTCGGGGTCGGGAGTCCGAAACCTCAGGAGGAATTGCTTTTGGAAGTACGCGCCGGAGTATCTTCACTCACCTGGTCCCCGGACGGCACCAAAATCGCTTTCGTGAGTCCGCGAACGGATCACAGCTTTGTCGGTGTTTTTGTACCGGGTACCGATCGGATTCAATGGATTTCTCCCGGTTTGGGGTATGATGAGCATCCGGTGTGGTCCCCGGACGGAAAACGGTTGGCCTTTCTGAGGCGCCCCGGAAGAAGCAAAGATGAACTTCGCAATCTTACCGGGGGGAATTCCTTTGAAATTTGGGTGGGAGCCGTGGAAACCGGAAGCGCCCGGCCCATATGGAAATCTCCGGCGGATGATGGGGGCTTTGCACAATACTACCCGAATGCGCCCCTGAGATGGACAAAACAAGACCGCATCCTTTTTTATTCCGAACACGAGGGCTGGAATCATATCTACAAAATAGGTCCGGATGGGGCCGGGCTCACCGACCTCACACCCGGGGCCTGCATTACTGAAAACAGTAGCCTCTCACCAGATCAGAAGTATTTGTATTCCTCGGGAAACTGCGGGGATATCAATCGCCGGCATATCTGGCGGACTGAAATTACAACAGGAGCCTCTGAACGAGTCACGGGTACATCGGGCATCCAATCTCATGTTGTTGGTCTGGAAGGAAAGGCCTTTGCCTACCGGGAAGGCCTCTACAATCAGCCAACCACAGCAGTATTGCACCGAAATGGGTCTTCGAAAACCTTGGGCCCTTTGGCAAACCCATTTCCCACGGGGTTATTGATGGAACCACAAGCCGTTACTTTCAGGGCTACTGATGGCGTGGAAATCCACGGGCAACTTTTCGTACCCCCCCCGGGGGCAAAGAAAAAACACTCCGCTGTAATTTTCATGCACGGAGGCCCTATCCGTCAAATGTTGTTAGGGTATCACTACAGCGGGTATTACGCCAACGCCTACAGTATGAATCAATATATGGCCTCCAGGGGCTACGTGGTACTCTCCGTGAACTATCGCTCCGGGATCGGGTATGGTCGCGATTTTCGAAGGGCAGCCCATCAGGGACCCCGAGGGGCGTCCGAATACCAGGATATTGTAGCGGCAGGTAAATACCTGCAGTCCCTCGACATTGTAAATCCGGAAAAGATCGGACTCTGGGGCGGTTCCTACGGGGGCTATCTCACGGCCATGGGTCTGGCCCGGAACTCAGGGCTTTTTAAAGCCGGGGTAGATCTGCACGGGGTACACGACTGGGCCTGGAGGGGAAGGGATTTTTCACCCGGAGGTGGTTGGGGGCTTACCAAAGATCTGATGGCCGGGGCCACAGCAGCCTCTCCCATAGCGGATCTCAGTGCATGGACCTCTCCGGTATTACTCATTAGCGGGGATGATGACAGGAATGTAATGATCGGGCAGTCGATCGATCTTAAAAATCAATTGGATGCACGGGGCATCTACAACGAATACCTGATTTTTCCGGATGAAGTACACGGTTTTTTAAGATACGATTCCTGGCTTCGGGCTTTTCAGGCTACCGAAGGCTTTTTTAACAGGTTTTTAAAATGAATGCCAGGCTCTTTTAACAAAGGAAATTATTGTTTTCGTAATTCAATAGAGGTTGTCTTGCGAATCTGTTGTAAAAGACCTGTTGCTTTTCGTATTTTGCGAATCAGATTCAAAAAATATCTATGAAAACAGTTACGCGCATTTTTGAGTTCCCTTACTATCAGCAAGCCCATTTCCCTCTGGACAAAGCCATGGTGACCAAATCCGATGGGGAATGGAAAGCCGTGAGCACTGCTCAATACTTACAACAGGCCAATGCGATTAGTCGGGCCCTCCTTACCCTGGGTGTGAAAGCCCATACCAAAATTGCCATGATCTCCATGAGCAATCGCACGGAGTGGAGTATTGTCGACACCGGGATTCTGCAGGTCGGGGCTCAGGACGTTCCCATCTACCCTACCATATCCCAGGAGGATTACGCCTATATCCTCAATCACTCGGAATCTGAATACTGTTTTGTCTCCTGCCAGGAAGTACTGGACAAAGTGCGGGCGGTTCAAAAAGAGGTCCCTTCCCTGAAAGAGATATTTAGCTTTGACCGTATTGAAGGATGCAGGCATTGGTCGGAACTCCTGGAAATGGGAGCTGATGAATCCAAACAGGACGCCGTGGAAGCGCGTAAAGCGGCCGTAAAACCAGAGGATCTCGCTACCCTGATTTATACCTCCGGGACTACGGGGAGACCCAAAGGGGTCATGCTGTCCCATCATAATATTGTATCGAATGTGCTCGGGAGTAAGGAGCGGGTGCCCTTTGAATACGGCAGTGTGGCATTGAGTTTCCTTCCAGTCTGCCATATTTTTGAGCGGATGATTCTCTATCTGTACCAATACTGCGGTATCAGTGTGTATTACGCAGAAAGTCTTGAAACCATCAGCGATAACCTCAAGGAAGTCAAACCTCATGTAATGACCGTTGTTCCCCGCCTGCTTGAAAAAGTCTACGACCGCATCATCGCAAAAGGAGCCGATCTTACGGGGGTGAAAAAAGCCCTGTTTTTCTGGGCTGTGGACGTGGGCCTCAAATTTGAGCCCTATGCCGCCAATGGGTGGTGGTATGAGAAAAAATTAGGCCTGGCGCGCAAGCTTATCTTCTCGAAGTGGAAAGAAGGCCTCGGGGGGAATCTCAATACGATGGTCTCGGGAAGTGCGGCCCTGCAAACCCGATTGGCCAGGGTTTTTGGCGCAGCGGGAATTCCAGTCATGGAAGGATATGGCCTGACGGAAACCTCCCCTGTGATCTCAGTAAATGACCAGCGGAATCGGGGTTGGAAAATTGGAACCGTGGGCAGGATTATTAAGGACGTGGAGGTGAAGATCGCTTCGGACGGGGAAATTCTCTGTAAAGGGCCCAATGTGATGATGGGGTATTACAAAGACCCTGAAAAAACGTCTGAGGTCATCAATAAGGAAGGCTATTTCCATACGGGGGATATCGGAGAAATCGATGCAGACGGCTTTTTGAGAATCACGGACCGGAAAAAAGAGATGTTCAAAACATCCGGCGGGAAATACGTAGCACCCCAACTTTTAGAAAACCGGATGAAACAATCCCGGTTCATCGAACAGATTATGGTGGTGGGCGAAGGCGAAAAACTTCCCGCCGCCCTTATTCAACCCAATTTCGAATTCCTGTTTGAATGGGCCAAACGTCACGGCATGGAATTTCAAAGTACGGAAGAGGCCATCGTGAATCCAAAAGTACTGGATCGGTTTAAAGAGGAAGTAGAAGAAGCCAATGAGCACTTCGCAAAATGGGAAAAAGTAAAGTTATTTAAATTAACTCCCGACGTATGGTCTGTGGATGAGGGCCACCTTACCCCTACCATGAAATTGAAGCGAAAAATTATCAAGGAAAAATATATCGACCTTTACAACGATATATACAACCACTGATCCTGAGCGAGATACTCACCAATATGTGCGGGATAACCCGGTGGTTTCGTGTGTAGACCAGCGGGAAAGCATGAACAATTTTTTACCCTATTTATTATGCATGCATAATAAATTTTTCTATATTTGGAGTCCTGAATTAAATTATGAAGGACATCACTATAGATTACGCCCTGAGGTCTTCCTGGCAAGCTATTGCCCGGATGTACAATGAGGAGGCCAAACACTTCGACAGCACTATGGCCGTAGGGTTCACCCTCCTGAGTATCGACCCCAAAACAGGGACTCCCTCAACAGCTCTGGGACCAAAAATGGGAATGGAAGCGACGAGCCTTTCGCGTATCCTTAAAAACATGGAGACTAAAGGATTGATTGAACGTCGACCCAATCCCGACGATGGCCGGGGCGTCCTGATCCACCTCACGGATTTCGGTCGTGAAAAGCGGGCAGATTCAAAGGATGTAGTCCTCAGATTTAATGAAACTGTCCGGGAACATGTGACCCAGGGACAGCTCGACGGATTCTTTTCAGTAGTGGGTGCTATCAATCAGCTGATTTCGGAAAAGAAAATCTACTTCAAAGAAAAAACTTCAAATACCTAATATCCCTATATAGATGAACAGACATATAAATAAGGTTGCGGTTGTCGGATCCGGAATCATGGGTAGCGGGATCGCCTGCCACTTTGCCAATATTGGAGTTGAGGTGCTTCTGCTGGACATTGTACCGCGAGAACTCACAGATAAGGAAACCGCCAAAGGGCTTTCCCTGAAAGATAAAATTGTGCGAAATCGGCTCGTTAATGACGCCCTGGCCGCTGCCCTGAAATCCAAGCCCTCTCCCATCTATCACAAGAGTTTTGCCAACCGCATAAAAACGGGAAATCTGGAGGATGATATCGCCGGGGTCTCCGAAGTGGACTGGATCATCGAGGTGGTGGTGGAACGCCTCGACATTAAAAAACAAGTATTTGAAAAACTGGAGGCCCACCGTAAGCCGGGAACGCTGATTACCTCAAATACCTCCGGGATTCCCATCCACTTTATGAGTGAGGGCCGGAGTGCGGATTTTCAGCAACATTTTTGCGGAACCCACTTCTTTAACCCACCCCGGTATTTGAAACTCTTTGAGGTCATCCCGGGGCCTGAGACCCAAAAAGAAGTCCTTGATTTCCTCATTTCCTACGGGGAGAAGTTTCTCGGTAAAACCTCAGTACTGGCCCGGGATACACCGGCCTTTATCGGGAACCGGATTGGAATCTTCAGTATCATGAGTCTGTTCCATACCATTAAGGACCTTGGAATGACCATTGAGGAAGTAGATAAACTCACCGGCCCTGTAATCGGCCGACCCAAATCCGCAACTTTCAGAACCGTTGATGTGGTGGGTCTGGACACGCTGGTGCACGTGGCCAATGGTATTGGTGAAAATTGCCCGAAAGATGAGCGACACGAGCTTTTCCAGTTACCGGATTATATCGATAAGATGGTAAAAGAATCCTGGCTCGGCAGTAAAACCGGACAAGGTTTTTATAAAAAAGTTCGCAAAGACGACGGCTCCAGCGCGATTATGAGCCTGGATCTGGACAAAATGGAATACCGGGCGCAACAGAAAGCGAAATTTGCCACCCTGGAACTGACGAAATCCATTGATGCAGTTATCGATCGCTTTCCCGTGCTTGTCGGGGGAAAAGACAAGGCCGGGGAATTCTACCGCAAAAGCTTCGGGGCGCTCTTTGCTTATGTGAGCTACCGAATCCCTGAGATTACCGATGCCCTCTTCAAGATTGACGACGCCATGAAAGCCGGTTTCGGATGGGAACACGGGCCCTTTCAGATTTGGGATGCCATCGGACTGGAAAAGGGTCTGGAACTTATCGCCTCAAGCAATCAGACCGCAGCCCCCTGGGTGGCGGAGATGAAAGCTTCGGGAGCCACTTCCTTCTACGACGTAAAAGACGGAGCGACTTATTTTTACGACATCCCCGGGAAGGCGTATAAAAAAGTGCCCGGCCAGGATGGATTTATCATCCTGGATAATATTCGCAAATCCAAAGAAGTCTTCAAAAACAGTGGGGTTGTCCTGGAAGACCTGGGGGATGGAATCCTCAATGTAGAATTCCGCTCCAAAATGAATACCATTGGGGGAGATGTCCTTGCAGGCCTGAACAAGGCCGTCGACCTGGCCGAAAAAGATTTTCAGGGTATGGTCGTCGGGAATCAGGGTCCGAATTTCTCTGTGGGCGCCAATATTGGAATGATCTTTATGATGGCGGCTGAACAGGAGTACGACGAACTCAATATGGCCATCAAGTACTTCCAGGACACTATGATGCGCATGCGCTACAGTTCCATTCCCGTAGTGGCTGCCCCTCACGGGATGACCCTCGGAGGGGGATGTGAACTCAGTTTGCATGCGGACAAAGTAGTGGCCGCAGCCGAAACCTATATGGGCCTTGTGGAATTTGGCGTGGGTGTCATTCCCGGGGGAGGCGGATCCAAAGAGATGACTCTGAGGGCTGCCGCGCACTTCCGCAAAGATGACGTGGAACTCAATACCCTGAGGGAATATTTCCTGACCGTGGCTACCGCCAGGGTTTCCACCTCAGCCTATGAAGCCTTCGATCTGGGTGTCCTGCAGAAGGGCAAGGACGTTATAGTCGTCAATAAAGACCGGCAAATTGCTACCGCCAAGGCCCATGCGAAGCTCATGGCCGAGTCCGGATACACCAAACCCGTACCCATAAAGGACGTCAAGGTCCTCGGGAAACAGGCCCTGGGTATGTTCCTGGTAGGGACAGATTCTATGGAAACCGGTCGCTACATTTCTGATCACGATAAAAAGATCGCCAACAAACTGGCCTATGTGATGGCTGGGGGTGATCTCTCCGAAGCGAGTTATGTAAGTGAGCAATACCTGCTGGATCTGGAGCGTGAGGCCTTCCTCTCCCTCTGTACGGAACGCAAGACATTAGAGCGGATACAGCACATGCTGAAAACCGGAAAACCTTTAAGAAATTAACTGAATTCAAAGAGTGCACACCATGAAAGACGCCTATATCGTTAAAGCATACAGAACTGCCGTGGGTAAAGCGCCCAGAGGCTCCTTCCGGTTCAAACGACCGGACGAAATGGCAGCGGAAACCATTGCCTATATGATGAAGGAATTACCCGGACTCGACAAAAAAAGAATCGACGACGTCATAGTGGGTAATGCCATGCCCGAAGCTGAACAGGGCCTGAATATGGCCCGTTTGATTTCGCTTATGGGGCTTGAAATCGAGGATGTCCCCGGAGTTACTGTGAACAGGTACTGTGCCTCAGGTCTGGAGACCATCGCCATCGCTTCGGCTAAAATACGTTCCGGAATGGCCGATTGTATTATCGCCGGAGGTGCGGAAAGCATGAGTTATATCCCCATGGGAGGATATAAGCCTGTGCCGGACTATCAACTGGCCAAAAATGGCAAAGAAGACTACTACTGGGGGATGGGGCTTACTGCCGAAGCCGTGGCCGAAGAGTTCAAAATTTCCAGGGAAGACCAGGACGCCTTTGCCTACCAGTCGCACCAACGTGCCCTCAAGGCGCAGAAAGAAGGTAAATTTAATGACCAGATCGTGCCGATTGATATCGCTTATACGCACGTGGACGCCAAAGGGAAAAAAGTCACGGATAACTATACCGTAAAGGCCGATGAAGGGCCACGGGCAGACACCTCCGTAGAAGCGCTGGGCAGGTTGCGACCTGTATTTGCGCAGGGAGGTAGTGTCACGGCCGGGAATTCTTCTCAAATGAGTGATGGGGCCGCCTTTGTAATGGTCATGAGTGAAGCCATGGTGAAAGAACTGAATCTGGAGCCTATCGCACGGCTGGTGAATTACGCTGCGGTGGGGGTGCCCCCGCGCATCATGGGTATCGGACCGGTTAAGGCCATTCCCAAAGCCCTTGAACTATCAGGCCTCAAATTAAAGGACCTGGAACTTATTGAACTCAACGAAGCCTTCGCTTCCCAGTCTCTGGCGGTAATCCGCGAAGTCGGACTCAATCCGGAGATCGTCAATGTAAATGGGGGCGCCATTGCCCTGGGCCATCCCCTGGGATGTACCGGAGCAAAATTATCGGTACAGCTCTTCGATGAGATGCGCCACCGGAATATGGGAAGTAAATACGGAATGGTCACCATGTGCGTCGGAACCGGACAAGGGGCCGCAGGGATCTATGAATTCCTGTCGTAACCCTTTAGTCAGCACAGTCTAATAAAAATTGTAAAGAAATAATCAAAGAAAAAATGAGTAGCGAAACCAAACAAATGGAAATCACACGTGGGGGCCAGTTCCTGGTCAAGGAAACGGCTTGTGAAGATGTCTTCACCCTGGAAGACCTCAATGAAGAGCAACGCATGATGCGTGAGAGTACGGTAGAATTCGTAGATCGGGAACTCTGGGCGCACTGGGAGCGGTTCGAACAAAAAGACTACGCCTTTACAGAAGCCTGTATGAAAAAAGCCGGGGAGCTCGGACTGCTGAGTATTGCTGTACCTGAGAGCTACGGGGGTATGGGGATGGGATTTGTATCCACCATGCTGGTTTGTGACTATATCTCCGGGGCTTCGGGCTCATTCAGCACGGCCTTTGGTGCCCATACCGGAATCGGAACGATGCCGATTACCCTCTATGGGACAGAGGAACAAAAAATGAAATACGTTCCCAAACTGGCGAGCGGCGAATGGATGGGGGCCTACTGTCTGACAGAACCCGGGGCCGGATCTGATGCGAATTCAGGTAAGACAAAGGCGGTGCTCACGGAAGACGGGAAGCACTATAAAATCACAGGGCAGAAAATGTGGATTTCAAATGCCGGATTCTGCAACTTGTTTATCGTCTTTGCCCGAATTGAGGACGACCAGTATATCACCGGATTTATTGTAGAAAACGATCCCGAAAACGGAATTACCCTGGGGGATGAGGAGAAAAAATTGGGAATTCACTCTTCTTCGACGCGTCAGGTATTTTTCAATGAGACGCTTGTCCCTGCAGAGAATATGCTCTCTGAGCGGCAGGCGGGATTTAAAATAGCGATGAACGCCCTGAATGTGGGCCGGATAAAATTAGCGGCTGCCTGTCTGGAAGCGCAGCGCAGGGTTACAGATGAGGCCGTGCGGTACGCCAAAGAAAGGATTCAGTTCAAGACCCCCATCATCGAATTTGGCGCCATCAAGGCCAAGATAGCGACCATGGCGACCAACGCTTATGTCGGTGAAGCCGCCTCCTATCGGGCCGCCCGGAATATCGAGGATCGTATTGCGATGCGGGTAGCTGAAGGAAACACGCATCAGGAAGCCGAACTCAAAGGTGTGGAGGAATACGCCATTGAGTGCTCTATCTTAAAAGTAGCCGTATCCGAGGATGTGCAACAAACCACAGACGAGGGAATTCAGATTTTCGGAGGTATGGGCTTTAGTGCCGATACTCCAATGGAATCGGCGTGGAGAGATGCCCGGATTGCCCGGATTTACGAGGGAACCAATGAGATCAACAGAATGCTCTCAGTAGGTATGCTTGTTAAAAAAGCGATGAAAGGCCATGTAGACCTGCTGGGTCCTGCTACAGCTGTAGGAGATGAACTCCTGGGTGTTCCGAGTTTTGACACCCCCGATTATTCTGAACTATTTGCCGAGGAGAAAAACCTGGTCAGGGGACTTAAAAAGGTGTTCCTGATGGTCGCTGGAAAGGCCGTCCAGAAATTCGGCCCGGACCTGGAAGAACATCAGCAACTGCTCATGGCTGCAGCGGATATCCTGATCGAAATCTATATGGCGGAATCTGCGGTCTTAAGGGCTGAAAAGAATGCCAAACGCTCGGGCGAGGACAGCCAGAAAACACAGATTGCCATGGCGCAACTGTACCTGTATGAGGCCGTTGATATTGTGATTCGAAAGGCCAAAGAGGGGATTGTTTCCTTTACAGAAGGGGACGAACAACGCATGATGCTGATGGGACTCAAGCGTTTTACCAAATATCAGAATCAACCCAACGTAGCGGCCCTGAGGGAACGGATTGCAGATGCGGTTGCAGAAAAGAATGGGTATACTTTTGACTAAACTTTCCATTAATCCAAACCGGAAAAAGGCTATCTCCCGCAAGAGATAGCTTTTTTCATTCAATTAGGAGCCCACGCTCGGGAATTCGTAAATTAGTGCAGGACAAATAGAACAACTTATGAGAAAAGGTATTTTAAACCCAGGCATCTGCTGCCTGCTTCTTTTTACCGGTATCCTGGGGATAAGTGCTCAGGATGCAAATGATCTGAACACCAAACCGAAGAAATTTATTTATCTGACTTTTGACGATGGACCCCTGGATGGGAGCGAAAAAATAGAGGATGCCATCGAATATGAAAAGATTCCCATCACTGTGCTGCTGGTTGGACGACACGCAGAACAAAAGCCGCATTACGTTGATCTCTATAAAAACAACGACTATATCGAAGTCGGCAACCACAGTTATTCGCATGCGCGTAACCACTACTCTAAATTCTATTTCAATCCCGACGGGGTTCTGGAAGATTTTCTGAAAAGTGACTCCATCATAAATTCCACAGACCGGGTCGCCCGTCTTCCCGGAAGGAATATGTGGCGGATCGGGGATCGGAAGAAGGACGATATCCCAAGCGGATCGGAGGCCGCAGACCTCCTGGAAAAGAATGGATTTGAGATTTATGGATGGGATATGGAATGGTTTCACGATCCCAATACGGCTGAGCCTGTAGGAACTGCCGAGGAGTTGTTTCAGCAGATTGAAAGGCATTTGGACCGGGGAAGAACCTTTACCAAGGGACATCTGGTACTGCTATGCCACGATGAAATGTTCCGGGAGGATTACGAAGAAACCGAATTAAAAAAGCTGATCGATTTACTGAAAACCCGGGAGGATTTAGAGTTTGGGCGCCTTAAGGACTACCCCAAAGGTTCCTGAGTGCTACCCGGTAAAGTTCCAATACAGGATCAATCAAATCTATAGTGTATAGAAATGCTGAAACCCTTTTACTATACAGCAGCTCTGCTGCTTTTGTGGCTTCAAATTATCGGAAACTTTGACGACCGGGAGCATCCCGGTTCCGCAGAAAGACTTGCGGAGCTAACGGCGGGTATGCCCGAGTTGAAAGAAACTGTACTCTTAAAGGGCATTCCGGATTCGACCAAACAACGCGTGGACTCCATTACGAGGGATCAGGCCCTGGAATGCGCTTGCCGGGTAACGGTCAAAGTAACCGACCCGGACGGGAATAGTCATTATTCAGGTTTTGACGGGCGAAAAGGAGAGCGGATCACCGATTTTAAAGGCACTATTGAGATAGGAAGCTGTAGTAAAATGTTTACGGCCACCTCCATTCTGCAGTTGGTCGAACAAAAAAAATTGAGCCTGGAGGACCGGCTCATCGATCTTATTGATGATAAAACCCTCCTGAGTGGGCTCATGGTTACAGACAGCGCCGATTACCTGGGAGATGTAGTCCTGAAACAGCTCTTGAATCATACTTCCGGCCTGCCTGAATATTTTATGGACAATGATGACGAGGAAATAGGTGTTTTCGGGGATTCTACCCTGATCTTCACCCCCGTGCAACTGGTGCGACTGGCCAAAAGACTCCATGAGCCCCAGTTTAAACCGGGTTCGCAATTTAAATACACCAATACGAATTATATCCTGCTGGGGATGATCCTTGAGAAATACACCGGTCTTACCTATCAGGAGTACATCCGGCAAAACATCCTCAACAAAGCGGGACTTTCCAATACCTATTTCCCGTCAGAAGAAGTCCGTAAACATCGAAGTCCGGGCCATTGGAATGGGAGGCCCTCGCAAATGCCTCCCACCCTGGCCGGGCCGGCCGGAGAAATCATCAGTAACCTGGATGATATGGACACCTTCATACGCGAATGGGGCAAAGGGTCTTTTTACAGGGAACCGTCGATGATGGATACCCTAAGGACGGCACATTTCAATCCCATGGGAGGTGGAATCGGATACGGCCTCGGTGTGATTAACCTCTTTAAATCTTTAGGTCATGGAGGACAAACATTTGGCTATCAATCCTATATGGGATTTATGCCGGATAAGACCTCTTTTGTATTCGGGATAGACGACGCCTCAAGTTCCGCCTGGGAACTGGCGATTATACTGCAGGGCTCCCTGGTCCCGCTGGAATAGTATTTCTCATGAGATGGCTACCCCCGCGGGGTAACAAAAAACCGTCCCCGGCAGCGCTGAACAAGCCAGGGGTGCCATTCGTTCACCGACCCCATGAAAAAGTGGACCCGCTGATGTCAGAAATTCTCCCGGGAACATTTGAACAACGGGCCGGATCTGCCTACCTTTAAGTATGGCAAAAGACCTCGTTCAAAAACCCTATGACCCGGAAGAGTTTCGGGAACTCGGACACAAGCTGATAGATCAGTTATCCCTGTATATGGCGGAGGCCCAAAGGGGTGAAGGCCCTGTACTTCCGTTTACCCCTCCTTCTGAAATGCTGGATTTCTGGAAAGGTTTTCTGCATTCGGATTCCCGGGAAATCCTTTTCGCGGAAACCCTGAAGCAGACCACTCGGGTGCACCACCCAAGGTATATGGGGCACCAGGTGGCCCCTCCCCTGCCCCTGGGCGCTTTAATGGCCCTGCTCGGGGCATCCCTCAACAATGGAATGGCAGTATATGAGATGGGGATGGCCCCGACAGCTATGGAACGGGTAGTCACCGACTGGCTATGCCGTAAACTTGGGTACGGAACCTCTTCCCGCGGTATTTTGACGTCGGGGGGCAGTTTAGCCAATCTGACCGCCTTGCTTACGGCCCGGCGCAACAAGGCCCCCGGGGATATCTGGAACAATGGCCAACAGGGAAAGTTGGCGATCCTTGTCAGCGAGGCAGCCCACTACTGTGTGGACCGTGCGGCGCGGATCATGGGTCTTGGTGAGGCCGGGGTTCTGAAGGTTCCCGTCCAGGAGGACTTTAGCATGGACACGTCAAAATTACCCGGTATGTATGAGGCCGCCCGCCAAAAAGGCCTTTCGCCCTTTGCCATTGTGGGCAGTGCACCCTGCACGGCCACAGGGAGTTATGACAATCTGGAAGCTATTGCAGACTTTGCAAAGGAAAAAGACCTTTGGTTTCACGTAGACGGGGCACATGGTGGCCCGGCGGTACTCTCAGAAAAATTCGGGCATTTGGTGAAGGGGATCGCTCAAGCCGATTCCGTTGTCATCGACGGACACAAGATGATGGGGATGCCCGTAATTACTACCGCCCTCTTGTACCGGGAGGGCGCGTTGTCGTATACTACCTTTAGTCAGGAAGCCGATTACCTCCTTACAGATACCCCGGAAGAAGACTGGTATAACGGAGCCAAACGCACTTTTGAATGTACGAAGCTCACCAGTTCCCTGAGTTGGTACGCCGTGCTGTCTCATTACGGGGAAACTATTTTTGAAGACTATTTGAACCGGCAGTACGAACTGGCGCGCACCTTTGCAGATCTTATCCGGAAAAGACCACACTGGGAACTGGCGTGTGAACCCCAGTCCAATATCGTCTGTTTTCGATACACACCGCCGGGCGCCGACGCCACAACCTGTAACCAGGTGAACGGGTTGATGCGGCAGCGCCTGCTCGAAGAGGGCAGGTATTATATTGTCCAAACGCGCCTGAAGGGCTTGTTATACCTGAGAACCAGCCTGATGAGCCCTTTCACCACCTCTGGGGATCTGAAGGAGCTTATGCGCTATCTCGAGGAATTGACTCCAACCCCTACGCCAAAGCGCTGACTCAGCGTTCCATACTGTTCAGGACCTGTTCATCACTTTCCTTGCGTGAAAAATTCAGGGCGCATTCGATTAATGCGAGGTGGGAGTAAGCCTGGGGAAAATTCCCGAGCAAACGCTTTGTTTTAAAGTCGATATCCTCACTGAAAAGTCCGAGGTGATTGCTGTAACTCAGCACACGGTCAAACCATTCCCTGGAACGCTCTTCTTCCCCGATCCGGAACAAACTGTTTATAAACCAGAAGGTACAGATGGTGAAAGAAGAGGTAGGGAGGCCAAAGTCATCTTCATTTTTATACCGAAAGAGCAGCCCATCCTGGCTCAGCTCACGCTCTATAGCCTTTACGGTATTGATATAGCGGGGATCCAGTGCATCGATAAAACCATAGGGTTCCATCAGCAACACCGAGGCATCCAAATAGGCACTGCCGTAAGACTGCGTAAAGGCTTTGGCTTGTTCATTCCAGGCCTTGTCGAGGATTTCTTCCCGAATTTCACTTTCCAAAGGAAGCCATTTATCAATTTTACGCTGCTTGCGGAAAATGCGCGCAATCTTAATGGCCCGGTCTATGGCCACCCAACACAATACTTTGGAGAAAGTGAAATGCCGGTCCTCGGTCCGAAACTCCCAAATCCCCTTGTCCGGTTCTTTCCAGTGTTTTTCTACAATCCAGACAATTCCTTTGGTGAGGGACCAGAGCTCTTCCCCGTTTTCAATATCATTGGGAAATTTAACAAGTTGGGTGTGAATCATGTCCATCAGGATGCCATAGATGTCGTTTTGCCGCTGCTCAAAGGCAGCGTTCCCGATGCGGACGGGGCCGCTTCCCTTATAGCCGCTGAGATGATCCAGTATTTTTTCGGTCAATTGTTTTTCCTTGTTGATGCCGTACATGATCTGCAGCTTCTCATCCTTGTCGGGGATCAGATCTACAATGAAGCGCAAGTAGCGCTGGGCCACTTCCTCATGCCCGAGATCGGACACGACCTTTACAGCCATTGAGGCATCCCGGATCCAGCAGAACCGATAGTCCCAATTCCGGACTTCTCCCAGCGTCTCCGGCAGGGAGGTAGTCGCCGCGGCGAGAATGGCCCCTGATTTTTCGTAGCTCAATAATTTCAAGGTTATGGCAGAACGTTTAATAACTCCGTTGTATTTTCTGTAATCCGGGGTGCGATTGCTCCAGTTCAGCCAGTAAACCTTGGTTCGCTCCATCTCAACATACATCTTCTTAACGGTAGGTTTAAAGAGCTTTTCATTGTACCCGATGAGAAAGTATCCATCCTCCTCAAGTGTGATCGGCCTGCCTTCAACCACTGCATTTTTATTGAAAGAGGTGTAGAGAAATATCGTGTCGAATTTGTCTCCATAGGTCAGGCTGACAATAAAGGGATGCTTTACGTACGTCTGGGTTTCCCCCTGGGCATATTCCAATCGGGGATCGTACTTCACCGAAAACTCCGGGGTGCCCTTAACATGCCGGATATACCGGATGACCTCGGGAGGCGTGTGGTAACTTCCGTCCCGCTTCTGATACCGGGGCATAAAATCCCGAACCTCAAAAACATCGGAACCCTTACTATATCTTGTAATCAGCAGGGCCGTATCCTTTTTATAACGCTGGCTTATCTCATAGGCATCGTCGACCTGAATCTCAAAACTCCCCCCTATTTCTTCATCCAGAAGGCGCGCAAATACCGAGGAGGAATCGAATTCCGGCAAACAACACCAATCGAGGGAACCTGTTTTTGAAATAAGTGCAGCACTGCGGCAATTCCCGATGATCCCGTAATCCAGATTATCCATACGTTGTCTTTGGTTTAATTCTGATAAATTTATTGGCTATGCCCCGTAATTTGACGAAATTTAGGGAAATCCAAGTCCAAAAAGGTAATAAAGCCCCAATAATGCCCAAAACCATCATCCTTTCCAACAGATTACCGGTCCAATTACAAATTAACGAAGGAAAAATGCAGGCCATTCCCAGCGTGGGAGGGCTCGCCACCGGAATGAAATCGGTACATCAGGAAGGCGAAAGTTTATGGATCGGGTGGAGCGGGCTCACCCGGGAGGAAATTCCAGAGGCTTTGGAGCCCGAGATAGATCAGGCGCTTAAGGAACACGGATGCAGTAAAGTTCCGCTGACTGAGGCGGAAGTAGAGGGCTTTTATTTTGGCTTCAGCAATCGCACCATCTGGCCGCTCTTCCATTATTTTCTGGAATATGCAGAATTTGAGCTGGCCAACTGGAAGGTATACGAGGCGGTCAACCGCAAATTCGCCGAGGCCGTTTTGGAACAGGCCTCTGAAGATGACATTCTTTGGGTTCACGACTACCAGCTCATGCTGGTCCCCCGGATGGTCCGGGAGAAACGACCCAATTTATCTATTGGTTTTTTCCTGCATATCCCCTTCCCTTCCTATGAAATTTTCCGCACCCTTCCCTGGCGGGAGGATATTCTAAGGGGTCTGTTGGGCGCGGATCTGATCGGTTTTCACACCTATGACTACGAACGTCACTTTTTAAGTTCGGTGCGCCGACTTCTGGGGCTTGAGGTGAACTTTAATGAGATTAATCTGGAAGACCGCATGACGAAGGTAGATTCCTTCCCGATGGGGATTGATTACACCAAATTCCATGAAGCGGCCCGAAAGAATGCCGGCCAGAAAGTGGGGGAAGAATCAGACTTGCAGAGGCG
>CAKZOC010000167.1 GCA_937136025.1 uncultured Bacteroidota bacterium
TAGTCTTCCAGTACTTTGATGTTCTCAAGAGGATCGCCTTCTACCAACAATAGATCGGCATAAGCCCCTTCTTTTATTACCCCGAGAGCTCCTTCCGTATATGGATTTAATTCTCCGCTTAGCTTTAATAGTTCAGCATTAGTAGAGGTTGCTTGTTTTAGAATTTCAAAAGAAGACCAAGCCTCAAGCCTGTATCCAAATTCGTTATTTTGTTTCTTCAGGGCTTTAGAATCACCAATAATATCTGTTGAGAATCCGACCTTTTCGATGCCGTACTCCTTTAACAATTTCATTTGATTCCTGGCCCCATTTTGGACAATTAAAAACTTCTCAACAGCTTGTGCGCCAAGAACTTTTGTTACTACCTCCTCATCCAATCCCAACATGGAGAAATAGGGCACTACAAAGACGTCTTTTTCTTTGATCAATTTTGCAGACTTTTCCGTCATGAGTGTAGCGTGGTCTAAACTCAATACACCCGCGTTTATTGACCTGATGATCGATTCATCATTGTAAACATGGACCAGTACGTAGGTATCGTAATCCCTCGCTGCCTTAACTGCTGCTTCCAGTTCCTCGGGCAAGTATTGTACTGTATGCAAGGGGTCTACAGCCGAAGATACACCTCCACCGGCCATTACCTTAACCTGCGAAGCCCCTAACCTCAAAACCTCGCGAGTTGCACGCAACACCTCCGGAACTCCGTCGGCCAAAAACTCCAGGTGTTGGTTCCAGAAATGTGGGGTATTACCTGGCATGTTGGGATGGGGTTCGGTATAATGACGGTGTTCTCCATGTCCGGAAGTTTGAGAAATCACGGGGCCTGAAGGGTATACTCTAGGTCCAGGTAGCTTACCTTGGTCTATGGCTCTGGCCAAACCGATTGCAGGTCCGCCTGCGTCTCTCACAGTGGTAAACCCCCTCAATAACATAAATTCGGCTTCTTTTCCTGATACAGCTCCCCAATACATCCAATCTTGTTCATCCCTCAAGACATGGACTGGTTCTGTAATGGCCAGGTGAACGTGGGCATCTATCAAACCCGGCATCAGGGTCTTTCCTTGTCCGTCGATGACTGTGGTGCCTTCTGGCGTCTTCAGGTTGCTGCCGATTTTGGATATAAGATTGTTCTCTACCAATACCTCCTGGCCAGTTATTAATTTATCCGAGGTTCCATCAAAGATGCTGACGTTGGTAAACAGGGTTTGTGCAAAACTGGTACTGACTGTCAGCGCCATCGCGGCGATAAGTGTCAATATGTTTTTCATTTTTTCATTTTTTTGATTAGTCCGTTAACTTCCTATACTTCAATTGTCCATCTACCCAGGTTTCCAGCACTTGTATTTGGTCAATTTGATTGGAAGAAACTTTCATTGGGTTGGCATCCAAAACCACAAAATCAGCGAGCTTACCTACTTCAAGTGAGCCCACTTCATGCTCTGACATAAGCTGCCAGGCTGCAGTTGAAGTAACACCTCTCAGAGCCATTTTCCTTGAAGCGCGCTCTTGCGGAGCCAACACATAGCCCGGCTCAGCATAAGTTTCTCGCATCACAGCAATCTGGACCATTTCTAAAGGTGAGAATGTAGTAACGGCAGCATCTGAATGCAGAGAATATGGTATGCCTGCTCTTTCGAAACTTCCGGTACGATCCAGTTTTTCAGACTTCTCTAACCCGAACACTGAGTTTTTATAAGCGGTACCCCAAAGTCTCACATGCCCGATAAGGAAGGATCCACTGACACCCAGCTGTTTGAATTTTTCGAATTGGTCATCTTGTACAAAAGAACAATGTTCGATTCGCGGGCGTATGAGGGTGGCACCATCATCCTGTGCCCTATTCAGAGCAGATAGAATATTGTCAATAGCGGCATCACCATTGCCATGTATGGCCATTTGAAACCCTTTGCTGGATTTATCCAAAATATACTTGTACAAGGCGTCTTCAGACATATAAGCTAATCCATAATCGTTGGTACCTATATACGGTTCACGCTGCAGGCCTGTCCTTGCCTGGTTAGACCCATCTGCGGACAGCTTGTAGCCAACGATCCTAACTTTGTCGTCACCGGTATTTGCCTGATAGCCCCTTCTGTCCCATTCCTTATCATGCGAGTAGCTCAAATATCCCCTTATTCTGACATTAAGACTTTCTGTTTTGGCGTAGTTCGAGAGTTTCTCAAATTCTTCAAAATCACCCGTATTCCCAATACCTGCATCTCCCATGGTTCCTATACCCGTTGACAACCAATGATTCGAAGCTTTTTTGATGCCCTGATCTATATCATACTGATTCCATGGATCTAAAACTTCCAGGGCCGACATTACCGCAAACCCATAAAGCATACCGTCTGGCTGGCCATCGGTTTTTCGACCAAACTTACCACCACTATCAGGATCAGGCGTATCTTTAGTGATCTTCATCAAATCGATCATTTTGCTATTGACAGATGCGATATGTCCACCGGCATGAAACACAAATACTGGTAGCTCTGTAGATACTTTGTCTAACATCTCGGCAGTTAATTTATCATAGCTACTGGGTTGTGTCCCAAAATCAAGATTAACAAATAGCAACCAGTCTCCCTCCTTTGCCCTTTCTCCAATTTGAATCATATGATTCAACGCCTGCTCAATGGAATCAAATTTGGTTAACCCAACGTCCTCAAAAATATCATTCTGTGCAGCAGAAATTGTATGGACGTGAGGATCAATAAATGCAGGCATCACTGTCTTACCTGTTAAATCCACAATCGTAGCCTGACCACCAAATTTTGTTTCCACTTCTTTTTGACTACCGATCGCTACAATTTTGTTTTCGGCAATGGCAAATGCCTCCGCCTCTGAAAATGTGCTATCCATGATCAATACTTCAGCACCAACAAAAATTTGGGTCTGAGATTTCTGGTTCTCACCTGATCGGTCATCACAGGCCAGTAGGCATACCATTGCTATTGCAAGGGTTAAAACATGGAAAAGCTTATTCATAATCAACAATTTGAGCCTATTCCAATGTGTTTTTATAAATTTTACCATCCTTCATGATAAGTTTTATTGAGGGTACATCCTGGTCCCTTGGCTCTGCATCAAACCATTTATCACTTGCACCAATTACTTTAATATCCTCCAGCGGATTGCCATTTACAATGAGTATATCCGCATAGGCACCTTCTTTTATAACACCCAGATCCCCTTCAGCATAAGGATTGCCCGGCCCTGTAAGTTTGGCCAACTCACCCCCATTCACGGTAAGGGTCTGCAAAGCCCAGAAATTCCCAAACTCCCGTGCCATATGGAATTTGGTAAAATCCATACACTGCCTGTAGGGAACTCCGGTTAGCAATACATAATCCGAGTTAAAGACCATCTTGGGCTTATACTTTTTCACATAAGCCGTCAGATGGGTACTTTGTTCTCTCAGCGTCATGAATTTTTTGGTCGAAGGAAAGTCAGGATCCTGATGTGCCGGATGCAATAAGGCTTCAGGTGCCAATGCCGTTAGATTCGGAGAGAAGAAAGCGCCTTTCTCTACCAATAATTTCATGTTTTCCTCTGAAATATTAAGTCCGTGGTCAATAACTTTTACCCCAAGTTCCAATGACCTTTTGAGATCGGGGTTTTGAAAGACATGAACGGCCACATAAGAACCCCAGTCTTCCGCTGTTTCCACCGCAGCACTTAACTCATCATCACTAAACTGCGAGGCATAAATCGGATCTTTTAATGAAGTTACACCACCACTTACCATGACTTTGGTATACACTGCGCCCAGGGCATAATTGCGCCGAACCCCTTCCAGTACTTCATCTCTTCCATCAACCACTCGGGCTATTTCCAAACGCTCCATGTTAGTTTCCCCCTTGCGCTGGGTTAACATCCCAAAATCGCCATGTCCTGATGTCTGCGACACAAACCCACCAGCAGCATAAATTCTGGGACCATCTAATAATCCTTCATCAATTACATTCTTCAGGCCGACATGAGCGCCACCCATATCACGTATGGTCGTAAATCCCATGGCCAACATTTCCTGAGCAAAGGCGGCGGCTCGTGCACCTATTTCTTCCCAGGTAGTACCTTCAAACTCATGAAGTGAGCCCGTTTTATACATATTGAGATGTGTGTGACTATCGATAAGACCGGGCATCAGGGTCATTCCCTGCCCGTCAATGATGGTTACATTATCGGTTTGAATCACCGCGAGTGGCTCTTCTGAAATTGTTTTAATCAGGTTGCCTTCCACTAAAACATCGCGCTTTAAAAGCTTATCTGTAGTGCCATCAAATACCTGTACATTAGTGAATAATGTGATTTTTTTTGGAGTCGCAGATTGAGCTCCTAACCAGGAGGCGGAGCCGATAACACAGATAATAACTAGAATTTTTCTCGTGTATGTCAAATAGAATTTCGAGGATAATGACAAGATTTAATTGTAAAAAATATTAATAACTTATTAAATCCTTATTATTTTTACTTTACTCGTTTTGAATCATATCACTATATAAAAGTACTGTCACATGGATACTTTGCAAGCTAGTTACTAAAAAAGTATATGTCAACATGATCATACCTATTGTATAATTGTCTTTTTTCATGATTGATACCAATAATCTGCAACGTTTTGTGAATTCAAAATTTTTCGATGCTAGATATAAGGAATTAGCAACAATGTAGCTGATTCCATCAGTGGGTTTTCTATTTTCGGTGGTCACTTTGAGATGGAAATTGGCAAATCGAATAGAACCGAACTGAATTTAACTTAGCTGCTCTATTCGTTGTAATGCCTGAGATGAATCGGTATTTGGTCGATTTCTTACAATCAAGCTACGATCTGTGTCCTATTAACCTAAATTCAATACAAGACATTCAAGAAAAATATTTCAGCAGGTCGATTGGATCCTAAATCTATACATGCAGATTTTTA
>CAKZOC010000168.1 GCA_937136025.1 uncultured Bacteroidota bacterium
ACCAAAATGTGTCATCAGTTGATGCTAAGTCTAGGATGGTGGCCAGTCAAAGGGCTCTAGCCAACATCTTGAATGAAATTACAGTTGCAGCCGCTACACAGCTACACAAGGAAGGAGCCTACAAATGTTTCAATGATGTCATACAATTTGGCAATAAGATAGCTGTATTGGCAAATGGGACATGGCCTGCCTTGAAAGGCAAATCACTGATCCAAGCCGAATGGTCAGAAGAATCGCCATTGGAAAGTACGTCTGACCATGACAAAAAACTACTTGCTTTGTTTGATTCTAAAACCGAACCTAAAAGGAATGATGGTGATGTGGAGAAAGCCTTTGGTGAAGCAGATGAAGTAATAACCAGAGTATATGAATCTCCTTTTCTCCCTCATAGCTGTCTTGAACCAATGAATTTCTATGCAGATGTTAAGGATGATGCAATTGAAATGTATGGACCAATTCAGACTCGAAGATGGGCAAGGTCAAGAGTGGCAACAATTTTAGTCTTCTTTTTATTGGGCATTTCCTCTAATAGATTAGATTGTATCTGGATTTTAGTTTCGCTGTCTCAAGCCTGTAGGCTGTACTCACTTTGGGGATGGATAAAAGTCCCGGCAGTATCTTAAGATTGTTTTCCTGTCCTTCGAGTTTCAGAAAGAAATCTACCTCCCGCTTTTCGGGTATCAAGCTGCGGCGCTTCACTTCGGGTTCATTCTTAAACAATCCCACCTCCGACCCGCTGCTATACTCGGTTCCTGAATTCCTGAAGAGGGTCCATTCCCTGTAAGACTTCTGATCATTCCATTCAAATACCACAAAAAAGCCGTCCTTGTCAAGCTCCAGATCTTTTGGGGTTCGTCTTAAATGCAGTCCAAAGGCACCGTTCAGTGCATAGGCAAGGGCATAGTCTTCCAAATTACTGTGGATGGCAAAGAGACTGAATACTGTTTCATCCAGAAGGTCCTCCCACAATTCCTCCATTACTCCCATCGCAAAACACTTAAAGTAAAGATACACGTTCTACAGTTATCCACCTAGAACGGCCTGCTTTAAGGGCTTCCCATACATCAGCGAAAACGTTGTAGGATAAATTCTATTGCTATTTCTTTTTCCCCTGAAGGGCGTAAAACGCCCTTTTCGAAGCTTTTTCTTCTGCTTTCTTTTTAGAAGTTGCCCGGGCCTTGGCCATAAGTCGGTCATCGATCCAGAGTTTTACTCCAAAGTGTTTGACCGGGTCGTTCCCTGTATCCTCGTACACCTCATAGCGAAAGTCCTTCTTCTGCTTCTGGCACCCTTCAATAACAAGACTCTTGTAACTGATGACCTGGCCTTCCAACTGTTCTATATCCACATAGGGGTCAATCACACGGGATTGAATAAATTTCTCACAATAGGTATATCCCCGGTCCAGGTAAATGGCCCCCACAAGGGCTTCAAAAACATTTCCATAGATGTTTTCTCCAAAATGCTCTCTGGGAATGCGGCTTTCGACGTACTCCAGCAAACCCAGGTCCTTCCCCAGTTCATTGAGGTGCTTCCGGCTTACGATTTTAGATCGCATTTTGGTCAGATATCCCTCGTCTCCCGCGGGGACCTCTTTATAGAGATAATGAGAAATGATGGTCCCCAACATTGAGTCGCCCAGAAACTCCATCCGTTCGTAATTCAGCGGATTGCCCTTTTTATCTTTGCGGTTCAGGGAACGGTGCAGAAAGGCATTCTTGTAGAGGTCCAATTTCTTGGGTTTAAACCCCAGGATCTCGGTGATTCCCAAAAAAAAATCCCCATCCTCTTTGGGATGGGAATTAAAGATGTTTCCGGGGAATGTCATGGGCCCTCTAGCTAATTTTTCTGAATAATACGCAGGCATTGTGCCCTCCGAAGCCAAATGTATTGCTCATGGCGACATTTACTTCCCGCTTTTGCGCCTTATTCAGCGTCAGGTTGAGGCTCGGATCGATTTGGTCATCTACCGTAGTGTGATTGATGGTGGGCGGCACGACACTGTATTTCATGGCCAGAATGGAAGCGATGGCCTCAATGGCTCCGGCCGCTCCCAAAAGATGCCCGGTCATGGACTTGGTCGAATTGATGTTTATATTAGAAGCGTGTTCGCCAAACACATGGGTTATGGCCTTGAGTTCAGCTACATCACCCAGGGGAGTGGCGGTCCCGTGTGTATTTATGGCATCTACTTCCTCCGGTGTAACTCCGGAATCCTGCAGGCAATTCTCCATGACTCTGATGACCCCGATTCCTTCCGGATGAGGTGCCGTCATGTGGTAGGCATCACTCGAGAGTCCTCCCCCGAGAACCTCAGCGTAAATCTTAGCACCCCGTGCTTTGGCATGCTCGTATTCTTCGAGAATCAGGGATCCTGCCCCCTCCCCGAGCACAAAACCATCCCGGGTTGCATCAAATGGACGGGAAGCTGTCTGAGGACTGTCGTTTCTTGTCGAGAGTGCATGCATGGCGTTAAAACCTCCCACTCCGGCAATGGTTACTGCCGCCTCACTTCCGCCGGTTACGACCACGTCGCAATAGCCCATACGGATGTAGTTCAGGGAATCGATCAGCGCATTCGCCGAAGAAGCACAGGCCGAGACTGTGGTGTAATTCGGCCCCATAAAGCCGTGTTTGATAGATATGTTTCCAGGAGCGATGTCGGCGATCATCTTTGGAATAAAAAACGGATTGAATCTCGGGGTACCATCTCCTTGTGCAAAGTTCAGCACTTCGGTCTGGAAAGTCTCCAGACCTCCGATACCCGCACCCCAAATAACGCCTACACGAAATTTATCGATGGCATCCAGATCTAAGCCGGAATCGATAATGGCTTCATCCGAAGACACCAGGGCGTATTGCGTAAACCGATCGAGCTTACGGGCTTCTTTCCGGTCGAAGAAATCCATAGGATCGAAACCTTTGAGCTCACAGGCAAATCTGGTCTTGAATTTTTCAGCGTCAAAATAAGTGATGAAATCACTGCCACTTTTACCGCTAATAAGTCCTTCCCAATAAGCGTCTAAGGTGTTCCCAATGGGCGTCAAGGCCCCTAATCCGGTAACTACTACTCGCTTTTTATCCATGGAACGAATCTCTAAAACTGCTCTAAACCCAAAGGTAAATTAAAAAAAATTATCCATGCAGCGCGTTTACCACATGGATAATTTAAATACCAATGAATACGATATCATTAATTCTTGGCCTCCTCGATATAACTGATGGCCTGACCAACTGTTGCGATATTTTCTGCTTGATCGTCAGGGATTTGAATATCGAATTCTTTTTCGAATTCCATAATGAGTTCCACTGTGTCCAGTGAATCTGCCCCCAGGTCGTTGGTAAAGCTGGCCTCGGTAACCACTTCATTTTCGTCAACACCCAGCTTATCAACAATAATAGCCTTTACTCTTGATGCAATATCTGACATATTGTAAGATTTAAAATTAAGATGATGGCAAAAATATAAAACTTTGGAATAAAACTCCCATTTACCAGCAAAATGTGACCTAATATACGCAATTTAGAACTGACAATAGTACATTTGCCCTGAAATTAAACGCTATTCTTCTTCTGTGAAAACGATCAAACGAATTGTGTTATTCGCCTCAGGATCAGGCTCCAATGTGGAAAACATTGCCCAATACTTCGAGGGAGATGACCGGGTGGAGATCCGCGGTGTCCTTTGTAACAATCCCGGCGCCGGTGTTGTAGATCGGTGTAAGAGACTGCGGCTGCCTTTGTATTGCTTCAACCGCCCGGCCTATGCAGAGGGTGAGGGTATTCTGGCCCTTTTACAGGGTTTGAACCCGGACCTGATTGTCCTTGCGGGATTCCTTTGGAAAATACCGGAATCGATTATAGCTGCCTTTCCGGACAAAATAATTAACATACATCCGGCGCTGTTGCCCAAATTCGGAGGGAAGGGGATGTACGGAATGCACGTCCACCAGGCGGTTATCAACGCAGGCGAAACGGAATCGGGAATAACCATTCACAAAGTGAATGAGGCCTATGACCAGGGTAGTATTCTGTTACAGAAGAAAACCTCCATTGAGGCCGGAGATACCCCCGAAGCCCTGGCGAAAAAAATTCACGCCCTGGAATATGCCCATTACCCTCCTGCCATAGCGTCCCTCTTATTCGAGTAGATCATGGCTCAGAAAAAACAATATTACGTAGTCTGGAAGGGCAAAAACCCCGGGATATATAAAGGTTGGCAGGCCTGTAAAAACGAAGTAGATGGAATAGAAGGGGCGCGATACATGGGGTTTATTTCCCGGGAAGACGCCCAAAATGCCTTTAAATCCTCCTATGAAGACAGCCTGAAGGCGAACATGCGAAAAAAAAAGTCCTCCGAAGACTTGTTGAAAAAAATCGGACCCCCCAATTACCGCTCCATTTCCGTGGATGCCGCTTCGAGTGGAAATCCGGGTGTTATGGAATACCAGGGCGTGGATACCAAATCGGGTAAAAAACTCTTTCGGCAGGGGCCTTTTGAAGAAGGAACGAATAATATTGGGGAATTTCTGGCTATCGTTCACGGGTTGGCCTATTTGAAAAAAAACAAAAGCAGTCGCATCCTCTATACGGATTCCAGAACTGCGATGAGTTGGGTGCGGAAGAAGAAGTGCAATACCCGATTGGAGCCTTCTGCAAAAAACGCGGCGCTGTTTCAAATGATTCGTCGGGCAGAAGAATGGCTCCGCTCCAATTCCTATGAAACTCCGGTGGTAAAATGGGAAACCCGGGCCTGGGGTGAGATCCCTGCAGATTTCGGAAGGAAATAGGGGCTAACTTCCGTTCTTATTGCTAAAGCTATCGCAAATCAAAACTGTATATTTGCAAAAATCTTTAGACGCTTTGAGAAAATTACTCGTCGTGGGAACTGTGGCTTTTGACGCTATTGAGACCCCCTTTGGCAAAACGGATAAAATCCTCGGAGGGGCTGCTACTTTCATAGGTCTCGCCGCCTCAAAATACAATGTTAAACCGGCTATCGTATCCGTGGTCGGTGAGGACTTTCCGGCTGCTTACCTCGAACTTCTCACCCGTAAATCTGTCAACATCGAAGGCCTGGAAGTAGTTGAGGGCGGAAAAACTTTTTTCTGGAGTGGAAAGTATCATCACGACCTGAATAAACGAGATACGCTTGCCACGGAACTCAACGTACTTGCAGACTTTGAGCCCCGGGTTCCCGAGGAATTTAAAAATTCAGATGTGGTCATGCTGGGCAACCTGCACCCCGCGATACAAATGCAGGTGCTGGATCAACTGGAAAGCCGCCCCAAGTTAGTCGTCCTGGACACCATGAATTACTGGATGGAGCACACCTGGGATGCCTTGATTGATGTTATTGGTAAAGTGGATGTGATCACCATTAATGACGAGGAAGCCCGACAACTCAGCGGGGAGTACTCTCTGGTTAAAGCAGCTCGGAAAATTAGTGCTATGGGCCCTGAGTACGTGTTGATAAAGAAAGGGGAAAACGGAGCACTGCTCTTTCACGATAAACGCATATTCTTCGCCCCTGCCCTTCCTCTTGAAGATATTTTTGACCCAACAGGAGCCGGAGACACATTTGCCGGAGGATTTACAGGCTATCTGACAGATACGGAAAACATCTCTTTTGAAAACCTGAAAAACGCGGTAATACACGGTGCCAATCTGGCTTCTTTTTGTGTAGAGCGTTTTGGCACAGAACGTCTTCAGGACTTAACGCCTTTAGAAATTGAGACCCGGTTACAAGAATTTAAAGATCTGACCCAGTTTGATTTTGAAATACAATAGTGCCCCAGATTCTATTCGTTTTTTAATTCTATCTCTATGAGTGACGCGATTAAACATGAATGCGGTATTTCCCTGATCCGGCTTCTGAAACCCCTTGAATACTATCAGGAGAAATACGGGACGGCCTTTTATGGGGTTAACAAAATGTATTTGATGATGGAGAAGCAACATAACCGGGGCCAGGATGGGGCCGGTTATGCCAGCATTAAACTCGATATGGAGGCCGGAGAACGCTATATGAGTCGTATCCGGTCGATCGAATCTCAACCGATTCAGGATATTTTTGACCGAATCAACCTCCGGATTAATTCATCTCTCGAAGAAGCGCCTGAATTTGCCAAAGACATCGATTGGCTCAAGCGAAACATCCCTTATATCGGGGAGGTGATCCTCGGACATGTCCGTTATGGTACTTTCGGGAAGAACAGTATTGAAAGTGTGCATCCGTTTTTAAGACAGAATAACTGGATGCACCGGAATCTCATTGTCGCCGGGAACTTCAATATGACGAACGTGCGGGAATTATTCGACAATCTGATTCAGCTGGGGCAGCATCCGAAAGAAATGGCAGACACCATTACGGTTATGGAAAAAATCGGACATTTTCTGGACGATGCTGTCGCCAAATTGTACAAGGATATCAAGAAAGAAGGTTTCTCTAAAATGGAGGCCTCTCCTCATATTGCAGAGCGGTTAAAGGTTTCAAAAATCCTCCGGAAATCTTCCAAAAACTGGGATGGGGGATACACTATGGCCGGTTTACTGGGCCACGGTGATGCTTTTGTCCTCAGAGATCCTTCCGGGATCCGGCCCGCCTACTACTATCAGGATGACGAAGTTGTGGTGGTCGCCTCGGAGCGGCCCGCAATTCAAACCGTTTTCAACATCTCCTACGATGCCGTCCAGGAGCTGCCTCCCGGCAATGCCATTATTATTAAGAAAAGTGGTCGGGTATCCATCGATGAGATTTTAAAGCCAAAGGAGCGAAAAGCCTGCTCTTTTGAACGCATCTATTTCTCCCGGGGCAATGACCGCGAAATCTACGAGGAACGGAAGGAACTGGGTCGGCTTTTGTTCCCTCAACTCCTGAAGACTATTAACGGGGATATCCGCAGAACTGTATTTTCTTATATTCCCAATACCGCAGAAACTTCTTTCTACGGAATGTTA
>CAKZOC010000169.1 GCA_937136025.1 uncultured Bacteroidota bacterium
TCCGCGGCGGGCGATCTTCCCCAATGGAAGACGCCGTATGCCTCATTCACCCTGATTTGCGGTAAGGCTTTTGGGAAAGAGTCCCCGGTACCCCATTACTCCGAGTTGTTTCTGCTGGAGGTAAAAACCGGGGTGAAGGCAGACCTGAATTTGGCGGAAGGGGTTCAGGGAGAAATTGGCATAGTCGTGATCAGCGGCTCGGTTCAGGCCTGCGCCACTGAGATTCCCGTGGGGAGTATTCTGTATTCCAAGGCGGGTGAGACCTGTAAGATTGCGTGTGGGGCCAATACCCATCTCATGGTCTTCGGAGGGCAACCCCTGCCGGAAGAACGTTTTATCCATTGGAATTTTGTAGCCTCGGAGCGCTCAACAATTGAAGCCGCCCGTCAGGCGTGGAAAGACGAAACATTTCCAATGATGGCAGGGGAGAAGAGCTATATCCCATTGCCAGAATCGAAATCTCCATTGAAAAATTAATAGGAAAGGAGTACTTTCGTCTGACCTTTCCGGTGTCCTTGCCGGCGTTTGAACGACTCGGTTAATTCCCGGAAATGGAAGGGCGCGTGAATTTGAAATTAATGAGATCCTTTCAAGTTTTTAAAGTTTTATGTGTTGTGCTGCTTACTGCCGGAATATTCGGTTGTAGTAGTGTGAAACCTGTAATTGTAGAGCGCCCGATTACTTTTGGTCCCGACCGGGAGGCCCTCACAATTTCGTATTTGAACACACGGTATGACCTTTCTGCGACGTCCCCGGCCATTACACCACGGATGATTGTGTTGCACTGGACGGCCATACCCACCCTCGAAGGCTCACTGGAGGCTTTCCAGCCCGAACGACTTCCCTCCGCCCGGGGCGATATTCAGGGTGGCGGGGCGTTGAATGTTTCGGCCCATTATTTGATTGACCGGGATGGGACGATTTATCACTTGCTCCCCGATACAATTATGGCACGGCATACCATCGGATTAAACCACTGCGCCATTGGAATTGAAAATGTCGGGGGAACCGCAGATACCCCGCTGACCGCGGAACAAGAGGAGGCCAACACGCGCCTGGTGCGTGCACTGGTCAAAACCTACCCTATAGAGTATCTGATCGGACATTATGAGTACACCGCTTTTGAGGGACATCCCTTATGGCTTGAAAAAGACAGCGGGTATCGGACGACGAAAACCGATCCCGGAGAAGCATTCATGCGAAAAATTCGCGAGAACCTGAAAGACCTATCCTTTAAACCTGTTCCAGAATAGTTGCTATGATCCATAAACCCTTTGCATTTTTGTTGACCCTGACGATGTGCTTTGCCCTGCAGGGCCAAACTGAGGACTTCACTTCCAGTCTGTATGAAACCTATGACAAGTACAAGGAAAAAAGCCTCGATAAACGCCGTTTAAAACATAGGGATATACAACCCCTGATCGATGCAAAAGGGCTTGTTGCCGGCTTTGAAGTTCACACTGTGGGGCGATCAATTGAAGGCCGACCGCTGCGTCTGATCAGCATTGGTAAAGGAGATACAGATGTTTTTCTTTGGTCCCAGATGCACGGGAACGAACCTACAGCAACTCAGGCTATTTTCGATATCCTGAATTTTCTGGCCTCCGCGGACCAGGGAACCGAAAAACGCGCCATCCTGGAATCTGTGCGATTGCATTTTCTACCCATGCTTAACCCGGACGGGGCCGAAGTCTTTGCCCGTCAGAACGCTTTGGGAATCGACATCAATCGGGATGCATTACGCCTTCAATCTCCTGAAGGACGAACGCTAAAGGGAGTAAGGGACAGCCTGGAGGCCGAGTTCGGATTTAACCTTCACGATCAGAGCACGTATTACAATGCCGAAAGGACGCCAAAACCAGCTACAATTTCCTATCTGGCACCGGCCTACAATTACGAAAAGGAGATCAACACCGTACGGGCCAACGCCATGAAAGTGATCGGGTATATGAATGGAATCCTCCAGAAATATGCGCCCGGGCAGGTCGGGAAGTACAACGACGATTTTGAGCCGAGGGCTTTTGGCGATAATATCCAAAAATGGGGGACAAGTGCTATCCTCATTGAGTCGGGTGGGTATCCGGAAGACGTGGAGAAGCAGGAAATTCGTAAACTGAACTACGTCTCCATTCTCTCGGCCATCTATACCATAGCTACGGGATCTTATGAAAAAATGACTCTCGAAGGTTATGAGTCCATTCCCGAAAACGACCGCAAACTTTTCGATTTGAAAATAGAAGGCGTTACGTATCCGCTTTTAGGACAGGAGTACCTGATGGATATCGGGATCCACAGACCGGAGGTGGATGATGCCTCACATGCCGATTTCTGGTACAGCAGCAGGGTGGTGGACCTGGGAGATCTCTCCACCTATTACGGATATCAGACCCTCGATGCAACAGGATATCGCCTGGAGGAGGCAAAGGTGTATCCCGAGGTCTTACCCGACATGAAAGCCGTCGATAATCTGGACTTCTGGACCCTGCTTAAAGAAGGGGTGGCTTATGTTCGGGTGGCCGACCTTCCTAAAGAATTCATCAATTCACCCTACCCTGTACATTTGATATCCACATCGTATAAACCCGCCGAATTACGTCTCGGTATCGGGATGAATCCCACTTTTATCCTCTCCAAAGCCGGTGGGCCGAAATACGCGGTGGTCAATGGATTCCTCTATAATCTTTCTACCCGGGAGGGGAGTGGAAAAAACAGTATGATCTACCGCTGAAACCGTTTGTTATTACTCGCAACCCCCTGTAAATCCACTGGCATCAAACTGGGTTTGCACAGCTCCCTGCTGGCTGCCGCGGAGGACCTGTATCACCAGGTTATTTTCACCACTGCCGTCGCGTTTCGGGCTGCAATACTCAAAGAGATAGAAGCTGTTGGCCCGCTCGGATACTTTTTGAGATAACTGGTTGAAAGTCGTTTCGAGTTCCTCTTTGTTTCCCGCAAAAACGCTAAAAGTTTTCCCTACCGATTCCAGGATCTGCGTGTCGATTTCGGTGCCGAGGCCGATGGTGAAAAACGAAATATTGGAATCGGCATCTGCCACCTTGTCGAGGGCATCCTTTTCCCGATAACGCGAGGCCTGGTCTGTTCCGTCGGTAAAAAGGACCACCGAAGCTGCTCCTATGGTGCTTTTCTCCATACTTTCTTCCAAAAGGGCCTCGGCCACATCCGTACTCTTAATTACGGCTCCGTAAAGATCCGTGGAGGGGTCGCTGCTGATATCTGTGGTGATGCCGTCAATGGCCTCCAAAAGCGCTTCACGAGAAGGCGTCAGGGGCTCCAATTCATGCAGTTCGTCCTGTCCGTCAAACCAATAGATCGCCATCTGAAAGGAGTCGGATTGCGGATTGTCCATGACGTTATTGATAAAGCTGCTCGAAGCGGACTTTAATTCGGATAAACTCGAACTCAGGACGCTGTTACTCAGGTCAAGAATTAAAAGGGTGTGATTCGTAAAGACTTGAGAATTAGGTGAAATCCGGGCCTGAGACTCCGAAGGGGAAATCGTTTTGAAACAATCATCATTGCGGCCTTGTTCATAAATCGTAAACTGGTTGGCGGTCAGGCCGGCCACAGGATTTCCCGTAATATCGGTAACCCTGAAAAACACGGACACTTTTCCGGGCAGGGTAGTGAATTCATCCTGAATGGAGAGCAACAATTCATTGCTTCCCAAATCGATACATTCATCCACACTCTGACCCAGCCCCAGGTCGCTGTCCAGATTCGGATTGAACTGGACGTCGTCATCAGAATTTCCGCAGGAAACCGCTAAAGAAAAAGCAGTCAAAACACTTATGGATAAAAGTGCTCTTTTGAAATAAGTCATCATTTTCATGGTATTGTTCGTTTGAAGGAAAACGGCCTTTTCAGAATCCTAGTATCCCCCGCGAATAAAATTCGGAATGATGAAAAAGAGAGATCCAATTCCCGACTTCCCGGGTTGTTTCCAACAATTTCCTGTTAAATTCACCGGGCATCCCTTAAATTTTGGTATTTTTAAGCGTAGTCACGTGTCAAAAAATCAATCCATGCCAAATTATTCGATTAAGGTTAACGGGAAATCCCATTCAGTAGAAGTGAGTGCAGACACCCCTTTGCTCTGGGTTCTAAGAGATCATCTGGACCTCGCCGGGACCAAATACGGTTGCGGAATTGCGCTATGCGGCACCTGCACGGTGCATGTAAACGGCAGCCCTGTCCGGAGTTGCGTAATGCCTATTGGGCAGGTTGGAGACGGGGAAATCAAGACCATAGAAGGCCTTTCTGAAGACGGATCCCACCCGTTGCAGAAAGCCTGGAAAACGGTTGATGTGCCGCAATGCGGATATTGCCAGGCGGGGCAGATCATGTCGGCCGCCGCTTTGCTCGAGTCCAATCCGAATCCTTCCGAAGCGGAAATCAAGGAAGCGATGAACGGAAATATTTGCCGGTGTGCATCTTACCAAAGGATTCACGAGGCTGTCGCCCTGGCCGCCCGCGAATCACAATCCTGAGGGGTTGAGAACAAATAAACAAAAAGACTTAAACAGACTCTGAAATGTCACATAACAAGAACGAACAGCGCTTTAGCAGAAGGGGTTTTATGAAGGCCACTTCCCTGGCCGGAGGAGGACTCCTGATAGGTTTTACCTTCTTTGAATCCTGTAAACCCGGTGCGGAACCCGCCTTAGATCTGGCAGAACTGAACTACAACGATTTTAATGCCTTTATAAAAATCGCAGATAACGGAGCCGTGACTATTTTTTCTCCAAATCCGGAAATCGGGCAAGGGGTTAAAACGTCAATGCCCATGATCATTGCTGAAGAATTAGACGTAGACTGGAAAGATGTACATGTTGTTCAGGCTCCCCTGGATTCTAAAAATTATACACGCCAGGTGGCCGGTGGCAGTCAGTCCATCCGTCACGGTTGGGAACCCCTGCGGCAAACCGGGGCCACGGCCCGTCAGATGCTGGTCAATGCGGCAGCGGCCAGGTGGGGTGTTGACGCCTCAGAGTGTAGCTCAAGTAGAGGGGTGATTACCAATGCCAAAGGGGAAACACTGACTTACGGCGATGTCGTAAATGAGGCAGCGGGTATGGAAATCCCTGAAGATGTAAAACTGAAACCGGTATCTGAGTTCCATATTATAGGACAGGAAATTGGCAATGTGGATATCGATGAAATTGTGACAGGTAAACCCTTGTTTGGGTTGGACTACAAAAAAGAGGGCATGTATTACGCCTGCGTGGCCCGACCACCTGCCTTCGGACAAACGCTCGATTCCTTTGACGATTCAGAGGCCCGCGCAATATCCGGGGTAAAGGAGGTGGTTCGCTTCGGCGATAAGGTAGCCGTCCTGGCTACGGATACCTGGACTGCCATGAAGGGAAAAAAAGCCTTGAAGCTTTCCTGGAAATCAGACACATCCCTGGAAAGTACAGCAGAACATCATAAAATCTTAACGGGCCTTTTGGATGGGAATTCGTTTGAAACCCTGAGAAAGGACGGGGATGTCAAAAAAGCTTTTTCCAAAGCGGATTTTGTATTGGAGCGCACCTATGAGTCTCCGTTTCTTCCGCATAATTGCATGGAACCCATGAACTTTTTCGCCGAGGTGACTCCGGAGAAGATTCATCTGGTCGGGCCGATTCAAACCCCGGAGGGTACGGCAAATCGCATTGCTGAAGTATTGGAACGGGACGTCGCAGACATTCATCTGGAAATGACCCGACAGGGGGGTGGATTCGGAAGGCGGTTGTACGGCGATTTTGCCATTGAGGCCGCTGAAATTTCGAATCTGACCCAAAAACCGGTTCAAGTGGTTTTTTCACGAGAGGACGATATGGCCGATGGTATTTACCGTCCGGCGATTAAATACCGGATTGCGGCCAGTGTGAAAGATGGTGCCATTACAGGATACCATTTGAAAGAGGCCTCTATAAATTCTAATATGTATGGCCTGATCCCCAACTTTTTCCCTGCGGGAGCCCTGGAGAATTATCAGGTGGATGTCGCCAAATTCGACAGTAAAATAACTACAGGGGCCTGGAGGGCACCTTATACCAACTTCCTCGCTTTTGCTGAGCAGACTTTCTTCGATGAGTTGGCGGAGCTTATGGAGACAGACCGCATTCAGTTGCGACTGGATTTGCTGGACAACGTTAAGGGTACCACAGATGACCGTATTCAATACTCCCCGGAGCGGATGCAGAAGGTCATTCGGACTGCGGTTGAAAAATCGGGATGGGGAAGTGCGCCTGATGGGGTCTACCAGGGTTTTTCGGCCTATTATTGTCATAACAGCCATGTGGCCGAAGTGGCCGAAGTTGTGATGGAAGGAGGGCAGCCCGTCGTAAAACGCGTTGTTTGTGTGGTGGACTGCGGAATTGTGGTAAACCCGCTGGGAGCCCGGAATCAGGTTGAAGGAGGTGTGATTGATGGAATTGGCCATGCCATGTATGGAGATTTTGCGTTTGAAGACGGAGCACCTGAGAATCTGAATTTTGATGGGTACCGTCTGATTCGCATCAAAGAGATTCCCCGTGTGGAAACGCATTTCATTAAGAATACCGAATCTCCAACCGGATTGGGTGAACCAGCCCTCCCACCTGCGGGAGCAGCAGTGGCCAATGCCATCAAGGCCGCCACAGGAAAACGCCTATACAATCAACCCTTTATCAAAGAACTGAAGGACTTGCAAATTCCCAAAAAAGAAATTATCGGATAATATGACGGTACTGTTATTTGGAGTGACCAGAGACATTGTTGGGTCCGGGAGCCTGGAGATACCTGCCTCCGAAGCCAAAGGACTTAAAACCGTTGAGGATTTAAAAACACACCTGAAAAAGGGGTATCCCGGATTAAAGGATTTGAGCTCTCTGGCTATTGCAGTGAATCAATCCTATGCCTCAGAGGGGGACCCTATTCAGGATACAGATGAAATTGCTTTGATTCCTCCGGTAAGCGGAGGATAGATAGAAAGAAGAACTATGTTGATAGATAATCACAACCGGGTCATTAATTATGTGCGCCTTGCCGTAACGGACCGGTGCAACCTCAGGTGCAACTATTGCATGCCCGAAGAAGGTATCGCCTTTTCCGATAGTAAATCCCTTTTAAGCATAGATGAAATGAAGCGTCTTTGCAACATTCTGGTGGGGCAGGGGGTGGATAAAATCCGGATTACAGGGGGAGAACCCTTCGTTCGAAAGGATTTAATGAAGCTCCTGGCGTATATCACGAAGCTGGAAGGCTTGAAGGAAGTGTCCATTACCACCAATGCCACGCTGATCGGACCTCATATAGAACAGTTGGAGGATTTTGGTATAAACAGCATTAACGTTAGCCTGGATGCCATTACCCCTGAGACTTTTCATAGGATCACCCGCAGGGACCAGTTTGAATTGGTGCGCGAAAACCTGATGCGCCTCATCGAGTCGGAGATAGCGGTGCGCATTAACTTCATCGTACTGGAGGGACAGAATGAGGAAGACATTTATGAAATGCTGGAATTTCAAAGAAAGCATGATGTTCGGGTCCGTTTCCTTGAAGAAATGCCCTTCAATGGGGGAAGTCGCAATTTTCGCAACCTGAATTGGAACCACCGCAAAATTCTGGAACACATCCGCGGACGGTATCCGGATTTTGAAAAACTACCCGCCCCACTGACCTCTACTTCGGTCAACTATAAAATTCCCGGGCATACCGGCTCTTTCGGGATAATTCCTTCGTTTAGCAGGACGTTTTGCGGGAGTTGTAACCGTTTGCGCGTTACGGCCACCGGCGATCTTATTACCTGTCTATATGGGAAGCCGGTGGCGAACCTTCGCACCACTCTCAGGTCTGGCCTGCATGATTCCTTTGTAGAGGAGGCCCTAGTACGGGCTGTGGGCTCGAGGGCCAAAGATGGTTTTGAGGCCCAGGAGCAATTCGGACCTATTTTTGGAAGTTCCATGACCTCCATTGGAGGCTAATCTGCAAAGTGGCTATATGTTTCAAGGCAATGATATAATGGGCTTGGTACTGGCCGGTGGCCAGAGCAGACGGATGGGTACCGATAAGGGGAAACTCAAGTATCATAACAAACCGCAGCGGGAGTACCTGTACGACCAAATGAAACCCCTTTGTTCCCGGGTCTTTCTCAGCATTCGCCCTGAACAACAAACCGAAATTCCCAGGGAACTGGACTGTATTGTGGATGAAAACCAGTACAAGGGACCTTTCAATGGCTTGCTTTCTGCCCATCACGCCTTTCCTGAGGTGGCCTGGCTGGTCGTGGCATGCGACCTGCCCTTTGTTAACCAGAAGGTCCTGAAATACCTCGTGGATCGGAGGGATCCCACGGCAATGGCAACGGCCTTTGCCACACACAAAACTAAATTGCCCGAACCCCTCGCAGCTATTTGGGAGCCCCGGGGCCTCAAAACGGCAGAATCTTACATGCAAACCGCTCAGAGTAGTTGTCCGCGCAAATTCCTGATCAATGAGGATACATTCCTGGTTTTTCCGGAAGATGATCTCTGGCTGGCGAATGCAAACGAACCTGAGGAATACGAGAATATCCTTACCGAATTGAATTCAAAATGAACCTGAACCGATACGATCGACAAATCCGATTAACGGGTTTTGGAACCAGGGGGCAGGAGTTGTTGGGCAACGCCCGGATCCTTGTTGTGGGCGCGGGAGGACTCGGGGTTCCCGTCTGTCAGTACCTCAATGCCATGGGAGTGGGTACCCTGGGCATCGTAGACGGGGATAGTATTGAAGAATCGAACTTACATCGACAACCTGCCTACGGCCCTTCCGATAATGGCCAGGCCAAAATTTCCGTTCTGGGACGAAAACTGAAGGAACAGAATCCCGGGACAAATATTGAATTGCATCAGACCTTCCTGGAGCCTTCCAATGCGATGGCATTATTGGAAAATTATGATTTGGTCGTGGATGCCACCGATCGCATACCTACCCGTTACCTTTTGGACGATGCCTGTGTAATCCGGCGAATCCCATGGATCTATGGGGCCCTGCACGGGTTTGAAGGACAACTCAGTGTTTTCAATTATCAGGGAGGCCCTACATATCGCTGCCTGTTTCCACAAATCCCGAAGCCCGGAGAAATTCCGGATTGTAACCAATTGGGAACCCTGGGTGTTTTGCCCGGAGTAATCGGAAGCCTTCAGGCCCTGGAAGCTGTAAAAGTAATCTGCGGACTCGGGGAAATATTATCCGGAAAACTTCTGTTGTTCAATGCCCTCGATCACCAGTCCAGGCAGGTGTGTTTTCAAAAGGACATAAGCCAGGAAATCAGGAAGATCCGAGATGATTCCCATTATTCCGCCGGCCTGTGCGATACAGGAGGGGGCATACCTATGGTCGATTACCTGAAGTTGAACGAAGCAGGAAAATCGCATCTGCTGGTGGATGTGCGTGAACCCGAAGAGTTTAATGCCTATCATCTGCCGCATGCTGTGAACTTTCCTCTGATGGAACTTGAAAAGAATCTGACTGAAATGGACAAGTCCGCAGAGGTTTATCTTATTTGCCATTCCGGGAGCAGAAGTGCTCAGGCCTACAGAAAATTAGAAGGGAAATTGCAGTCCGCTTCCCTGAAATGGATACAGGGGGGCGTTAGAGACCTCCAAGCCGAAACTTCCTGATTTTTGTAACCTTCTTATAACCTTGTATATCCTAAGGTCTGCTGCCCTCCTCTGAGGGTACGGTGGAGCGGACTACCTGAGGCTGTTGCCTGCCAAAACGGACGAAGCGATAAAAGTATTTGAAATTCCCGTTGTACCATATGGAGAAGAAAAAGGCGGTGTATATGATCCAATCGGGCAGAAGGGCAGTGTCGAAATACGTCTTCAGCACTAAAAAACCCATCGCAACAGTGGCTATACCCAGGGCTATCCATGTCCTTCTTCCCCTTTGATTAAAGAGGATCAAGGCAATAATAATTACACCAAGCAGGGGTTTCGCATGGATCAAAATGGGGACCAATTGCTCATTTTCAACATCGAAGAACAGTGCCATAGCACTCAAATACCCGGCGAAACACAACGGGCATTTTGGAAGCAGGATCAGCAACATTGTGGAAAGCAAAGACATCGAACCGCCGGCACCGCCGGGTTTTTTATGGGAGGTAGTCTTTGTTTTACAGCAGTTGGATTTGACGGCTTCCATTCAGGATTTTTAAAAAATATCCCTATAAGGTACAAAAAGATATACTTCACCTTGTTTGAACTCACTTTTATTTTGAGGCAAAACCAAAAAGCCATCCGTCTTGACCAGATTGGCGAAGTCTCCGGAGCCATTGCCCGATATAGGATCCGCCTGAAGGGTGCCATCGGGGTTACTTTCCAGACGGGCCTCCAAAAAATACACCAGGTCGGGGGTAAAGGTGATGTCATTCTTAAGGGATACATACATAGGTGTAATATCCAGTCCGAGGGATTTATACAACCAGAACCTCAGATATATATAAACGCAGACAAAGGATGAGACCGGGTTGCCGGGAAGGGCAAATATCTTTTTCCCCTCTTTGCTGGTTCCAAACCAAAAAGGTTTTCCCGGTCGCTGTTGAATTTTGTGGAAATGCTTTTCTATCTGCAAGGTTTCCAGGACATCCGGGAGGTAGTCAAATTTCCCTTTAGACACCCCTCCTGTGAAAATGAAAAGATCGTAATCCTCCAGTAACCCGGCGATGATCTCCAACATCTGTTGCCGGTCATCCGGTAAATGCCTTAGGTCTGCAGGTATTCCCCAGGTCTTGAGCGTACTCTGAATGCCATAGATATTCGATCTTCGAATCTGATGCAGTTCTGGGGTTTGATGCACATCTACCAACTCATCTCCGGTGGAAATGATTACGGCCCTCGGCATTTTTTTTACCCTGAGAACAGATTTTCCCACGGCCGCGGCGATATTGATTTCGGCACTTGAGAGTTGCTTTCCCTTTTGAACGATTACGCTCCCGCGTGCCCGATCTATTCCTTTAAAATGTATATTTTGGCGGGGTTTCACAGAGATGGGCATGACCCGCGCTTTCCCATCGGCGATCTCCAGATCCTCATACCGTATTACGGTATCTGTTTGAGCCGGCATAATAGCACCGGTCATTACTTCAATACAATTCTGGGAATTCTGCAGGGTTTTTTTTGGGGTCCCGGCCGGTGCCACAGCCTCAATGGGAAATTCCCGTTGCCCATTCTCAAAAGCTTCATAGGAAAGACTGATTCCGTCCATGGTGACCCGATCGAATGGGGGGAAATCCCGGTCTGCCAGAAGATCCTCAGCAAGGTGTGCCCCAATACAGGCATTCAGGGGCCTTTCTTCATCCGGGAAATCGTTGGAATGGTCAGCCAGAATTGAAAGGGCCTTTTCGTATTTGATAAAAACATTTTCCATGCAACCTGCTTTTTTTTTTTTGGAATAAGGTCTGAAATCCGGCATCCGGAAAACCCAAACCTTTGTTAAAGGATTTAGGCGTATCCAAGATACCTATTAATTTAGAGATTTGACTTTCAGGTCTAAAGAATACAAGGATCGGACTCGAGTCACAGATGCAGCACGACAGGTCAGTAAGAGAATGTTTCAGGACCCCGGAGCTAAATTTAAGATACCCTATTATGAAAGAGATAAAATCGATCTTACAACTTTACAATGCGCTGAAAAGCTCAGACGAAAAGTGTGCCATTGCCCAGGTAGTGCGCGTAGAGGAGTCGTCCTACCGAAGGGAGGGTGCACGGATGATTGTTTTTGAGTCCGGTGTTTTTGAAGGGGGAATAAGTGGCGGGTGTCTCGAAGGGGATGCACTGCAAAGATCACAGATTGCCATTTTAAAACAAGAGCCCTCCATAGTAACCTATGATACGTCAAAGGAAAAGGAAATCGGGGTAGGACTGGGATGCAATGGGATCATCGATGTTTTGATCTCCCCCATTTCTGAAGAATCCCCAATGATGAATATGCTTCAGAAATGCCTGTCTGAAAGGGGAGCGCATGTGATTGCCACTGTAACTGCACTTATCGGAAATTGGGACTCGGTTTCTTTGGGGCAAAGTTTTTATTACGATGCAAAGAGTTCCACGCTGGACAATTGTCCCGACCGGGATCTAAAGGATTTCATTCAAAAGAAAATCGCAGAGGTACAGGAGAACAAGAAATCGAGGACGTATACTTTTGAAGCCGGGGAAAAAAAGGCGTCTGTATTTATCGAGCTGATTCCCCCGGCCTTTCACCTGGCGATCTATGGAGATAACTACGATGTATACCCCTTGCTTGAAATGGCACAGGTGATGGACTGGGAAGTAAGCCTGGTGGGCAATATTCAAAAATTGAAAAAGGAAAAATTACAGTCGGTGGCACACCTCTACCCAAAAGACTTGGAACCCAGGCCGGACATCGATTCCCGAACAGCCATTATCCTGATGGCCCATGACTATAAGACAGATATCACAAACCTGCTGCAACTTATTAAAAGTCCTGCACCCTATATCGCTTCCCTGGGGCCGAGAAAGCGGTTCGAAAAAATGGTAGCAGAGTTCAAATCCAGGGGGGTGGAGTTTTCGCCCGGCGAGCAGGATCGGATTTTTGCACCTTGTGGTCTTGAAATCGGAGCCAATACACCGGAGGAGATTGCCACCAGTATTTTCGCAGAGATCCTGAGTGTTTTTGCGGGAAAAAAAGGAGGAATGCTCCGGAAAAAAAGCGGGCCTATACACGAGAGGGTGTAAGCCCCCAAATTAATTGAACCAGACCGCGTATTTTTTTCTCCTGAGTTCAAGGGCAAGCGTCCTTTCCATCTTCAGGGCCTCGTCCCGTGTTTTGAGCGGCTGGACATGATTGTAAAGACTGGGCCTTAAATACATGCCGTATTTACGAACGATACCGGAGGAGAGGTTATGACCTTTAGTATTGACATAACCACGCTTGTGTTGCTCGAACCGCGTTTTCGGGGTCTTGCTGGTCATCCCTACATAAAGGCACTGTAAAACCCCATTGAATTGCGGGTTGGCTTCCCGAAATTTTTTGTTTTCCGTATAAACCCTTTTGGACAGTTCAATGACATAAACCCTGTAGGTGGCTCTGGGCATACTCGTTTAGATTTTGCAGGACGTCTGGATAGGTATCCTCAGACAGCATTAAAAAATGACTGTTATTCCAAAAGGGGATACTGCGCTAAAAAAACGATTGTAGTATTACAATTTTTCCCTGCGTTCCCACATTATATTGCTTTCTCGTTGTTCAGCTACAATGGTCGAAATGAGTTTTATCGCCTTTTCAATATCAGCCTCTGTGGTGTAACGTCCAATACTCAACCGAATAGACGCGTAAGCCAAACTTCGCTCTATCCCCATAGACAAAAGTACGTGGGAGGGCGCTACGGAAGCCGAATTGCAGGCCGATCCGTTGGATACCGCAATTCTCCTGCCCAAAGCCGTCAGCAGGGAGGCGCCATCCACATAGGGAAACGAAAAATGAGAGGTATTGGGCAATCGCTGTGTATGATTGTTGTTAGAAACGGCAAGTTCGATACCAGATAAACCCGTGTCCAATCGGTCCCTCAGGCTTTGTAGTCGAAGGGATTCGTCCTTAAGGATATCATCGGCTTGTTGTATGGCCTTGGCCAGCCCGACGATTAAAGGCGTATTTATAGTTCCTCCCCGCTGACCTTTCTGTTGTCCTCCCCCCTGGATAAAACTGGGAAGTGCATTGTAATCTGAATTATGCTTCGCATAGATGAGCCCTATACCTTTGGGAGCATATACCTTGTGGCCTGAAAAGCAGGCAAAATCAACAAGGTCCAGCAATCCCCTCAGATCTGCCTTGCCCAGGACCTGGGTAGTATCTGAAAATAAAAGGGAACCATTGGCCCGGGCCAGTTCCGAAATCTCTTCCAGGGGCTGTATAATCCCTGTTTCATTATTGGCGTACATTATAGATACCAGGACGGTCTCCGGGCGCAGGGCTTCCGCGAATTCATCCGTGCAAATCAAACCGTCGGAATTCACATCGAGGTAGGTGACCTCAACCCCATCGGCTTCTAAAAAAGCACAAGTGTCCAGCACCGCTTTATGCTCTGCTTTGGTTGTAATGATATGATTCCCCTTTTCTCTGTTCTTTCTCACAACTCCCTTCAGAATCGTGTTAATGCTCTCGGTGGCCCCGGAGGTAAAGATGAGCGCGTTTGCTTCAACAGCAAGAATTTCCGCTATGGCTGTCCGGGCATCTTCCACGGCACTTCGGGCCAGCCACCCAAAAGGATGGTGGCTGCTTGAGGGATTGCCAAAATGGTCCTTAAAATAAGGCAACATGGCATCGATTACCTCAGTAGAGCACGGAGTAGTTGCATTGTAGTCAAAATAAAGCTGGGAGTACATTTAAAGATACCGGGTATTGCCTGAGAGATAAAAGTAATGATTAAAACAAAAACAGACTGCTTTTTACAATCAGCGGAGAACTAAAACCAAATGAGAAAATCATAAATATTTATTAAATCACCAATAATACAGCCCTTAGATTGCGATGGCCGAAATTAAACCATATATTTAATGTTCACTTCGTATTTTAATTCTAAGAATATTATGATTCCAGCCAATTCCACCTATCACAAGGCAACATCCCTGGAAGATGCTATCGCCTTGGTACAATCTCTGGGTGAGGAAGCGAAATTCATGTCTGGGGGGCACAGCTTACTTCCCATGATGAAACTTCGTTTTGCCACCCCAGAACACATTATTGATATCAGTAAAATCGAAGGACTGTCCTTTATTAAGGAGGAGGGGGATTTACTGAAAATCGGAGCTATGACCACCCAAACGGAGATGGAATATTCCGATTTACTTCGTTCTAAGTACCCTATTTTTTCAGACGCTGTTAAACTGACTGCAGACCCCTCTGTTCGGAATGTAGGAACCCTGGGAGGTAATATCGCCCACGGGGATGCCGCTAACGATCAGCCAGCCCTGATGCTGGCCATGCGTGCCACAGTGATTGCTCATGGGGCAGAGGGGCGAAGATCTATTCCTATAGATGACTTCTTTCACGGGTTCTATATGACTGCCCTGGAACCAGCGGATATCCTGGTGGAGATCCATATCCCGAAAGCGAGCAAGCACAGTGGGGGAGCCTACCATAAAGTGGAACGCAAAGTGGGGGATTATGCCACAGCCGGGGTTGCTGTCTATCTCGAGCTTGATGACGACGGTATGTGCAGGGAAATAGGAATTGCCCTTACCAACGTAAGCGCTGTGCCCATGCGGGTCGAACGTGCAGAAGAAATGCTTCGGGGCAAGAAAATTACCGACGAGCTGATTGATCAGGTAGGCGTAGTCGCTAGTGAAGACTGTGAACCGACATCAGACTTAAGAGGTTCTGAAGCCTACAAAAGATCTTTGGTTAATACGATCACAAAAAGAATGTTGAATAAAGCTTTGGAAAGAGCAAGACAGTAAAAAAATTTAAATATGAAACACGAAATCACACTCACGATAAATGGCCAGAGCGTTACCGCAGAGGTGGATTCCCGTCTGCTCTTAATACATTTTATCCGGGAACAATTAGATTTAACAGGCACGCATATTGGTTGCGACACCAGTAACTGCGGAGCCTGTACAATTTTGTTGAACGGAATGTCTGTTAAGTCCTGTACCTATCTGGCAGTTCGGGCAGATGGGGCTGAAATCACGACCATTGAAGGTCTCGCAGCTGAGGGCACAAACCATCCCCTTCAGAAAGGGTTCCACGACCAGCATGGCCTTCATTGTGGATTTTGTACGCCCGGGATGATTATGCGTTCCGTCGATTTACTTAAAAACAATCCCGATCCTACAGAAGAAGAGATTCGCTGGGGGATCTCTGGAAATCTGTGCAGGTGTACCGGATACAATAATATTGTAAAATCCATACAGCAGGCGGCCAAGGAAATGCAACAAGAAAAGGAAACCACAGTCTAACCTCAAGAAATCAAGATATTATGTTTAAATGTAAAACATCAGCGGAGGTAGGCGGAATGGGTCACTCTGTGAAGCGAAAAGAAGATGCCCGCTTTTTACACGGTAAAGGAAATTACGTAGATGACGTGAAACTGCCCGGGATGTTGACCATGGTGATGGTACGCAGCCCCTATGCCTATGCGAAAATAAAGAGTATTAATAAGGAGAAAGCTTTGGCGATTCCAGGGGTTTTGGCTGTCATTACCGGGGAAGACCTGGCGCAGTACAACCTGCACTGGATGCCCACCCTGCTTTCTGACACCCAAATGGTTTTGCCTACAGATACCGTTATGCATCAGGCGCAGGAGGTATGCGCTGTTATTGCGACAGACAGGTATATCGCTGTGGATGGCGCCGAGGCGGTTGATGTACAATATGAGCCCATGGATGCCATTGTAGATCCTTTTAAAGCACTGGATGAAGGCGCTCCTTTATTGCGCCCCGATAAGGACGGGCAAAAGGACAACCAGATTTACCACTGGGAACGCGGCGATAGAGGGAAGACAGATGAAGTGATTGCCAATGCGGATGTAGTCGTCAAGGAGCGCATCCATCTTCCCAGAATTCATGTGGCCTCTATCGAAACCTGTGGTTGTGTGGCATCTTATGATAAGGATACGGAAAAACTGGTTGTTTATCTCACGACCCAGGCACCCCATGCCATTCGTACCATAGTTGCCCTGGTAGCAGGGCACGTCGGGCTATCCGAGGAGAAAATACGGATCATTTCCCCCGATATTGGAGGTGGCTTTGGAGGTAAGGTCCCTGTTTATCCGGCCTATGTCGTAGCTATTGCAGCGACCTTCCTGATCGGTAAGCCCGTAAAATGGATTGAGGATCGCTCAGAGAATCTGGTCAACGGGTTTGCCCGTGACTACCACATGGACTGTGAATTGGCTGCCACCAAGGATGGCAAAATTCAGGCCTTTAAGGTTTCGACCCTCGCAGACCATGGATATACCGATTCTTCTGCAAACCCCTCTAAATATCCCACGGGTATGTTCTCCATCTGTACGGGTTCTTATGATTATGAACACGCCTTTGCGGAATTGGATGCTGTGTATACGAACAAGGCACCAGGAGGAGTGGCTTACCGCTGTTCTTTCAGGGTGACTGAAGCCGTACACGCCATTGAGCGTATGGTAGATAAACTGGCCGCTAAAATTGGCAAAGATCCGGCCCTGATAAGATTGGAGAATTTTATCAAAAAAGATCAATTCCCATATGCATCCCCTCTGGGTTGGAGCTACGATAGCGGAGATTATGAAGCGACCCTTAAAAAGGCCATGGAGATGATCGGCTATGAAGACTATAAAAAGGAACAGGTTGAAAAACGGAAGCAGGGCAAACTCATGGGTATCGGCATTTCCACTTTCACGGAAGTTGTGGGTGCAGGACCTTCCAAGGATTTTGACATCCTGGGCATTGCCATGTTCGATAGTGCTGAGATCCGCGTTCACCCCACAGGTAAAGCCCTGGCCCGGTTCGGGACTAAATCACAGGGGCAGGGACACGAAACTACGTATGCCCAAATCCTGGCAGAGGAACTTGGTATCCCCTATACGGATATAGAGATCGATGAAGGGGATACGGATACAGCGCCCTATGGCCTTGGGACCTATGCCAGCCGGAGTACACCAACAGCAGGAGCTGCCGCTGCCATAGCAGCCCGTAAGCTAAGGGATAAAGGGAAGAAAATAGCCGCCTACCTGCTCGAAGTCAGCGAAGAAGACATCGAATGGGAAGTGGGCAAATACTTTGTTAAAGGAGCTCCCGAAAAATCGAAGACCATTCAGGAAGTCGTCTTTGCGGCTTATACCAACATTCCCCCGGGAATGGAACCTGGTTTTGAAGCCACCCATTATTACGATCCACCAAACCTGACCTTTCCCAACGGGGCTTATATCTGCGTTGTTGAAGTGGAAAAAGAGACAGGGGCTATTGATGTGAAGCGATTTGTGGCCATCGATGACTGTGGTAATATCATCAATCCCATGATTGTCGAAGGACAGGTACACGGAGGGCTCACCCAGGGGATTGCCCCGGCTATGTACGAGGGGATAGAGTACGATGAACAAGGAAACGTCTTAAATGGGACCTTTATGGATTACCTTGTTCCTACAGCGGTGGAATCGCCGCATTGGGAAACCGGACATACGATTACGCCTTCTCCCCACCACCCATTGGGAGCTAAAGGTGTGGCAGAATCCCCAACAGTAGGGGCACCTCCTGCCATAGCCAATGCTATAATCGACGCCCTGGCGCCTCTTGGAATCGAACATTTGGACATTCCAATTACACCCGCCAAAGTGTGGGAAGCGATTCAGGCGCATTCTTAAAATTTCAGACCCCCGAAAATTGGATTTTCCCCCTTTTTTCGGGGCGTCTTAACCAGGAATAAAAAATGATATGAAAGCACAGTTAGAAAAATCTTTTGAAGTCCCCCAATCCGGAGCATTGGTATGGGATCACCTGATCGATCCGAACAAGGTTATGGATTGCGTCCCCGGAGTATCGATTGACGAGAAGGTTGGGGATAATCACTATAAAGGTAAGGTAGGCATGAAATTCGGACCTATTGGGGCCAAGTATGATGCCGATATCTTTTACGATGAAGTGGATGCCGACAACCGCAAAATCATACTCACCGGGAACGGTGTGGATGTAAAGGGCAACGGGAATGCCGAAATGACCATGACGATGAACATTACCGATAGGGAAGACGGGGGTTCAAAACTCGATGCCATTATGGATGTTACCATCAATGGTAAAATTGCCCAGTTCGGATCCCGTCTCATTACGACGGTTTCGAACCAGTTATTCAAGCAGTTTGTGACTAACTTTTCTAAAAAGTTAGCCGAAGCTGAGGCTACCGCATAAACAAAGTTTCCTTTGAAATCCAAAAGCTATGCCCGGAGGGGTGTAGCTTTGTCTTATTAAAAAATTGTACTGTTGAATAAAGAAATTCAAGGGCTCATTGCTGATTTTTACGAGCAAGATTATATCCTGAATCAGGCTTTGGCCACCTCAGTTTTCCTGCTGAACAATTTAGAGAAGCCCCTGCTTTTGGAAGGGGACCCGGGGGTTGGCAAAACCATGCTGGCCAGCGCGCTGGCGGCACATCTGAAAACGGATTTAATCCGCTTACAGTGTTACGAAGGTCTGGATGTAGGTACTACCATTTACGAATGGAATTATCAGAAACAATTGCTCCACATTAAATTATTTGAACAGGAAAAAGATAAACGCACACTGGGCGAAGAGATTTTCGGGATGGAATACGTGCTTAAAAGGCCGTTGTTGCGATCCATAACCGCTGAAAAACCTGTGGTCCTGTTGATTGACGAAATTGACAGGGCAGATGAGGAATTCGAGGCTTTCCTTTTGGAATTATTATCTGATTTTCAGATCAGTATCCCGGAATTGGGGACCATAAAAGCGGTTACAAAACCGATGGTGATCCTGACTTCCAATCGCACCAGGGAGTTAAGTGACGCCCTCAGAAGGCGTTGTCTGTATCATTGGGTAGACTTCCCATCCAAGGCCATGGAAATAGATATTATTGCCCGGAAACTGCCTGATATCGATGAGCAGTTGGCGGCTCAGGTGGTGACTTTCATCCATAACCTGCGAAAGTCAAGTCTTAAGAAACCGCCGGGGATTGCCGAATCGCTGGACTGGGCAAAAACCCTTTTGCTATTGAATGCGGAAAACATCACAGATGAGATCGTGCAAAACACAGTGGGAAGTGTTCTCAAACACAAGGACGATATCGAATTTGTCAGGAACAAGTCGGTACAGGAGTTCTTAATCCCCATAGATTAGTTGATATACTATTGTGGTCGAAGTAGACAAGACCTTTAGGGAGCGATTGATCGACTTTACATTTTATTGTAGGGAAAGACAATTTATGTTGGGGCCCCAGGACACACGGGATGCTTTTGAAATTGCTGAACGGGGGTATTGGCTGGATCGCACTCTTTTTCAATACAGTTTAAAGGCTATATATTGCAAACGGAAGGAGCATTTTGATCGATTTGACGAAATGTTTGACCGATTCTGGAGTCGGTATTACGACGATAAACTCGAGGCGCGTAAAAAGACAGTCAAACAGATCAAGAAAGAACCGGAGACGGACACCATAATCTTTTTGGGCGCTAAATTCAACAAGCCCAGAAAGGAAAAAGAAGAAAAAGAAGCCAAGCAGACCAAAGGGGCTAATGAAAATGTCCGTCTGCGCTTTACGGATTTCTCAAAGGTGGATGTCGCAGACCGGGAACGGTTAGAGGAATTGGCAGAAGAATTGTTTCACCAGATGAGCATGCGTTTTAAAAGGCGATTGGAAGACGCAAACAAAGGAAGGATCGATATTCGTAAGACCATACGGCATAGTATCTCCAAGGGAGGCTTAATGCTCGATTTGGCCCATCGGAAAAAGAGGAAGGAAAAGCGAAAAGTAGTTTTTATCCTGGATGTCAGCGGTTCAATGGACACGTATAGCTATTACCTGCTGCGATATGTAATGGTTTTGAAGAAATATTTCAGGGAACTGGAATTTTTTACCTTCAGCACTCATTTGACACATGTCACCCCCATGCTCAGAGCAAATAATGAACTCCAGATTTTAAAAGACATCGGCAGTAATGTGCAAACCTGGTCCAGCGGGACCAAGATCGGAGAATCCCTGACGGAGTTTTTGTCCGGATATGGCAACAAGTTTCTAAGCCAAAAACACGTTGTAGTTATACTTAGCGACGGCTTGGAAACCGGCAGTGTTACCCAATTGAAGGAGGCCGTTGGAACGATCCGGAGAAAATGTAAGACGCTCATCTGGTTGAATCCGTTGAAGGGAATGAAGGACTATCAGCCGATACAGAAAGGGATTGTCAACGTAATGCCGCATCTGGATGCATTTGAATCTGCACATAATCTGGATAGTTTACTGAAATTGGAAAAATTACTCATGGATGTTTAACGAACTTACACTCAATATTGAGGCGCAATTGGCCAAAGGATCTGATTTTGCCATTGCCCAGGTGGTAGACCGAATGGCGCCCAGCTCCGGGAAAGTGGGGGATAAGGCCCTTATCCTGGAATCCGGAGAAATGATTGGCTGGGTCGGCGGAGGCTGCGTGCGCGGAATTGTAATCAAAGAGGCGCTCGATGTCATCAGAACCAAACGCTATAGAAGGGTTCGTATTTCCCCTGAAGGAGGATCACGGGAAACCGCAACCTATAAGGAATATGTTATGTCATGTCAAAGTAAAGGAACCGTGGAAATACTCATAGAGCCTATGATCGCCCAACCCGAGATTATTATTGCCGGTAAATCGAATATAGCCAGAAAGCTTGCTGCGTTGGCAGTTGCTGCTGATTTCAGAGTGAGCGTCCTGGCCATTGACGCAGATTCACAAATGTTTCCAGGGGTGCACAAGGTGTACGATAAGATTGATTTTACCCACTTTAACAACCTGAGTAATACCTATATTATCGTTTCCACGAGGGGAGAAAATGATGATCTTGCTGTCAAAAAAGCTTTGGAAACCCAGGCGGGATATGTCGGTTTTGTGGCCAGTACCAAAAAAGCGGCAGACCTCAGGACAACTCTGTCGAATGAAGGCCTGTCAGACGATGACATCGCCCGCTTGAAGAGCCCTGTAGGTTTGGATATCAATGCAAAACTGGCCAGTGAGGTTGCGATAAGTATCCTCGCAGAGGTAATTGATGATTTCCGGAACGGGCGGGAATCTGCAAAAACACATAAACAGCAGGCTCCATCTGAGGCCGCAATACCGGCGGAACCGACTGCCGGGGATACGTTTGCCGAAGAATACTATATAAATCCCGTATGTCAGGTTCCCGTTTCCAGGAAAAACCCCAAACACATTATCGAATACAAAGGAGAACTGGTCTATTTCTGCTGCGACGGCTGCAAGGTCAGTTTTGAGAAAAACCCGGGACAGTATATCAAGTAATGGTGACCCCGGAAAACCTTTCAAAACTGGGAATTTTCCCCTATACAGGAACAAATGAAAATGAGATCCTGAAGTACTTATGGAAAAGGTAGCAGCTTTAGTATTGACCGCTGGGGCTTCCCGTCGAATGGGAACACCCAAGGCCCTTTTACCCTGGGGGCAGACTACGGTTATCCAGCATCTTCTGGATCAAATACGGCAGGCCGGATTGACAGAAACCCTTTTGGTAACGGGAGCGCATCACGACGCAATACAAGAGGCCCTGGCGGTTGAAGGAGTGGAAATATGCCTTCATCCGGCTTGGGAATTGGGTATGGGATCAACTATTTCCAGGGGGGTTCAGGAAGTGGAAGAACGGTTTTCAGATATTGATGCCATCCTTATTCTTTTGGTAGATCAACCCCGGATTACCCATGGCTATCTCAGGCGTGTTCTCGAGGCACACCAAAGCCAGCCGGACGTGATCATTGCCTCCGATTATGGTGATTTTGCAGGGGCCCCGGCGCTCTTTCCCAGAAATTTCTGGGAGGCTCTAAAACGTATTCCACCAACACAGGGGGCCCGGAAACTTATCGCATCGTACAGGGATAAATGCGTGATTCTGGACCCAGGAGGCGCCATTGTGGATATCGATACCCCTGAGGCTTATAAAAAGGCTCTTTCTGTATATCTTTCGAATCAAACAAAGAATGTAAACCAATGACTAAATCGGTAAGCACATTTATTTTCCTGTCCTTTTTTCTGGGAAGCCTGCACGCTCAGGACCTGACCTTTGAAGAATACAACCCGGAGTCCACATTGGTGGTCCCTGAAAATCCGGTAACCCGGGCAAAATTCCCGGTTGTTGATGTCCACAGTCATCATTACAATATGCCGGAACAGGACCTCTCTGTTTTGGTACAGGCGATGGATACGCTGAATTTGGCGGTTCTGGTGAATCTCAGTGGGGGATCCGGGGAGAAAATAACGGGTGCCATGAAGAACATCCAAAATAATTATCCCAACCGTTTCCTACTTTTTGCCAATGTAGATTTCTCAGGAGTAGGGGACCCGGGCTGGGGTGCTCGGGCTGCGGCCCAACTCAAAGCGGATCATGCCAACGGAGCTGTGGGCTTAAAAATTTTTAAAAGTCTCGGACTCCGCTACACCGATACTCAAGGGAACAGGATAGCCGTTGATGATCCCCGTTTAGATCCGGTTTGGGAGATGTGTGCTGCGTTGGGTATTCCCGTGCTCATTCATGCCGCCGATCCCAAATCCTTTTGGGATCCTATGGATTCTGAGAACGAAAGATGGCTGGAATTGAAAACGCGGCCCCGACGCAAAAGAAGTGATAGCGATCCTGCCCCATGGGAACAGATTATTACCGAGCAACACAATCTTTTTCGCAAACATCCCAAAACGACCTTTATCAATGCGCATATGGGATGGTATGCTAACAACCTGGACAGACTTTCCGAACTGATGGAGGAATTCCCGAATATGTATGTGGGAATTGGAGCTATTATCGCGGAACTGGGGCGGCAACCCCGCCGTGCGAAAGCCTTTTTCACTGCCTATCAGGACCGCATTCTTTTTGGAAAAGACAGTTGGCAGCCTTCTGAATTTCCGACCTATTTCCGGGTTTTGGAAACTGCGGATGAATATTTCCCCTATCACAAGAAATACCATGCTTTTTGGGCCATGTACGGCCTGGACCTTCCGGACAGTATTCTGAAGAAAGTATACTACCAGAATGCGCTAAAAATTGTACCTAACCTGGACCCCACCTTGTTCCCCCGGCCCTGAGTTTACAACAATAGCCCCGATTTCATGGAAAAGCGAAGATTGCTAAGGCATCTGTGCACTAAACAAGTCTGAAATTCGTTTTAAGAGGAACCCCCAAAAATGGTATTCCGATGAAAAACGTTTCTTGTTTTCAGATTTTTAAAACTTTGCTTTTTGTTTTTGTTGTCACAGGATTTCAGAGTTGCAGCAAAGATGCTGAAATGGACCTCAATTCTGAGGGCTCTGAATTATCCAAAGTTGAACTCAGGACCATTCTAGAGACCGACGCGTATACGGGTCTCATGGATGAAGTTCTGATGGATCTCATCGAGAAAAACGGACCCGGTACCGCAAAGTTCGCAGATGAGAATTGTTATGAGATAACCTATACGGATTCAGGTTTTCGGGCTGAATTCGGGAATTGTGTCCTGAATACGACTGAAAATGTCAATGGAGTTCTTGAAGTGACCTATGCTGAAAGTGCGCAGAATACTTCCTTTACGGTCACCTATACAAACTTTTTTGTGGGCGCTGCTCAACTCAGTGGAACGCGTACGATTGGAATCCGTCAGTCGGGAGATACCCGTATCGATTTAGCCGTACAAAGTGATATGACCGTTGTCCTGCCAGAGGGTACTGTCCTGACGGAAAAGGGATCCAAGGTCCTGCAAATTCAACTCGGCAATTCCCTTGGAGATACAACTTATGCCTTAAGTGGCAGCTGGACGGTCTCTGACGGAACTGCGACCTACGAGGTGGATATTCGTGAGTCCCTCGAGGGAAATTTGGCATGTCCGTATGCGGTGCGCGGGTTGATGGATATCGAGAAGAACGGCCTGGAAATAGGTGTCGATTTTGGGGATGGCACATGCGATAATGAAGTTATACTCGTCTATCCCAATGGAGCCCGTGACATTCTGGAACTATAAGTATACCAAGTTGCCGGTGTTTAGCGTGTTGACAGCCGTATAGCTCGGAACTATAGTTTTAGTGATTTCCCCAAACCGGGGGATCGCCGCCCTTTACCGCTCTGGTTGGGTGCCGTCCTGTAAAACGAAAATCCCGTAGGCGAGAGGCGCATACGGGATTTATTTTTGAGTCCTGGATACTTTCATAAGTCGAATACTGAATTCAATGAACGTAGTTCCGGTTTTCAGACCACCTTACGCGTTTACTATCCTTAAAATTAGAAAAGTAGTTGAACCTTCTGGACTCTGTCGGCGTGTGATTGATGTTTGTTCTCATGGCTGTTTCGTTTTTTGATGATGATGGATGATTGTCGATTAATGATTGATGATGCACTTAGTGTACATAGTTTCTCGATTCTGACCAGCGCACTCTTTTAGAGGACTTGAAGTTTGAGAAATAAGAAAAACGTCTGTGATCTGTGGGTGATGAATTGTGTGATTTCATGATGATTTGTTTTTGATTGATGAATGATGATTGCCGATTGAGAATGCGCTTAGTGTATGTAGTTTCTCGATTCTGACCAGCGTACTCTTTTGGAGGACTTGAAGTTTGAGAAGTAAGAAAAACGTCTGTGATCTGTCGGTGATGAATTGTGTGATTTCATGATGATTTGTTTTTGATTGATGAATGAATATGGAACGATTGTTTCTTTTTAGCGAACCCTCTTTTGTTTCGGGTTTACATTGAATAAGACGACGCATATTTTTAAATGTTACAGTACTATGTAATAAAAGGTACTATTTTAAACAATTTTTAACATTTGTTTCCCTTGAGACTCTTATGGCTCCTGCAGATGTGCATATTCAATCCGTAAAGGGGGTAGGGCGGATTGTATATTATTAGAATTCTGCCTACATTCCGACCTATGGAATTAAATGGGCAGCACATCCTGGTAACTGGGGCATCGCAGGGCATCGGCAGGGCCATTGCCCGGGAATTGATGGCACAGGGGGGGCGCGTGGTTGTACATTATAATACGAATGAAAAAGCAGCCGGGGACCTCATTGCTGAATATCCCAACACACATTCGGCAATAGTGCAGGCCGATTTAGAAGATCCGGAAGCTGTCTCCCGCTTATTTCATTCAAGCCTCAAACTCATAGGACATCTGGACGCCATTATTTTTAATGCAGGCGTATTTATTCCGCATCCCGTTGCGCAATCCACAAACGACTGGTACGGGATTTGGAAAAAGACACTATCCATTAATCTGGATAGCGTCGGCCAGCTTACACAATTGGGAATTACGCATTTTAAACAAAAGGGTGGGGGACGTTTTATTTATATCGGCAGCAGGGCTGCTTTTCGTGGTGAGACCGCGGAGTACCTGGCTTATGCAGCCTCAAAGGGAGGAATCACCGCTCTGTCCAGATCGGTAGCCCGGTCTTTTGGAAAAGAGGGGATCACCTCCTTTGTTATTGCCCCTGGATTTACGCGTACCGCTATGGCTGAATCGTTCATCGCCAGCCATGGAGAAGCTTTACTTTTAGATGAGATTGCTTTGCCTGAGCTCACCCGTCCGTCGCATATTGCACCACTTATTGCTTTTATATGTGGAGGAAAGATGGATCACGCTACGGGAACAGTTATCGATTTTAATGCGGGGAGTTATATGCATTAAAGACCCGGAGCAGTAACGGTCCTCAATTCAATTGTTTAAACATTTGTTAAGGGAATTGAACAAAATAAAGAGATGTTGTATCTTTCTCCAAAAGTTCTTTGATTCTTTAGACCGGATGTAATAATTTCCTTCTATCGCAAAAGCGCTCACAGCTGTTTTAAGGTGTAAGGAAAATCTGAAGACTCCGGTAACAGATTCTGGAGCGATTTTTGTTGAAACCTTATTTAAAACGGAAGACTATGGAGTTACTACTGCAGAAAGCCGAGGAGTTTGAAAGCCGGAAATGGTCCAGAATCACGACAAGTGAACGCGTTCAGGCTTCCCGCGAATTAAAAGACCTGATCCTGGAGATCAATGAAGTATATAAGAAATCACGTGATCAGCATTTAATGGAAGTGATGAAAAGATTAACAACCATTAAACAGAAAGTTGAAAAAAGACTGAAGATGCGGCTTGACGTGTAAGTTCAGATCGGGAAATAGATTGCTATGAAAAAAAAATACCGCCCAAAAAAGGCGGTATTTTTTATGAATAAGAGGTAAAGATTTATTGTGGAAGTGCCACAGCATCGATCACGTGAATCACACCGTTTGAAGCAGCGACATCCGTAGCTGTAACTTTGGCAGAATTCCCTTTGGCATCTGTAACCATAACGGCACCATCTACCAGGCTCAGGGTGAGGGATTGTCCATTAGCCGTTTTCACAGAAAATGCGTTGTTGTTGCTTTGAATCGCTTTCACAACGTCAGCAGCCATAAACTTTCCGGCAACTACGTGATAGGTCAGCACATTTTTAAGCCCTTCTTTATTCTCAGGCTTTAAGAGGGTTTCCACCGTTCCGGCAGGAAGCTTTGCAAAGGCGTCATTGGTTGGGGCGAAAACCGTAAAAGGTCCGGCGCTTTCCAAAGTTCCCACGAGGTCTGCCGCAGCAACAGCAGTTACCAGGGTAGAGAATACTTCATTGCTGCTGGCTACACCAACAATGGTAGGAGTTTGTACTTCAATACGAACGGGTTGATCCGCAGCTTCCGTTGCGGAAGTCATGTCACTCCCCTGAGCGTTCACTGCAGAGACGGCTCCCATAAGGGCCAGGAAAAGGGTTGATTTCAAAAATTTCATTTGTAGTGTTTTAAGATTAGGTGACGAAAGTAGGCAATCAATCCAAGGCTGAGTATTAAATATTGTTTAAAAATTTAATTAAATAGTTAAACATATTAAAATATTAGCCTTAATCGTGTGCATAACCGGTAGGGAAATGCCTTTTTTCTAAAAAGAATCAGATCTTTCAATAGATGCTCAATAAATAATACCTTTAGAAAAACAGATTCAGAATTTGTATTAAAAATATTGGACACTATGAGCACCACTATAAAAGCCTATGGAACACAGGCTGCAGACGCCAAACTCGAAAAAATGAGCATAGACCGGAGAACTCCGGGCAAACGCGATGTGCATATTGAAATTCTCTACTGCGGGGTTTGTCATAGCGACATACATACCGCGAGGAACGAATGGTTGAATTCCACTTATCCGGTAGTGCCCGGCCATGAGATTATCGGAAGAGTCCTGGAAGCAGGGTCCAGAGTCCGCCGCTTTAAAACCGGAGATTTGGTAGGCGTGGGTTGTATGGTGGACTCGTGTGGAGATTGTCACTCCTGCAAACGGGATCTGGAACAGTTCTGTGAAAAAGGCTGCACCTGGACCTATAACAGTCCGGAACCCCATTTTGGACGCACGTACGGAGGCTATTCTACACATATTGTGGTGGATCAGGATTTTGTGTTGAAAATTCCGGAAAACATAGATGTACGCGGAGCGGCCCCACTGCTCTGCGCAGGAATTACGACCTGGTCTCCTTTAAAGCACTGGAAGATCGGCCGAAAGGACCGGGTAGGGGTCGTAGGTTTGGGAGGTCTTGGACATATGGGTATTAAATTTGCCAACGCGCTTGGCGCACATGTGGTTATGATCACCCGTTCTCCTGAAAAAGCGAGTGATGCCGAGGCGCTGGGCGCTCATGAAGTCTTGATATCCACAGATGCCAAAGCGATGCAGGCGCAGGCAAATTCATTTGATTTTATTCTCAATACCATTCCGGTAGGTCATGAGATGGATCCGTATATCGGACTCCTGAAAATTGATGCGACCATGGTTCTCGTAGGGGCGGTGGAACCCTTAAAACCCTTTCACGGTGGTGGGGTGATGATGGGGCGGAAACGCATAGCCGGCTCCCTGATCGGAGGTATTGCTGAAACCCAGGAGATGTTGGACTTCTGTGGGAAACACAACATCGTTTGCGATGTGGAAATGATCGGGATGCCGGAGATCAATGAGGCTTATGAACGGGTGGTGGCCTCAGATGTCAAATACCGTTTTGTCATCGATATGCAATCCCTTAAAGAATAGATCCCTGAAATACTTAGCCCAGGCGTTTTTAGAGAATCCGGGCCCATCAGGGCGGGCGCCGGATCCCCGGAAAAAATAGGACCGAATTGCCGGTATGCACTGTTTACCTCTTTTCAGGTCTTTGAATAAGTAAGATGGGTGCAAATCCGGATTTAAAATTCAGTAATCACATTTGAATGACCTTTATTGAAGCTCCCGTCTACCTCATTTTTGCCCTGTCCGTCGTACTATTTTTATCGGAATGGGCCAGTCGGAAACCCAGGTTTAAAGCCTTTGGCATTGCGCTTTTGGTCCTGGTCCTTGGTGCCGTTTTCTCCAATGTGGGACTGCTTCCCAGCCGGGCCAACCCCACTTATGACTTTATTTTTGAATACGTCGCCCCGGCTTCCCTCTTCCTGATGCTTCTCGATGTCAACCTCACTCAACTCAAAAAAACCGGACTTCCCATCCTTATTCTTTTTCTTCTCGGAAGCCTGGGAACCGTACTGGGCGTCTTTATAGCTACCCTCGTTATTAAGGACGGTCCATTATTTGAAGGGCTCTATCCGGCTCTGGCCGGAATGCTGGCCGGCACATACACCGGGGGAAGTATCAATTTTAATGCCGTGGCCCTTCACTACAGGGTGATGGATCAGGGCCTTGTTTATACCAGTGCTGTGGCTGCCGATAATGTGGTCACAACGCTGTGGTTTTTTGTGACCATTGCCGTTCCGGTTTTTCTGGGACGCTGGTTTCCCCTTAAAAAACTCAAACCCCGAAACCCGCCCGCAGGCGATTCCGTCGAACCGGGCAGCCTTGAAATGGTAGAGGACGACTCTGCGCGTTTAGACATTCAAAGTCTCTCCCTGTGGATTGGGTTGAGCGCTCTCGGATTGCTGGGGACCGCCCTGCTGACTGATTTTTTTAAAACAAAAGGCTGGAATATCCCGGGTATGATTATCATAACGACCCTGGCATTGCTTCTCGCTCAAATCCCCGTCATCCACCGCCAAAAAGGGAATATGTTCCTCGGGAGTTGGGGTGTTTATCTCTTTCTTGCCGTCGTAGGTGCTTTTTGTGATTTCAGCGCCCTGGGGGAAGCCGGAGCTCTGGCCATCCTACTGCTCGGCTTTATTGGAATAACCATGCTGGGGCATGGGCTGATTGTTTTTATAGGGTGCTATTTACTCAAGTATGACTGGGATATGGCAGCCATAGCCTCCCAGGCAAACATAGGGGGAGGGACCACAGCAATGGCTCTGGCCAAGAATTTTGGGCGAAATGAACTCATACTCCCCTCCATCCTTATTGGCTCCCTCGGAAATGCCCTGGGGACCTACCTTGGATTTATGGTTGCGGGGCTGCTCTGAAGCCTGTTGATTTTCGTTCAGGACTATATTTTTTTGAACGGGAATAACGTATTATTGCGACATGGAAAACCGCTCACAACTTCCACTTATTCTGGGGGCATTTTTTGCCATTTATGTGATCTGGGGTTCTACCTACCTGCTCAATAAAATTGCGGTGGCCCAGCTCGCCCCCTTTATGCTTGCAGGGGTCCGATTTCTGATCGCGGGTATTTTGATCTTTAGTATCGCACTGGCTATGGGTAAGAGCCTTCGCATTACAAAACGCCAGTTTTACAATGTGACCCTGGCCGGATTTTTATTCCTAAGTTTCGGAAATGGCACAGTCGTATGGGCACTGAAGTATGTAGACAGCAATTTTGCCGCTCTGGAAATTTCGGCCCAACCCCTGGTCATCCTGCTGATGATGTGGCTTTTGCAGGGTAAAAAAATCCAACCCATGTCTTTGGTCGGTGTCGCCCTGGGAATTCTTGGGATTTATTTACTGATCAACCAAAACACCGTGGTGCAACAGGAGCACTCCCTGCTGGGGATTCTAATGATATTTTCGGCCATGCTCGCCTGGGGCTATGGCAGTTTGTTTGTGGGCAAAGCGGATCTTCCTTCCAATTATTTTGTCAATACAGGATATCAAATGATCACAGGAGGCGTCATCCTGTGTTTCATGAGTTTTGCCTTCGGGGAAAAATGGCTCCCCTTTCCATACTGGCAGGCGGATACCTCCTGGGCCATGGTGCTCTTAATTGTGTTTGGCAGCATTGTGGCTTTTACGTCATTCAACTACCTGCTCAAAGTAGTTTCACCTGAAAAAGTAGCCACAAACACCTATGTAAACCCAATCGTAGCCATGTTTTTAGGCTGGTATTTCCTGGATGAGTCCATTTCTGCCCAATCTATCACGGCTGCGATCATCTTACTGACCGGAGTGTATTTTATCAATTCAAAAAAGAAGATTGCCGGGCTACGTCGCTTTCGCAGATAGCAGGCGAAACGTTTCGGCCTAAAAATTGCTACCGTTGGGGAATGATACATAAGACACTCGTGTATTAATTGTATTTTTAGGCAGTTAAAGAATGGGTTTTCGAATGCATAAGGAGCGGTTACTTATACTTTTTTGTCTGTTCGTTCTGGTCAAAGGCAGAGCTCAGCAAGACTACAATGCCCTGAGCGAATCGATGGTTCGGGAGCAGCTGGAGGCGCGGGATATTACGGATACCCTGGTGCTGCAGGTTATGCGGTCGGTTCCCCGCCATGAATTTGTGCTTAAAGAATACAGGCCCTGGGCTTACAACGACCAGGCGCTGCCCATCGGGGAGGGGCAGACCATCTCACAGCCCTATATTGTGGCGTATATGACGCAGACCCTTGGGGTGCAGGCCGGGGAACGGATCCTGGAAATAGGAACAGGCTCAGGATATCAGGCCGCCATTCTCTCCGAACTTGGGGGGGAGGTCTATACGATAGAAATTGTCGAAACCCTGGGTTTAGAGGCTAAAAAGCGCCTGAATCGCCTGAAGTATAAAAATGTGAACGTCCGCATTGGAGACGGGTATAATGGATGGCCGGAGGCGGCCCCATTTGACGCTATTATGGTAACGGCCGGAGCCGAAGAACTTCCCGAGACACTCATGGAGCAACTCGCAGAAGGGGGGAGGATGGTTATTCCCATTGGTCCTCACGGGGGTGTACGCCAGCTGACCCTGATCACCCGCTCAAATGGAAAATTCAAATCTGAGAAACTGATGGCTGTCCGGTTTGTACCCTTTATCCGCCAGTCCGACAAACCCAAAAGGCCTTAGGCCCCTTTTAACAGTCTCTTAGCACAGATACTCTCCCGATCCTTCGGCTGCCCGATTTTTTGCCCGTACATTTGCCCCCGTAATTTTGTATAAATAAAAAGCACAAGATGAGTAAAGTAAAGGAGAACGACACCGTACGGGTACACTACACTGGAAAATTAACGACGGGAGAAGTTTTTGACAGTTCCCTGGAGCGCGAGCCGCTGGAAGTGGCACTCGGACAGGGCAGCCTGATTCCCGGTTTTGAGAAAGGGCTTCTCGACATGGCAGTCTCAGAAAAAAAGACGATCCAAATTCCTATGGAAGAGGCTTACGGCGAGGTCCAGAAAGAATTATTTCAGGAAATCGGCAAGGAGCAACTCCCTGCGGAAATAACCCCTGAAATCGGAATGGGATTAGTCGCCCGTGGAGAAGACGGGAGTGAACGGCAACTTCGGATTGCTGATGTGAAGGCCGATAGCATCGTTGTCGATGCCAATCACCCCCTGGCCGGACAGGATCTTGTTTTTGAACTTGAGCTCGTGGAGATTAAATAAATCTGCGTCTTAGCAGGTATACAAGCCACCCTCTTTTGGGTGGCTTTTTTTATTCCATCTAGAGGCTGAGCCTCAGGTATCACCCCTGTCGAATGGATTCAGCCCGTACGTCCTGATCTGTCCTAAAGAACGGACCAGAACCGTTTTAACATCATTTTAAAGCCTTTCCACCATTTTTAAATTTCCTTTGTCTACTGATTCAAAATAAACGTTAAACAAGAAATGCAAATACGCTCTAAAAATTTCCTGACTGTCCTGCTCATGCTCCTCGGGTCTGCCCTTTATGCACAAGTCACGACTTCCGTTTTTGGCAGGGTAGAGGATGAGCTGGGGGAACCCCTTATCGGAGCTTCCGTATTTTTGGAGGGCACCCAACTTGGTGCACAAACAGATTTTGACGGCAGGTATGAAATAGTGGATGTCCCGCCGGGATCCTATAACCTGGTCGCCAGCTATTTGGGCTTTAAATCCCAGACGAAATTCAATATAATCATTCGCTCCAAAGGGACGCCCGCCTATACTTTTATATTAGAGGCCACTTCTGAACAGCTGGAGGAAGTTGTGGTGTCAAATGAAAACGTAATTTCCAGGCCCCGGGAGACCCCGCTGTCGACCCAAACCCTTTCTGTTGTGGAAATCGCCACCTACCCGGGTAGCAATAACGACGTGGTGCAGGTCGCCCAGACGTTACCGGGCGTCTCGCCCTCTATCGGTGGGTTTCGCAATGATCTGATCATCCGCGGTGGGGCACCCAACGAAACGGTTTATTATCTGGATGGGATGGAAATTCCCAATATCAACCACTTCAGTACTCAGGGAAGTGCCGGGGGTCCGGTGGGGATGATCAATGTTTCGTTCATTGAAAATGTAACCCTATCCACATCTGCCTTCAACGCCCGATATGACAATCCGCTCTCCGGGGCGTTACAATTTCAGCAGCGCCGGGGGAATTCACGAAACTTCGCCGGAAACTTCAGGGTCAGCGCCAGTGAGGCGGCCCTCACCCTGGAAGGCCCGCTCTTTAAAAAGGACGGTGAAACCGCTAAAACGACGTTTCTGGCTTCGGTCCGAAGGAGCTATTTGCAGTTTCTTTTTCAGGTGATTGGCCTGCCTTTCCGGCCGGATTACTGGGATTATCAGTTTAAGGTCGATCATGAGCTCGATGAATATAACACCATTACCCTTATGGGCCTGGGGTCTATTGACGATTTTACGGCGAGTCCACCGGATGAATTCGACCCGGAGCAGCAGGCCCAGTTGGAGCAGGCTCCCTTTATAGAGCAACGCACCAATACTATAGGGGTGAGCTGGCGAAACCGCTTTAAAAGTGGAAAGGGCTATATGTTGACCACCCTGAGCAACAATACACTGGTCAACAACTTTACCCGATACGAGAATCCGGTAGACGAAACCGGTGTTTTGTTTAACAATGACGCCACGGAGTCCGAGACCAAACTCCGCTATGAACTGACGCAGTTTTTCGGAGAATGGAAAGTGAGTTCAGGGGCCAATGTACAGTACTCGGACTACAGCAATGCCACTATCGATATTGTGAACAATGCGGCCTTTACAACAGAGATCGACTTTGCGAAATACGGCCTGTTTGCGAACCTCACCCGTTCATTTTTAGATGAGACCCTCGATCTTTCCTTTGGCTTTCGGATGGATGATGACACCTTTACCACCCGCGAGAGTCTGCTCAGCACCTTTTCACCCCGGGTTTCCGCCTCCTATGAGTTTTCCCCGGATTGGCGGGTCAATGCTTCGTTGGGCCGATACTACAAGATACCGCCCTATACCATTCTCGGGTTCCGGAATAACGAAGGTGCGTTGATCAATCAGGATGCCGATTATACCCGTAGTGATCATTTTGTCTTAGGGCTGCAACATTACTTTACGCCCGCCTCGAGTATTTCCCTGGAAGGTTTTTATAAGGTATACAGCGACTACCCCGTCTCCGTGCGCGATCGTGTGTCCCTTGCGAACAAAGGCGGGGGTTTTGAGGTCCTCGGTAGTGAACCTATTGAAACCATAGGGAAGGGGAGAAGCTATGGGGCAGAACTGCTCTTCCAGCAAAAACTGAGCAACAATTTTTACGGCATCTTTTCCTATACCTGGTTTTACAGTGAATTTACCGGATTTGATGCGGAACGTTACCTGCCTTCGGTCTGGGACAGCCGCCACCTGATCTCTTTCGTGGGAGGGTATAAGTTTGGCAGGAATTGGGAATTCAGTGCCCGATACCGGTTTGCAGGACGCACCCCTTTTGTCCCCACCGACCTGGAGGCAACCCTGGAAAATTACCCGGAAGTGATCCTCGATTATTCCCGCCTGGGCGAAGAAAAACTCGATATTTTCAGCCAGTTGGATGTCCGTCTGGATAAAAAATGGAATTTCCAGAATTTTGCGTTTGATGTCTTTATCGAATTCCAGAATGTCCTCTCCCAGGATATCCCCAGTCCTCCGGAATATGGGCTGAACCGGGACATTACCGGGGCGATCATCGATCCCCGTAGCCTGGTGGAAATCCCACCGGGGGAAGGGCAATTCATCCCGAGTTTGGGTATCGTTATTGATTTTTAGCGGACTGAATGTATGAATTGAACCGGCCCTAAGCACGTAAGTGGCCCTAAAATGCAAATTCCTAGTTAAACCAGGCGTCTGGTGTCTTCAGTATTCTTAAGTTTGAACGTAAAACCAGACGCCACCTATGAAACACATTGGACCCAACTTAAGACTTTTGGCCACCGGGATTTGCTTCCTGGCCATATTTTCCTGTAAAGAATCAAAAACTCCGGAGCAGAACGAAAACACTGCGGAATCCGCCAACACCAGTCAGGCAATGGATGTGGCCGCAGCAGGCCAGGGGAGTCTGCCGTTAGATCGACTCAACCTGCCGGAAGGATTTGCAATAAGCACTTTTGCCGAAGGCGTCGACGATGCCCGGTCTATGGCGATAGGGGATAAGGGCACCCTTTTTGTCGGCACCCGGAAAGCCAATAAACTCTACGCTATTCAGGATCTGGACGGGGATTTTAAAGCAGACCGCACCCTTATACTGGATACGACCCTGATTGTCCCCAACGGGATTGCCTTTCGAAACGGCGATCTCTATGTCGCGGAGATCAATCGACTCTTGCGCTACCGGAATATTGAAGAGAATCTCGAGGCCCTGCCGGAACCTGAAATCATATATGAGGATTATCCCACGGAAGGCCACCATGGCTGGAAGTATATCGCCTTTGGCCCGGATGATAAATTATACGTTCCTGTAGGAGCGCCCTGCAATATTTGTGATTCCGCCCAGGTAGACAAGCGCTATGCCTCCATCACCCGGATGGACCCCGATGGCAGCAATCGGGAAGTTTACGCCAATGGTGTGCGGAATACGGTGGGCTTTACCTGGCACCCACAAACCGGGGAACTCTGGTTCACGGATAACGGAAGAGATATGATGGGGGACGATGTTCCGCCCTGTGAGCTGAACCGCGTTAGTGAAAGCGGGCAGCATTTTGGATATCCCTTCTGCCATGGTGGGACCATTGCGGACCCGGAATACGGGGACCAGCGACCCTGTTCGGAATTTGTACCCCCGGTACAGAATTTAGGCGCCCATGTCGCTCCGTTGGGCGTAAAGTTTTATACAGGCGAGATGTTTCCGGAGCAATACAAAGGACAGGCATTTATAGCCGAACACGGGTCCTGGAACCGCTCCTCTAAGGTGGGATACCGCATAACCCTTGTGAAACTCGATGGAAACAAAGCGGTGAGTTATACCCCATTTATCGATGGCTGGCTGGACGATGCCACCCAGGAAGCGTTCGGGAGACCCGTTGACCTCCTTTGGCTGGATGACGGCTCTATGCTTATTTCCGATGATTACGGAGATGCCATTTACCGGGTTACGTATAACCCGTCCTAAGATTTCGTCCTCTGCGGTTTAGACCAGGCAGGAACCCTTTACGACAATAGTGCGTATAAAAATTACGGACTATGGTAAAATGTCATGTTTTTGGTGCGGAGAGCCTCCTATATTTATAGCTGGACTCTTAACAATTTTCGCGAACCAAACGGACCTGACTTATGAATGTATTCGACGATAAACACATCAAAAATATTGTATTTGTAGGCGCTCACAACAGCGGCAAAACAACACTTACCGAAACCATGCTGTTCGAAGCCGGCCTGATCAACCGCCGCGGAACAGTAGAAAATAAGACTACGGTTTCCGATTATAACGAGATTGAACAGGAGCGGGGGAGTTCGGTATTTGCCACCCCCCTGCACACCGAATGGCGGAACTATAAGATTAATATCATAGACACTCCGGGGCTGGATGATTTCATAGGCGAGATCCTTTCGTCGATCCGAGTGGCCGATACGGTTGTAACGGTATTGAATGCCCAGCACGGGGTGGAGGTCGGCACAGAAATTATCTGGAATTATATCGACAGGTATAACAAGCCCACCCTCTTTGTGGTGAACCAGATAGACCATGCGAATGCAGACTTCGAGGAAAGCTTCAATTCCATTAAGGGGCTGGTGGGCAATAATGCGGTGAAAGTACAGTATCCGCTTGTCGTGGATGGGGCTCAGTGCATTGTGGATGTACTCAAAATGAAAATGTACAAATTCGGACCGGAAGGAGGAAAGCCTGAAAAAATGCCCATTCCACAGGATCAGAAAGAACTGGCGGACCGCTTGCACAACGAGCTGGTTGAAAAAGCGGCAGAGAAAGATGAAGAACTTCTGGAGCTCTTTTTTGAAAAAGGAACCCTCTCGGAAGATGAAATGCGACAGGGCATCCAAACCGGAATGCTGAACCACGAGCTCTTTCCGGTATTCTGCGTGTCTGCCCTTCAGGATATGGGAAGTGGCCGACTGATGGGCTTTATCGACAACGTAGCCCCGGCAGCCGCCGACCTCAAACCGGAACAAAGCGCAGAAGGAAAGGTGGTTGAACGAATAACCACTGCGCCGACAACCCTGTTTGTCTTTAAGACCGTACAGATGCCGAATCTCGGCAAGGTCACTTTTTTTAAGGTAGAATCGGGGGTGGTCCGGGCCAATGACAAGCTGGTCAATTCCCGGAATGGGGAAACCGAAACCCTGAATCAGTTGTTTATTATGGACGGAAAGAACCGTTCCGCAGTAAATAAAATGGTGGTAGGGGATATAGGGGCCACCCTGAAACTGAAATACACCGAGACCAATGACACCCTGCATCTGGAAAACAATCCTGTCACCATCCGGCCTGTGGTTTATCCCGAACCGCGTACCCAAAGGTCCGTTTCTGCCCTGCAGCAAAACGAAGAGGAAAAACTGACGGACGCCCTCCGGAAACTCCACAGCCAGGACCCCACCGTCACAATGGCCTATTCCAATGAACTTAAACAACAGATATTGGGTTGCCAGGGGGAATTGCATCTTTCGACCATTGATTGGATGCTCGAACATATCTATGGGGTGAAATCAGTCCTGGAGCCTCCTAAAATTGCCTACCGAGAGACGATAAAACGATCTGCTTCGGCCAATTACAGACATAAAAAACAATCCGGTGGTGCCGGGCAGTTTGCCCAGGTGCACCTCAAGATTAGCCCCTGGCATGAGGGCATGCCGGAACCCGAAGGTTTTAATATCCGGGGTAAGGAGGAGATCGATCTGCCCTGGGGTGGAAAACTGGTGTTCTATAATTGCATCGTCGGAGGGGTCATTGACCTTCGGTATCTGCCCTCCATCCGAAAGGGTATCATGGAGGTGATGGAGTCCGGGCCGCTGACGGGATCCTATATTCGGGATGTCCGGGTGATGGTCTATGATGGTAAAATGCACACGGTGGATTCCAATGATATCTCCTTTAAGATTGCCGGGGCACACGCTTTTCGGGACGCCTTTTTAAATGCTGGGCCCAAGTTGCTTGAACCGATACGTGAGCTGACCATCAAGGTCCCGGAGGAAATGGTAGGCAATATCATGACGGACCTGCAGTCCCGACGCGCCATAATCCTGGGAATCGAAAGCCGCGACAATTATCAAATTTTAAGAAGTGTAATTCCCGAGGCGGAGCTCTATGACTATTCGACGAATTTGCGCTCTTTAACTCAGGGTAAGGCGACTTTTCATTCGGAATTTCACGCCTTTGAGCCCGTACCCCAGCATATTCAACAGGAATTGGTCAAAGAGTTGGAACCCGCCTGATTTTACAATGAACCTCTGAAGTTTATGAATGTACAGCCCCTTGCCCGTGTATTGTAGAAGTCATCATCTTCTTTTCCTGCTGGGGGCAATTTCCTTAGGTTTTTCGCAAGGCAACCCGCCTTACCGGGCGGGGTTTGCGACGGTTCACCTGGTGGATTCTTCCCGAACCTATAAGCCCGGTACTACCCCTACGGACCGATTACACTACAGACCCCTGGATCTGGATATCTGGTATCCTGCCACGGCGGACCCGGCTGAAACTCCCATGCTTTTTGAAGACTTGTTCAGGCTGCATGAGGAACGGGCAAATGCCTACCAGGACGAAACCGATTACTCGGGGTACTCCGATGAGCTCATTTTATATCTGGCTGCAGGTTTTGGGTTGGAGGCCCTGGAAGGTAAGCAACTGCTCAAAAAGCAGATCAGCAGTTATTCGGAAGCACCTCCGGCTGCAGGTTCTTTTCCCCTGATCGTCTATATGGCCGGGTACAACGGAATGGGATGGGAGAGCTACCGACTTCTGGAACAATTGGCAGAAAATGGGTTCGTCGTCCTTTCTATTTCTTCTATTGGGGCCTACCCGGGGGATATGACCAATAGCCTGCAAAACACCATGGAACAGGTCTACGATGCGGAATTTGCCCTTTCATTTATGGAGCAATCCGGTGATTTCCCGGCAGACACGGACCACAAGGGCCTTCTGGGTCTGAGCTGGGGTGGGATGAGTGGTATCCTGCTATTGGACCGCCACCCGGATTTTAAGGCCATGGCTTCCCTGGACGGCTCGGATACCTTCTATTACGGGGATACCGAACAAGATGATGCCTACCTGTCGGAAATTTATGCGGCCGGGGTGCTACATCCCGGGAAGACGCGGGCGGCCTTTCTGCATCTGGAAGCCGGAGACCGGTTGGATGAATTTACACCTACAGATGAATACTGTTATTACAAGAAAATCAGCAGCCCGGCTCACTATTTACGATTCCTGGAAAGCAGGCATGAAGATTTTGGCAGTATTGCCTGGGCTCTGGAAACTAATCCGGACGAGGTGGCCCTGTACGAAGAAATTCAGGGCGCAGTCCTCAGTTTTTTTCAGGAATATTTGAAAGAGGAGCCTGTTTTCCGGGCCCGGTATCAAAATATGCTTCAGCAGGAATCCATTACCGGGGAGCCCCTGGAATATGCGACGGAAGAACGCGCTTCCCTGAGCGCCATAGGAAAGATCGTGGATATGAAAACCGGCGCCGCTTTGCCCTATGTAAACATAGGGCTCATCGGAAAGGAGATAGGCACGGTAAGTAATCGGAGCGGTGTTTTTGAGCTCGACCTGGCCGAGTCCCACCGCACCGATACGCTTCGGATCTCCATGGTGGGATACGAAAGTGCGGTCCTCCCGGTTAAAGCGTTACTTCAACCCAATACTGCGCGTACCATCCGGTTGAAAGAAGCGGTATCCGAGCTCGACGAAGTCGTCCTGACAGCCCGGGAATGGAAGCGGAAGACCCTTGGGAATAAAACAGAATCCAATGTGATCGGACATCTTTTTCACTACGACTATATGGGAAAAGAGATGGGCATACGGATGAATGTGGGAAAAAAACCCCATCTGGTGGATAATTTTAGCTTTCACGTATACCACAACCGTTTTAGCGGAAAGGTCTATTTCCGCTTGAATATCTATCGGCTGAAAGGAGGGAAGCCCCTGGACAACATTTTAAAAGAGAATATCATCATTGCGGTGGATCCCGGACAAACGGGTCGGATTTCTAAGGACTTGAGACCATATGATATCGTACTCACCGAAGACGTATTGGTCACCCTGGAATGGATCGATGCAGAACGGGAGGTAAAACCAGAGGAAGCCCTGGCAGTTTCGGTGGGCGTGCTTACCGGAGGGACGTATGAGCGGAATTCCAAGGAAGCCAAAATGAAAAAAAGGCTCAGGGGTTTGGGGCTGGGGTATACTATGGATGTCAGGTACTAAGGGCCTTGAAAAGGGCTGACTCCGCGATATAATGTTAAATAAATCAAATAAAAAACTGATTATTAAATTATTAGTACGATCTTTGCAGCTCAAATTAATTTTTAAAGTAGAGTAATTATGAGTAAAGGAACAGTTAAGTTCTTCAACAACGCCAAAGGATTTGGTTTTATCACTGAAGAAGGTGTTGAAAAGGATCATTTTGTACACGTTACCGGTTTAATTGATGAAATTCGCGAAGGTGACCAGGTTGAATTCGATTTAGAAGAAGGCCGAAAAGGGTTGAATGCCTTGAATGTAAGGGTCATCTAAGACATTATATTTTAAAGTTCTTAAAAGCCCGTCCAATGGATGGGCTTTTTTATGGCCAAATCCTTCCGTAGTTGCCTATAATATCCTAACTTTTACAGCTCAAACACATTTATGGCTAAATCACAACAAACCTTCAGTAAGCGCGAGAAGGAAAAAAAGCGTTTAAAAAAACGAGAAGAAAAACAAAAGAAAAAAGACGCCAGACGGGCTGAAGCTAAAGAAAGCGGGGGAGGGATCCCTTTTGCCTATGTGGATCAGGACGGGAACTTAACCGATACGCCACAGGATCCGTCTGAACGTGTTAAGGTTGATGCCGAAAGCATCTACCTTGGAATTCCCAAAAAAGAGGAAACCGACGAGGATCCCTTTGACCCCATCCGTAAGGGAAAAGTTTCTTTCTTTGACTATTCCAAAGGTTTTGGCTTTATTATCGATACGGTAACACAGGAGAAACATTTCTGTCACGTAAGCGGTTTGGTAGAC
>CAKZOC010000170.1 GCA_937136025.1 uncultured Bacteroidota bacterium
GGATGGTAATAAAGACTTTACTGAAGAGCATCGTAACAAATATAACAAGACCCTCGGATAAATAAAAAACTTACTAGCTACGGTATCTTCATCACAAAATTGCTTGTACGTTCTGCTGTTACATGCTCGTTACGATACACATTTACACGCACGCACTGGAATGAACGCACGCACGCACAGACATCTCAGGATGAAACATTCATAAGTAGGCAAAATTTGCAACATTATTTAAGATATTTCCAATCATACAGAAAAAACTTGCTAAGCAAATACTGGTGGCTCTCAAAGTCCCAGTCTAAACATTCGAAAAGGCAAGAGCATATTTAAACTCTGAAATAATAAAACAACCTTCTCATTACTGAGATTCAGGAGATTAAAGAGAAGTTTTTGAGCTAAAAAAGCAACTGGCTCAAATAAAATGATGGCCTTAAGCGATTAATCGACTAAATTAAAGAGAGAGTGGAATAAAAAAAGTTATAGATTCGTGAATTGTCCTCTAAGTTTGAATGTGCAGAAGAAAAGATAAGAAATTATGAAGAATAAATCCTCATGAGGACTGAAAAACTGAAAGAAAAGAATAAACAGGTGAAACTCTACAGTTAATAAATCAACAAATTGTCAGCTAGGGTTGAGGAACTATCTGTTATGTCCGATTAAGTGCTTGGAGATAACCAAGAACTCACTGATAAATGTCATGGTTTGGAATAAAGGCTTTAAGAATTAAGAGCTTTTCAAGCCTATATGACTAGAGTCAAAGGTGACATAAACAGCAAGAAATCCGAAGAGATAGGAAAGCTTATGGAGTCACTCACCAAGTTGCACAGCCATTCTTGACCCTTGATATTACTTCTTTTATTATTCCTTTGAATTCCTAAAAATAAAAAATTAACATTTTAAGCAGCTAAATAAGGCTTATTTTGAAGATAAGTCTTCAGGTCAAAAGAACTCAAACTCGTTTTAAATATTGACTAATTTAAAATTTGTATTGATCTAATAATCAATCATGAAATAAGACAAACAATCTAATAAAGAATCTCTTGAAGAAAATGATATCAGAGAGTATTGGACTGAACATAGAATAACATTAATTGCCTTTGAGACACAATATGTATATCAAAGAAGACCAGCCAGTGATAAAAATCATCAATAGGAAAGGAAAGAGAGAAGCAATAAATTGAAAAAGAAAGAAGTAGAGTATTAAGGAGCTTTCCTTTTCCCAGGCAGAAACTAATTAAGAGAAAGCTAGATCAATATAAGTGCTGAAATCATGAAATCTCACTGCAATTATCTCAAATAACTCTTCGATAATGACTTAAAGCATTCTTAAGATCTTCTTGAACTTCAAGAACTCGTCAGAATTATGCTTCAGTTGAAACACTCTTCAGTATTTTTTGAATTCATGGAACTTTATGACTTTATTGTGAGAGAAATCAAAGACTTGAAGTTCTAGAGCCTTAAAATTGAACAAAACAGAACAAACATAATCGATAGAATATCTTAAAAATTGGTCAAATTAGTTGAAACTAAGTCTCAAATATTCAAAACTCTGAACTCCTACCTTAAAGAAAGCAGAAAAGACACAGCTAAGCTCTTCAAAGTAACAGTATATTGCTTTTTAGCTGAAAAGCATAACTTTAACATCAATTAGTACTACGCTGAGGCTTTTTAAGCTGTGGAAGAAGATAAAAAAGAACCCAAAAAGAAGAGAAAACTTTAATGATAGTTTGAAAGAATATACATCTGTATTTTTTCCTTTAGAGAAAGATTAAAATCAAAAATAATAAATGTTGGGCTTTTTTTCACTACTAAGACTATTTGAACTATTCCTACTTATCTTTAATTGCCGATTGGAGATTTTCCTCTTCAGTTATTTAACCCCTTTCTTTATACTATCAGAACTATCTCCTTTCTTTTCATTACCCTCACGTTCTTCATTTTAGATATTAGGTTTGAGGCAGGATAGTCCATAAAGATCAATATTTTGTTTTTATTTAGAAGTAGAACAACTGCTTTTTCTAATTTTGATCTTTTTATGATTGTTCTACCTCTTTTTCCAGTTTAAATAGTACTTCTAAAACACTTATCCTTTATTCTTTTTAATTTATTGTGTATCAAAGTACTAGCTTTTTTGAGTTTGTAGCTTTCTTCGGGGTCTTATACTTGAATATAAACCTGAACCAGCATCGGGACCTCTATTTTTAGATTTAGGCAAGTATTTATCAAGCAAATTTGTCTTTTTTTCATCGCTTTTAATCATTTTTTTCATTAAATTATTTACCTTTTCTTTTGTATTTACCTCAATTTCCTTTCTTAATTAGTAATTGTCACAGATTGATACGATATTTGAATCAAAAGCTGGACAAAAACTTAAATTTCTTTCTTTCTTGTTTTCCTCAATTTTTGAATTCAAAGACAACTTTAATTCATCCTCAATTGCTTCATTATTGTACTTTATTCGGCTCCATTCCGAAATCTTACTCTATTGACCCTCTAACAGAAAATAATTGTCCTACTTCTCAATATACTAGTTTCTATTTTGCTTTTTATTAACCTTTTTCTCACTTTGCTTTGCGTTTACACCTGAATCCTACTTAGACAAGTAATTTTATGAAAACGAATTAGTAAAAGCTGGAGTATTTTAGAACTCATTACTCGGATTCTAAGCCTGAATCTTTTTAACTCTGACATTTTCCACTTTTTTGTTGGTTTTGACAGGCTGACTCAGTTACCTCATGGACCGAGCCCCTGTTCTTTGATGAAAAGAATTCGATTGTTCTCGCGCTTGGGCAGAAAGAACTCTAGCCTTTAAATTGGCCCTGTGTCTTTCGGCGACAATCGGGTCAGACATACTAGTTCCCATCTTTCAATGTCCAGCTCTTAATAATATAAGCTTGTAATCGAATTGAATTGAATATATTCGAGGAACAATCAATTTTCGTATTTTTCAGCCCCATACTTGTAGTTATGCCCCACTTCATTAATAATATCCATTGATATGCCATGATTTACACTGTACTGCAAAATATATTCTATTTCTGTTCGAAAAGGAACATCTCCTTTCTTCACAGCCTTCATCAAGTCGTTACTAATGTCGCTATCCTTTGTTATCTCAGAAGTTACTTTTGGGAAGTGATAGTCAGGAAAACCCCGTCGGAAAGACATAGCAAATATTGCCAAATCCTAGAAATTCATAAAATCAGCACAGTAGAGAAGAATATCTATTGATTCCTTCACTTTCTATACATCTGTTAAGCTATTCATCATCGGACACCTTTCCAAAACTATCTTAGCATCATTTTCAATATGAAAAAAGACTTAATACCATAACTATTACTCAACTTTTTGTTCTAAAGTCTCGTATTACCTTGTATCTGCAGTCTTTCAATAGACACACTTCTATTCGCCCGAGGCTTTATAAACTCAAGGCTCATCAGTTTCTATCCCTTCTTCTGACACTACGTGTCCCAGGTAGTTGATCTTCTTCTTGAAGAAGGTACACTTAGCTGCATTTAGCTTCAGCCCACTCTTGTCAAGCTTCCGGAATACACTTTCCAGGCGTTCCAGTACCTGGTCCCTCAGGTTCGGGTCGAGTGGGGTGGAGAGCAGTTCCCGTCCCTGATGGCGCACCAGGCCGCCGTTTTCTGCGATGACTATGAGCTGGTCGAGAATGGGGGTCAATTTCACCGCAATGCTTTCGTATTGCCTGCCACTGGCGGCCGCAAACTGAATGCCGCGTTTACGGAGTGCTTCGAATAATTCAAAGAAGCGCGAGCTGACCTGGTGGCTTGAATTCAACAAGGTCCCATCCATATCGGTAACCACGAGTTTAACCGGTGTAAGATCCATCAGTACAGTCTTTGCGGTAAAGTTATATTTATATGTACATTTCCCACCTCGTTTAACATAAACTTCATCGAATCATGACCTGGCTTCAGCGCGAATTCCAACTGCGACCCTATCCCCGGGGTTTTCATCTGATTACTTCAGAAATTAAGCGGCAGTTGCCTGAGCTGAGCCGGGTTCAAACCGGTCTGCTGCACATCTTTATCAAGCACACCTCGGCCAGCCTTACCCTGAATGAAAATGCAGATCCTACGGTCCGCAGGGATTTTGAGCGACACTTCAATGTCATGGTGCCTGAGGATCAACCCTATTATGAGCATACCCTGGAGGGCTCTGACGATATGCCGGCCCATATTAAAGCATCCCTGATGGGCAGCTCCCTGATGCTTCCCGTGAGCCACGGAAACCTGAGTCTGGGGATATGGCAGGGGGTATACCTGTGTGAACACCGAAATCGGGCCGGAGGGCGGACGCTCCTGCTAACCTTGCAGGGCGCGTAAAATCATTCCGATCATCAGAGCTGGAAGAACACAGGGGTAGAAAGCACGTTTTGAGGACACGTTCTGCGCTTCAAAGGTTCGCCCCGGCTTGCAAAGGGCGGGCAGGGTGAGTGAGTGTCGTTGTTTATTCGGCAGGAGGACAAAAAAAAACCCCGGCAGCGGGCCGGGGTTTATGCGAGAAAATAAACGGGTTCTATTTTACCTTATCCACAACGGCCTTAAAGGCATCCGGATGGTTCATAGCCAGGTCGGCAAGAACTTTTCGGTTCAAATCGATGTTGTTGGCCTTTACCTTACCCATGAATTCTGAATAAGACATTCCGTGCATCCGGGCTCCGGCATTGATCCGGGCGATCCACAGGGAACGGAAATTTCGTTTCTTGGTTCTGCGGTCTCTGTAGGCGTATACCATCGCCTTTTCTACCGCGTTTTTGGCTACTGTCCAGACGTTTTTCCGTCTTCCAAAGTATCCTTTGGCTTGCTTCATCACCTTTTTGCGGCGCGCTCTTGAAGCAACTGAATTTACTGATCTTGGCATTTTTCTTTGTTTTTTGTAGCAGGCGTCCCGTTGTTAAGGGCGCTTTTTGAGCCTGACTCCAGGGTTACACATTTTACCGGTTCAACCGCGGCTTATTTTAAGCGCAATTGTTCTTTGATACTATTCTCATCGGACGCATGGACCAATGTAGAATGCGTAAGTCGAAGTTTTCTTTTTTTCGACTTTTTAGTCAAGATATGGCTCTTAAAGGCGTGCTTTCTCTTGATCTTTCCAGAACCCGTAAGCTTAAATCGCTTCTTGGCACTGGACTTTGTCTTCATCTTGGGCATCTCTTCCTCGTTAAATTAATAGTTCGCTTTCTCGCTAATTATTTTTTTGCTTTCGGGGCCAGGAACATAGTCATCCGCTTCCCTTCGAGTCTTGGCATCTGTTCTACCTTTCCGAAATCTTCCAGGTCCGTCGCCAGGCGGAGTAATAATATCTCCCCCTTATCTTTGTACACAATAGATCTTCCCTTAAAAAAGACGTAGGCCTTAAGCTTGGCACCTTCGGAAAGGAATTTTTCTGCGTGTTTCTTTTTAAAATCGTAATCGTGGTCGTCGGTGTTTGGACCGAACCGAATTTCTTTTACAATTACCTTGGTCGCTTTGGCCTTCATGGCCTTGTCGCGTTTCTTTTGTTCGTATAGAAACTTCTTATAGTCAATAACCTTACAAACTGGCGGATCTGCTTTCGGTGAGATCTCTACAAGGTCAAGACCTTGTTCTTCAGCCATTTCCATGGCTTTCTGGGTAGGATAAACTCCCATTTCAACGTTATCGCCGACCATTCGTACTTCTGAGGCCGTGATTTTGTCGTTAATCCTGTGGGGAAATTTATTCTCCCGTTTGGGCCTCGGCCTGAATCTTCTTCGTATTGCTATGACTTTATGTTTTAATTAAACTTCTTTGAACCTCTTTAAGGTACTATTTATTTCGTTTTTGACCAAGTCTGAAAATGCCTCTACCGACTGGGCTCCCAGATCTTCGCCTCCATGCCTGCGCACCGAAACGGTACCCTGGTCCATTTCCTGGTCGCCCACGATGAGCATGAAAGGTAGTTTCTGCATCTCGGTTTCCCGGATCTTTTTACCCACCGTCTCGCTGCGAGCGTCCACGAGGGCGCGAATTTCGCAATTTTCCATGGATTTTAAAACTTTTTGAGCGTATTTTTCGTGTTTCTCACTGACGGGTAGTATCATCGCCTGAACCGGGGTCAGCCAAAGTGGAAAATTCCCTCCGGTATGCTCCAGAAGGAGGGCGACAAAACGCTCCATGCTGCCAAAGGGAGCACGGTGTATCATTACCGGGCGGTGAGTCTCATTGTCACTGCCTTTATAGGTCAGGTCAAAGCGCTCCGGCAGGTTGTAATCTACCTGAATCGTCCCGAGTTGCCACTTGCGTCCCAAGGCGTCTTTGACCATAAAATCCAGTTTGGGCCCGTAAAATGCGGCTTCTCCGGGGACAATTTCAAAATTCATTTCTTTCTCACGGGCAGCATTGATGATGGCTGCTTCGGCCCGTTCCCAGTTTTCAACCGACCCGATATATTTTTCGGGAGTCTCCGGATCCCGTACAGATACCTGGGCGGTGTAATTGTCAAAGCCCAGGGACGTGAGTACATACAGGGAGAGATCAATCACCTCCTTGAACTCCTGATCCAATTGCTCGTGGGTGCAGAAAATATGGGCGTCGTCCTGGGTAAACCCGCGTACACGAGTGAGCCCGTGTAATTCCCCGCTTTGTTCATAGCGATAAACGGTCCCGAATTCCGCAAAGCGTTTCGGCAGTTCCCGGTAACTGTAGGGTCTGGCATTATAGATCTCGCAATGGTGGGGGCAGTTCATGGGTTTCAGCAGGAACTCCTCATCCTGTTTGGGGGTGTGGATGGGCTGGAAACTATCCTCCCCGTATTTGGCGTAATGCCCGGAGGTTACGTAGAGCTCTTTTTGCCCGATATGGGGGGATACCACCATTTCATACCCGGCCTTTTTCTGGGCTTTTTTCAAGAAATCCTCCAGGCGTTCCCTCAGGGCTGCCCCTTTAGGCAACCAAAGCGGCAATCCCTGGCCGACTTTTTGGGAAAAGGTGAACAGCTCCAGTTCCTTTCCCAGTTTTCTGTGATCTCTTTTTTTAGCCTCTTCCAGCAGGTGAAGATAATTTGTGAGTTCTTTTTGTTTCGGGAAGGAAATACCGTAGACCCGGGTGAGCTGGGGGCGGTTTTCGTCCCCTCTCCAATACGCTCCGGCCACATTGAGGACTTTAAAAGCCTTGATGATTCCCGTGTTGGGGATGTGACCCCCGCGGCATAAGTCGGTAAAAGTATCGTGGTCGCAAAAGGTGATCTCCCCGTCCTCCAGGTTCTCGATGAGCTCTACCTTGTACTGATTTTCATGATCCTCATAATAGGAGAGCGCATCCGCCTTGGAGACTTCACGCATTTTGAATTCGTGTTTTCCCCTGGCAATTTCCATCGCTTTTTGCTCAATGGCCGGAAAATCCTTTTCAGAAACCGTATGATCCATAAAATCCACATCGTAGTAGAACCCATTGTCAATGGCAGGACCTATGGTGAGTTTAATCCCCGGGTAAAGCATCTCCAGGGCCTGGGCCAGGACGTGGGAAGAGGAGTGCCAGAAAGTCTTTTTTCCCTCCTCGTCGTTCCAGGTATATAAAACCAGGGAACCATCCGTCTCCAAAGGGGTCACAGTCTCGACCTTCCGATTGTTAAAACGGGCGGAAATCACATTTCGGGCCAGTCCTTCGCTGATTCCCCGTGCTACTTCAATGGGTGTTATCCCCTTCGGATAGGTTACGGTTTTTCCGTCGGGTAAAGTGATGTGTATCATAATCTGCGCTCTGAGGGCGCTAAGATACTATCTTCGGGGCTCGCAGGCAACCAATAAGCGGATTGGAAAGGCTTATTTTCGATTTGAAAAAAGGGCGTTCACCAGGGTTCGGATTCCGTAGAATCCCATACCCACCGCCGCGACGGCCAATACACCCCCAAAGATCAGAACCGGGAGGTACCACGGGTGATCCTGGTTCTTAAAAGCCTGGTAGAGTACAATGGGTGCGGTGAACATCAGGGCCAGGGTATACGCCATTCGTTTGACTCCTTTCATGAGCAACTCTCTATCTGTTTTCACCGGATTCTCTTCTTTAGGGATTCTAAAAATAGTAAGAATTGCTATCTTCTGCATTTTAATCCGCCTCTTATGAGATCAGAAATGAGCGCCAGGGCCCGGGAAGTCCTCGAAGGAAACTGGCAGGATGGTTTTACGATTCCCTGTAAGGGCCTGTATCCCTTTCAGTGGAACTGGGATTCGGGATTCATAGCTCTGGGGTGGGGGCATGTGGATATGGAGCGCGCCAAACAGGAACTGCGATCGCTCCTCCGGGGGCAATGGTCCAACGGATTTCTGCCGCATATTGTATTTCACAATGAGGCTGAAACATATTTTCCCGGCCCCGAGGTCTGGGATGTCAGCCGGAGTGCGTATGCCCCTGCCGCCCGGACTTCGGGTATTACCCAACCGCCCGTACTTGGGTATGTCCTGGAACAGCTCTACGAAATTTCCGGGGAATCGATAACGGATTTTGTCCGGGAGGTCTTTCCGGCCCTCTACCGTTGGCACCACTATTTTTATACGCATCGGGATCCGCATCAGGAAGGGTTGGTCTATATCTGTCACAATTGGGAAGCCGGCACGGATAATACGCCGGTTTGGGATTCGATTTGGGCCGGTCTCGATTCGCCCCAGTACCAACTGAACCGAAGGGATACCCAGCACGTGGATGCCTCTAACCGCCCGAGTAACCGTGAATATCAACACTATATTCACCTGGTAGAACTTTTTAAATCGTGGAATTATGAGGATGTTCAAATTGCCGAAAAAAGTCCATTTCTAATACAGGATCCGCTTTTTAATGCTTTGCTGATGCGCTCCAATGAGGGGCTTATCCGAATGGGGCAACTATTGGGAAGAGAAGCTGAAGTTACCCAGCTGCAGCAGTGGCAGGCCCTTTCGAAGCACCATTTTCACCAGAAACTATATTGCCCCCTTCAAAAGGGGTATGTTTATTATGACTTAAGGGGAAACCGGCGACTCAACGCGCTTTCCTCCTCCTCATTTGTCCCGCTATTGGCAGGGATTCCCCCGGCCGATGTGGCCGGCGAAATGGTCAGCAGCCATCTGGATTCGGGTACTTTTTCCGGGGTCGGAGGGGAATTTTATCTGTGTCCATCTTTCGATCCTTCCAGTCCGTTTTTCGATCCGAAGCGCTATTGGAGGGGGCCGGTCTGGATCAATTTGAACTGGCTGATTTACCAGGGGCTGCTCCGATATGGTTTTACAGAGGTTGCGGAGAAACTCAGGTTGGATACCCTTGACTTACTCGAGGCCTGCGGCTTTTACGAGTATTTTGACCCCCGACGCCATCTGGAACCCGGGCATTTCAGAGGATATGGGGGCAACCATTTTTCGTGGTCTGCAGCCCTCTATCTGGATTTTATAAACAGACAACCCATATGAATACACTGGATTATGTCATCGTAGCGGTGTACCTGCTTGGATTTTTGGGCATGGGGTTCTTTTTTAAGGACAACAAAGATTCCAGCGACTATTTTCTGGGAGGGCGCAGTATGAGTTGGTTTCCATTAAGCCTCTCTACGATGGCCACCCAACTCTCGGCCATTAGTTTTGTGTCTGCGCCTGCTTTTGTAGGACTTAAACTCGGGGGGGGAATGAAATGGCTCAGCTTTGAATTTGCCGTGCCGCTGGCAATGTTGTTTATTATGATTTTTATCGTCCCACCGTTGTTCCGTTCAGGGGTGGTGAGTATTTACGAGTTTGTGGAAAGGCGTTTTGGGGTGTCCACCCGCCTGATTCTCAGCGTTGTTTTCCAAATCAGCAGGGCCCTGGGAACAGGCGTTATGGTCTACACCATTGCCATCATACTCCAGGCGGTCCTCGATATCGATTTTGTCTATACGATTTTGATAATCAGCGTGATCACGGTTATTTATTCCTGGCAGGGCGGAATGAAGGCGGTGGTTTGGGGGGATGCCATTCAAATGATCATCCTGTTTGCCGGGCTGCTTACCTGTCTGTTTTACGGATGGCATCTGTGGAGTACCTCCGGGGGTCCGGAGTTGGGTTTTGAACCTTCACGCCTTCAGGTTATCGATTTCAACTGGGGCCTGGAAATGGGCGAGGAGTACGGTTTCTGGCCGATGCTCATCGGGGGATTCTTCCTCTATGTTTCGTATTACGGATGTGACCAGACCCAGGCCCAGCGCATGCTCAGCGCAAAAAACGAACAAACCATCCGCAAACTCCTGCTCGCCAATGGCCTGATCCGTTTTCCGGTGGTACTGCTCTATTGTACCGTGGGGCTTTTTATAGGGGGACTGGTTACGCTGGATCCGGATTTTCTAAGTGAAATTACCGCGATGACACAAAAGTATTTCCCCGAGGAATATGCGACTGCCGGGACGAAGGCAGACCTGATGATACCCATATTTATCACCAAATACCTCCCGCATGGGTTTATCGGATTATTGATGGTGGGTATACTGTCGGCGGCCATGTCTTCTTTGAGTTCCACAGTAAATTCGCTTTCCGCAGTCAGTGTGGAGGATTTCTTTAATCGGGGCACCAAAAAACTGAGTACGCGCAGGTATATGATGCTTTCCAAAGGCGCTGTCGTGTTCTGGGGCGGGGTATGTATGGCTGCCTCTTTTCTTTTCGGGGGAAGCAAGAGCGCTGTGATTGAAATTATCAACGCCATCGGGTCTGTCTTCTACGGCCCCGTACTGGTGACCTTTTTATTGGCTATGTTTTCCAAAAAAGTAACTACAAAAGGAATGAATGCCGGAATTGTCGTCGCTGTCCTGATCAACCTGATGTTCAGTAAAACCATGCAACAAATCCTGGGGATCGACCTGGGGATCCATATTTTCTGGATTTGGTTGAATTTTACAGGAGTGCTGCTCACTTTAGGGGTGGCTTTTCTGGTCAGCTGGATATTTCCGGATAAGGGAGCCCCCGAGCTTTTGCCCGAAGTCGCCCGGCCCGGCTGGAATGATTTTAAGCAAAAAGAGGTGGTGATTCTCCTCGTATTTTTTGTCGTCATTTTGGCCTTTAGTGCTATCCTCCCAAGCTTGTACGGATGAGAATTGCCCTGATCCCCGATAAGTTTAAAGGCTCTCTCACGGCTGCTGAGGTTTGTGATGCCATGGAAGCAGGGATCCGGGCGGTGTACCCCGGGGCTGAGATTCGCAGATTTGCCGCCTCGGACGGGGGAGATGGATTCCTCGAGGCGGTGCGTGCCGTGCGCCCTATGGAAATTGTTCAGGTCCCGGTTACCGATCCGATCGGTCGGGAGATTACAGCCTCATTTTTACACGACCCCAAAACCGGCGAAGCCTATATAGAAATGGCCAGAGCCTCGGGAATGGAATTGCTTTCGCCCGGGGAGCGCAACCCAATGCGGACCGATACACGAGGTACCGGAGAACTTATTCTCAAGGCTGCCCGGCTGGGTGCCCGACACATTTTTGTGGGTCTGGGCGGGAGCGGGACCAATGATGGGGGCTGTGGGATAGCTTCCGTTTTCGGGTATCGTTTTTTGGATAGCGACCAAAAGGAACTACCACCTGTGGGAGGGAGCCTGGAACGTATTGCCTATGTCGTCCCTCCGGTCAATTTCAGGCTTCCAGAATCGGTTCGGATTACAGCCGTTTACGACGTGAACAACCCGCTTTGGGGGCCTCAGGGAGCCGCACAGGTTTATGCGGCCCAGAAAGGCGCCTCCCCTGAGGACATCCGACGACTGGACGCCGGGCTCCAAAACCTGGAGGAGCGGGTCCGGGAGCAACTCGGAATAGATACCGGACATCTGCCGGGGGCAGGAGCCGCGGGGGGTACAGCTTTCGGGCTGAAGTGCTTTTTAGGGGCGGACTTTACAAGTGGTACGGACCTGGTACTTCGGCTGAACGGGTTTGCGCAATATCTCCAAGGGCCCAAAACAGATTATGTCTTCACCGGAGAAGGCCGTATCGACACCCAGACCCTGAACGGGAAATTAATTCAGGGTGTCCTCCAGCTCGCTTCAACTCAAAAATGTCCTGTGGTAGCGGTTTGCGGAAAATGCGACGCCCCCATGGACGCCCTGAGCCGTATGGGCTTCGAGGCGGTACTTGAGGTATCTGATCCGCAAAAATCCCTGGCCTATGCCATGGAGCATGCCCATGAGTTGGTAGCGGATTCGGTACAGGGATTCCTGAGTCAAAAAAAATAAGATTTCTTATTGAATGGTAATCGTTCGGACCTGCTCCTGAACAATGGCGAAATACCCTAAAGGAAAGACTTCCGGTCGCGCGGCATTATCGACGATTTCTTCATTATCCAATCCTGTGACATCCACCACATTTCCGCGGACTGTGGCCACAGGGGTTTGGAAGACTCCCTGTTGATTCCCACTTTGGGTGATCAACAAGTCCATGTAGTTGTAAAAAGTGGCATCAGCCCCCATGATACTAATCTGCAGTTCGGTCCCCGGCTCAATCGGATCTACATAGAAATAGGAAAACTGAAAAAACTGCCCCTGGTAAAAGGTGTCTTCGGTAACCAGAAATTCCGTCGGGCCGAAATCGAAAAGATAGTAATTCTTCACTACCGGGGGGTCGGTAAAGGCCACAATGACCTCGGTTTCATCGCCTTCAAATAAGGTGGCCCTGCCCTGAACGAGAAAGTCTATGGGAACGACCGGAACGTAATGGGTTTGAGCGAGATACTGTCGCCCCTTATGGCGCAACTGCAGGGTAAAGCGCACGTTTTCATCCAGGAATACAGTGGGTATGCGCTGGTCAAAGGTAGCGTTGGGATCCGGGATATAAATACCCGTTCCGGGGGCCTCCTCGGCCAGGGAGGAGGTCAGGATTTCAATAAGATTCCCATCCCTGTCAAAACGTTCGACCCCGATGATGATATTTTCCGCCTGGGTTACGGGCAGCTCCTCGAAGAATGAATTGGTTTCCTTGAGACCAATACGAACCGGGACAAAAGCTTCTCGTTCATCTACCCGAATCAATCCCTCCACCAGAAGTCTGGGCGCCGTGTTGGGCACTTCCACTTCAATGACGTCTTCACAGGAAAAGAATAAGATTGCGAGGCAACACAGTGCCGCCAGCCACAGCGCTTTCATAGTGTTATTCGATAATCAATGTCGATTTAAACTCCTGAACGATAGCGAAATAACCCAGCCCAAACGTGTTGGGTTGCTGGGCGTTGTCGACCACCTCGTCGTTATCCAGATTAGTCACATCAAAGACGTTGCCCCGAACGGTAGCTACAGGGGTTTGAAAGGGTCCTTGTGCCCCGTCTGTCTGTTCGAGGAGGAGATCCATATAGTTGTACAAGGTGCGGTCTGCTCCTAAAATCCCAATTTCCAGGGCAGTACCGGGTTCAAATTCTTCGTCATAGAAATACGAAAACTCAAATGTCTGGCCATTGTAAAAGGTATCTTCAGTGGCCAGGTAATTTCCAAAACCAAAGTCAAAAATGTAAAAATCCCCTTCATCCGGCCGATCTGTAAAACTGACGATGACCTCTGTTTCCTCATCCCCGAAAAGCGTATTGTCCCCAAGGCGAAGTTCATCAATGGGCACTGAGGGCACATAGCGCGTCTGCGCGGCATACCGCCGTCCCCTCCAGGAGATCACCAGGGTGAATTCTAAATGGGCTTCCAAAACAGCGGATACCGGGATGCGCTGGTCCCGGTCAAAAGACGGATCCGGGACGTAAATCCCACTGCCGGGGTCGAGTTGGGTCAGGCTGGAGGTTCCCGTAGCTCCTTCCGGAAAACCATTTTCATCGATTTCCTGAATAATGATTACAATTTCGTCCACGTCGGTTACCGGTTCAATAGTCCCGAAGAAATTTGAAGTTTGGGTCAGTTTAATTTCTACAGGGATCCACATCTGAGTGGTATCCACCCGTAAAAGGCCTTCCACCACCAGTCGGGGATCTTCCGAAGGCGTTTCCACATCAATCACATCCTCACACCCCGCCAGGGCTGAGGCACAAACCAGAAAGTATAAAAACCACTTTTTCATCTGATCAGAATCTGAAATTATAAGTTACGGCCGGGACGATACCAAAAATGGACGTCCGCACGGCTTCATTGCGCCCGGTATCCTGGTTCTGCCTGAAATTGATGGACGCAGCATTCATCCGGTTGTAGACATTGTAAATACTAAAGACCCATTCCCCCCTGAACTTTTTACCAAAAGGGTTCGAGGGTCTCAGGGTTGCCGCGATATCCAGGCGGTGAAAATCGGGAAGCCGTTCCTGGTTCCGCAGTCCGAAATAGGGAACCACCAGCCCTTCAAACTGAAACTGGCCTATCGGATAATTGGTGGGTTGGCCGGTTTGGTAGATAAAATTCGCGTTAAAGCTCCATTTCTTATTCAGTTCGTAATTGGCAAAGAGCGTAATGTCGTGGGTTTTGTCGTAGGGTGTACTGTACCATTCCCCCAGGTTAATCCCGGTTTCAATTCCGGAGCGCCCGTTGTCGATATTCAAATCACGCCCGGGGGTTCGCTGCTCCGAACGGGAGAGGGTATACGCGAGCCAGCCTGTAAGGGGGCCGGTATTTTTCCGCAAAAGAAATTCCCACCCATACGCCCGGGCCTCCCCATTGAGAATGACCTGTTCAATGGCGTTATTGGCAATCAGGTTGGCCCCGTCGATATAGTCGATTCGGTTTTGCACATCCTTGTAAAAAACCTCGGTTTCTATACTGTACTCCCCGTTTTTAGAATTTCGAAAGTATCCCAGGGCGTACTGGTCCAGCAATTGGGGTTCGACATATGGCCCGCTGGGGGTCCAGACATCCAGGGGGGTGGGGGAGCTGGTGTTTGAAAGCAAATGCAGGTATTGCGCCATGCGGGTATAACTGGCTTTCACGGAATTCCGGTCGTTCATGGCATAGGCGATGGAAAACCGCGGCTCCAGATTGAAAAAATTAGCCAAAGTTTCCCCCCGACCCGATGTCAGGGTGTCTATAGGCGTGGCCTCCTGATAAACAAGGCTGAAGGGGTCAAAATCGACCGGGTTGTCGTTCTCATAGACGTAGAATTCGTCCTGCCCAAGCCGGTTGAACTGACTGATGCGCAAGCCATAACCCAGGCTGATCTTATCCGTGATCTCATGGGAAACATCCACATAGGCCGCATTTTCGTTGGCGTATTTTTTGGTCAGTTGCTGTTCTACGATTCCGGAATCTTCTCCGTTGGGAATGATCTTCCCCGGGTTAAAGACGTAGTAAATGCTGTTCAGGCCATAGTTGATCTGAAGTTTGTCGCTCAGATAGTGCTTCAGGTCGTATTTCAGGTTGAAGTTCTGGATTCCCGAATCCCATTCAAAACCGACGAAGTCCAGTTCCAGACCGTAGTAATAGTCTGAATAGATCAGGGAGAGGTTGGAAAAAAGTTTGTCTGAAAAAATATGGTTCCACCTGAAATTAATGACCGCATTGCCATATGTATTGACGAAGAGGTCGGTAATGCTGAAAAGGTCACGCCCAAAATATCCCGAGAGAAAGAGGCTGTTCCGGTCATCGACCTTGTAATTCAGTTTGGTATTCAGGTCGTAGAAATAGGCCCGGTTGTCAATGTCAAAAAGAGGGGTGAATAAGTGGGCGTACGAAGCCCTTCCCCCGATAAGGAAAGCGGCTTTATCCTTCACAATAGGGCCTTCCGCTAAAAGCCTGCTCGCCACGGCCCCGATACCTCCGCTCATGTGAAATTCCTTGCTGTTCCCTTCTTTTTGAAAAATCTCCAGGACAGAGGAAACCCTGCCTCCATAACGGGCGGGAATCCCGCCCTTAAACAGTTTGACATCTTTAATGGCATCCGGATTGAAAACCGAAAAGAAACCGAACAGGTGAGAGGAGTTAAATATTATGGCTTCATCGAGAAGGATAAGATTCTGGTCCACGGCACCACCCCTCACGTTAAAGCCGGAGGACGCCTCGCCCGCATTGGTGACTCCCGGGAGAAGAATAATGGATTTTATCACATCGGCTTCCCCGAGTACAACCGGGATTCGCTTAATGGTTTCGACCGAAAGGGCAGCCACACTCATTTGGGGTTTTCGAATATCCAGGCGTTCCACGTCTTCGGTCAGGACAACTTCGTCCAGTTGCTCCGCCTCTTCGCTCATCTGAAAGTCAATCCGCTGGCTCGAATTCAGGGTCACTTCCCGCCGGATGTCCTGAAATCCCAGATAGGTGATAACGACTTCATAGGTGCCTTCGGGCAGGGTAAGGGAATAAAAACCGTATTCATTGGTCACCGCTCCGGTGCTGAGCTCAGGTACCAGAATGCTCACCCCGATAAGGGTTTCATTGCTGTTGGCCTCGCTGACGGTGCCGCTTAAGGTATATCGGTTTTGTGCATTCAGGAAGGAAACTGCCAGAAGGGCACATGCAAAAAGAAATAGCCTCATGGAACGTAAATGCAATTTTTTTTAAATATAGGTATTCTCTTTGTATTTGGGGGGATGGCTGCATTCCGACCGATGCGTCAGGCAGTACATGGGTATTCCCCCTTCTGTAAAAGGAATAAGACTTCATTTCAGCACAGTGCGGTATCCTCAAGGGGGCACGGCTCTAACCGAGCACTGCCGCGCCAAAGCCCCGAAGTATTCCTGTTCAAGGGACTCCTTCGGAACTGTAACTCCAACCCGCGACATCTTTCTTTCAGTGCCGCCTCAACCGGCGCGTCTAGAGCTGACCGATAATCTGATTTAAAGTCGGGCTGGGGCGCATGGCGGCGTCCCGTTTCCGGGGGTCGGGCAGGTAATAGCCCCCTATATCCTGTGGTTTACCCTGGGCCTTGAGTAGTTCGGAATTAATGTCATCTGCGGCAGCGGTAAGCGCCTGGGCTGTTTCCTGAAAAATCTCCTGAAGTTCTGGATCTCCGGTCTGTTCGGCCAGGGCTTGAGCCCAATAGAGGGCTAGGAAAAAATGACTTCCCCGGGTATCTAATTCTCCGACTTTTCGGGAAGGGGATTTGTTTTCCTCCAGGAACTTTTCTGTCGCCAGATCCAGAGTTTCGGAGAGTACCATGGCCTTTGCATTGTTGTACTTGTGTCCGAAATGCTCCAGGGACACAGCCAGGGCCATGAATTCCCCAAGAGAATCCCATCTCAGGTGTCCTTCTTCCATAAACTGTTGCACGTGTTTGGGGGCAGAACCTCCCGCACCGGTTTCAAAAAGCCCGCCGCCTTGCATCAGCGGGACTATAGAGAGCATTTTAGCACTGGTTCCTACTTCCAGAATCGGAAAAAGATCGGTGAGATAATCCCTGAGCACATTCCCGGTAACCGAAATGGTATCTTTTCCTTCCCGAATCCTTTCCAGGGTATACCAGGTGGCCTCTTCCGGGGATAGAATTCGAATATCCAGTTTTTTTCGATCGGCTTCCGGAAGATAGGCGTCCACTTTTGCAATCAATTCGCGGTCATGGGCCCTCTGGGCATCGAGCCAGAAAACAGCCGGGGTTCCGGACTCCTCTGCCCGGCGTACCGCCAGTTGTATCCAGTCCTGTACGGCCGCATCGGTTACCGAGCACATCCGCCAGATATCACCAGCGGCTACCTGGTGGGTTATAAGGACTTCCCCGGAGGCATTGTCGATCACCTGTACACTTCCCGCCTGTGCTATTTCAAAAGTTTTATCGTGCGAACCGTATTCTTCGGCCTTTTGCGCCATGAGTCCGACGTTGGGAACGGATCCCATCGTTCGCGGATCCAGGGCTCCGTATTTTTTACAAAATTTAATGGTCGCCTCATAAATACCGGCATAACTACTGTCCGGAATAACGGCCATCGTATCCTGAGGTTTTCCTTCGGCGTTCCACATCTGCCCGGAATTGCGAATCATAGCGGGCATGGAAGCATCGATGATGACGTCGCTGGGAACGTGCAGGTTGGTTATTCCTTTATCGGAGTTTACCATAGCCAAAGCGGGTCCTGCTTCCATGGTTTGGGCAATGGCATCCTGAATCTCACGGGCGTCGGCCTGTGGCAATTCCCGAAGGGATTCTAAGAGGCTTTCAAGACCTTCATTGGCATTTACCCCTAATTTCCCGAGCGTGGGGCCATACGTTTTAAACAGCGATTTAAAATAGGTTTTCAAAACATGACCAAAGATGATGGGGTCTGAAACCTTCATCATAGTCGCTTTCAGGTGGACTGAAAAAAGAAGTCCCTGGGATCGGGCTTCGTTTATCTGGGCTTCCAGAAATTCGAGGAGGTTCTTTTTCTCCATCAGACTGGCATCGATAATGGCACCTTTTTCGATCCGGACTTCAGGCTTCAGGACTTTTTGCTCACCTGCGGGGTTGCTCCACTGAATCCGGAGGTTTCGCCCTTGCTGCAGCGTGAGTGATTTTTCATTGGATTTAAAATCCCCCCCGGACATGGTCGCCACACGAGTCTTGCTTTCGGGCGTCCAGGCTCCCATGGAATGCGGATGTTTCCGAGCGTAATTCTTTACCGGTTTAGGGGCTCTCCGGTCTGAGTTTCCCTCCCGGAGCACCGGATTTACAGCACTCCCTTTTACCCGGTCATAACGGGCCTTATAATCTCCCTCTTCGGCCGTTTGAACATCGTCCGGATAGTCAGGCAGGGGATAGCCTTTTTCCTGTAATTCGGCTATCGCATCTTTGAGCTGAGGAATAGACGCGCTAATATTGGGCAGTTTGATAATATTGGCCTCCGGTTCTTTGGCCAGATTTCCAAGGAAAACCAAATCATTGGAAACTTTTTGATCCGCCTTGAGGAATTCGGGGAATTCAGATAAAATGCGCTCTGCAAGGGAAATATCACGCGCCTCGATTTCGATACCGGCCGGGCGGGTAAATGCTTTGATAATAGGGAGAAAAGAAGCAGTGGCCAGGGCCGGGGCCTCGTCGGTTTGTGTATAGCGTATAATTGGCATTGGAGCGTTGCAGTTTAGGCGAGCAAATATACAATTTATGGTGGTCAGATCAAGTAGTGGCAGGGAATCCGATCAAATACTGGAAGTAAAAAAATGAAAGCCACATCTCTGTAACAAGTACAAGGATATGGCTTTCTTGTCATAACCTGATGGCCTTGCGTTCTGCCTAAGCTGAACAAACCATGAGTTTATAACGACGTTTGAATTGAAATCTGAAACACTTTAAGAAAAGTCTAAACTCCTTCAATTCTTTTTATTGACTGGTTCTTTCTTCTTACAGGGCGCACTTGACGCAGGCCTTGTAACCCAAAAGTCCCCATCTGTTTGCGCAGGCTACCGCCCACACCTACAAACTCGTCAAAAAAGTTTCCGCATACGAATATACTTCTGCCATTTTCAACTAACCAATAATACAAAGAACGCTAACTCTGTAGTAATCTTTGGAGATTTCCAAGGAATGAAAACCCCTTATCAATTACATCAGCAAAGTATTTAAACTCTCTTCCTTTTCCAAATAATCTGCAGAGAAGAAATTCACAGTTTGTTCACTCATCTTATGAACAATTGTTTATAAATCAAGTACTTGAAGCGGTGATGCGCACGGTGTTAATCGCTTTTACGGTCTTCCCGCCTGATTTGTCTCTGGATCTTCCGAATGGCAGACTCTATGGATTTGTCAGGTTCAATAATGTTATAAGCTCCCCAGAATTCGGGGTCTGAAAAACCGTCGGCGGCATCACTGAGGATAATCGACGAGCGAATACGCTCCTTGGATTTAGGCGCTTTACCCCCTGAATAGGGGACCCAGTCGGTGACTGCCATTTCACAGGTCAGGTTATAGACAGAGTTAAAGAGTTTTTTGTCCCAGTCTATTTTAAATTCCAGGATGGCGTTGCTGTAGCCGTAATACCATTTTCCATCTTTCTCCCTGTAATCGACCCGGTAGGAAACCTCTGTGGGATAGACATTGGCATTTGCAGGCTTTTTGCGGACAAACAACTGGCTCGCCACTTTAGGATCCGTAATATTGAGGGAGAAGATAGCACTGGTCAGAATTTTTCGCTCAGCGTCTATGTAGAGTTTTCCGGTATATAGCGGTTCGGTGATCTCGTCTTTTTGCCGAAAGTTTATGACAAAGATCAGCCGGTCATTGATACGGGTATTGCGATCAAAAGTAAAATTGTAATCCTTAAAATAATCCTCTGCGAAAATGTAATCCGGATATTTCATTATATCTACGTAAAGGGTATTGTAAGGGCCGCCCTGTAATTTCAGCGCTACAGTATCCAATTTGGAGTAATCCGTGCTTTTTCGGGCCTTGTACAGTTCCGCGACGTCGTGTCGCGGACTGGAATAAGGGGCTTTGTATACGGTAATCACAGCTTCAGATAAGGAGACATTCTGGCGCCTCTTGCGGATGGTCTCCCGATAAAAAGCAGTCATTTCCAGAGGGTCCTGCATATAGTTCTCCCCTCTTTTACTGATAGTTTCTTCCACCAAAGCCCGCGCATCCCTGGGGACTACCACATTTACTTCCTGCAGGGACGTAACCGAGACATCGAGAAAAATTTCAGTGCCGTTTTCCTTGAACTGGTTTAGGGGTATGGATCGGGATCTGTATCCGAGAAAGGACACCTGTACGGTGCCCTCAGCAAGGCTATCCGGGATTTTGAGCAGGAATTCCCCTTCGGCGTTGGTCACCGTACTGATATTTTGATTCTCCAGGGTAAGGGTGGCAAATACAAGGAATTCACGGGAATCGGAATCGCGCACAACGCCCTGGTAAGAGCGGAAATCCAGGTCTCTGTCCTGTTGGGCCTCCTGGGCACCCATGCGCGATCCCATCAGGAGGAACAAGATAATGATCGGGCTTAAAAAGTGTTTCATAGCAGTCTTTTTTAAGGCGTTTCCAAGCATCACATTGGCTTATTAGGAAGTCCTCTTTTTTAAGCTCGAAGATACGGTATTTACCTATGAATTAAAAGCAAGAGGAAGGCCCCCGACCCATGGTGCAGTACTATTCCCCACGTTTTACTATCTTCAAAGGACAAAACGCAAAAAGTGAAAAAAAGAGACTTTATAAAACATCTGGGGTACGCGGCTTTTGCTGCACCCATGATGGCTTCTGGTATGGCACCCCGAACGCAAGGGTATCCTGAGGACTATCCCCAGGGAAGAGGTGAGGCATACTGGGCCAGGATTCGCAAAGACTACACCCTTAAACCGGATTATATTAATCTGGAGAATGGCTACTACAACATCATCCCCAACCCGACGATGGAGGCGTTTATCACACATGTGAGAGCCGTGAATTACGAGGGTTCCCACTATATGCGAACGGTACAGTGGGAGAATAAGAAACGCATTACAGGCCGCCTGGCTGAGATGCTCAACACCACCGACAAGAATTTAGTCATTACCCGAAACACCACGGAATCCCTGGACCTGATTATCGGCGGATACCCCTGGAAGGAAGGGGATGAAGCGGTATTTGCCCTTCAGGATTACGGAGCCATGCGGGAGCATTTTAAACTGATTTCGAAGCGCTATGGGGTGGTCTGCCGGGAAGTTTCCGTTCCCAACCACCCGGAATCCGATGAGGAACTGGTCGCCCTCTACGAGAGCCAGATCAACCCGAAGACCCGGATGCTCATGATTTGTCATATGGTAAATATTACCGGACAAATTTTACCGGTTAAAAAAATCTGTGATATGGCCCATCGTTACGGGGTGGAGGTTCTGGTAGACGGAGCCCATTGCATCGGTCACATCCCGGTAGATTTGCCCGCTTTGGGCTGCGATTACTATGGCTCCAGTCTGCATAAATGGTTGAGTACGCCCCTTGGAGCGGGACTGCTTTATGTCCGAAGCGAGCATATCGATAAAATCTGGCCTCTTTTGGCAGAACATCACCGGGAGCCGGGGGATATCGGTCGATTGAACCATACCGGGACGCACCCCGTTCACACAGATCTGGCCATCGCGGACGCTATGGATTATCTGGAGCAAATGGGCCTCGAAGAAAAGAGTCAGAGACTCCGGTTTTTGCAAAGGTACTGGAGCGACCGACTCAGGGGGGTGGAAAATGTAGTGATCAGTACCCCGGAAGCTGAGGCGCGCAGCTGCGGCATAGCCAATGCCGGTATTTCTCATATGAAACCCGCGAAGCTCGCCGAACAACTGCTCACAGAATTTGGAATTTTTACCGTAGCCATAGATTACGCTAACGTTCACGGCTGCAGAATTACGCCGAATGTGTATACCACGACGGCCGAACTCGATCGGTTTGTGGATGCTATGACGGTTCTGGCAGGACGTACCTGATTTTTTGGTCATAAGCGAACCCTTACTGATATCTGTCATAAAAAGTACATGAATGTTTACTTAATTTCATGGACTGTATGCAATAGAGCCGGGCGGGTCGGTGAACCTTCCCGATCTGATAACCTAATACCTTTTTTTTATGTCTTCATCTTATAAAGCGCAGGGGAAACTTTGGAGTCTTGCCCTGCTTCGCGTGCTTATCGGTTGGCATTTCCTCTATGAGGGAATTGTAAAAGTGTACAATCCGGACTGGACGAGTTTCGGGTACCTCGCTACGGCTCAGGGTCCTTTGAAACCTGTATTCCAGGCCATGACTTCCGAAGCCGTACTTCCATGGATCGATACCATGAACTGGGCAGCCCTGGTCTTTGTAGGCATTACCCTGATTCTCGGTGTTTTTGAAAAACCCGGTGCCCTTGTCGGAGCGGGTTTATTGTTGCTCTATTACCTGGCGCATCCCTCCTGGCCGGGAATGGCCCAGGTGAATACCGAGGGCAGTTACTGGATCGTGAACAAAAATCTTATCGAAGCGGTGGCCTGTCTGGTACTCTTCTATCAACCTACCGGATCCCTTTTCGGGCTTCTGAGAATCCTATCAAAAAATAAAGCAACCACAAAAACAGAATTGTCATGAGCTGGACACGAAGAGAAGCCTTATTAGGACTGGGGAGCCTCCCGATTTTAGGAACGGTTTGGTGGGCAGGAGCCTCTGGCACCGTTGGAAAAAAGAGGGAGCGGGAAACACTTCTGGAACAATTAAACATACAGCCTTCCCTCCCCTCGGCCGTACCCGCGGTAACCGGAAAACCGGTGCGTGTAGGAATCATCGGATTCGGGATTCGGGGGGAGCAGCTCTGCCGATCCCTGGGATATGCTACAGATGAGTGGGTGGCAGCTATGGAAGAAGCGGCAGCGGTGGCGAAACGCGAAGGTCGTCCTTTTACGGCCCTGGAGGATTTCCGCAATCAGGAACCTTTAAATGTTCAGATCACCGGAGTCTGTGATGTTTTTGATGTTCGGGCGGAAAAAGCCATGCGGTCCTTTGGAACCGACGAAGTTCCGGTGAAGCGTTATACGACCTATACGGAGATGATCCGCAGCGGGGAGGTGGAAGCCGTAGTTATTGCAACCCCGGACCACTGGCACGCCCCCATGTCCATAGAAGCCCTGAACCATAACGTACATGTGTATGTGGAAAAACCCATGACGCATAACCTTTCAGAGACCTACGCCCTGAAAGAGGCGGCCATGAATTCCAGCGCAGCCTTCCAGGTAGGCCATCAACACAGACAAACGCTTAGTTTTAAGACCGCTCGGGACATCGTTGAAAAGGAAATTCTGGGTCACGTATCCCTGATTACCACGAATACCAACCGAAATGACGATAACGGGGCATGGAACTACGACATACACCCGGAGGCCAATTCACAGACGATAGACTGGCAGCAGTTTCTCGGAAATGCTCCTGTAATCCCATTTAACAAAAACCACTTTTTCCGGTGGCGGAAATGGTGGGCTTATGGCTCAGGCCTCTCAGGGGATTTACTCACCCACGATTACGACAGGTTGAACTGTGTCTTAAAAATGGGGATTCCTAAATCCGTAATGGCCTCAGGCGGTATTTACACCCACAAGGATGGACGAAATGTACCCGATGTGTTGCAAGCGAATATGGAATTTCCGGATTTCAGTACCGGAAGTACACAAAAAGCAGGTAAAGAAAAAGGAATGACCTTTACCTATAGCGCCACGCTGGGCAATGGGTTGAACAGGCCTACCATGCTTATGGGGCACGATGCCTCTATGGAACTGGGGAACCGCCTGACGATCTGGCCCGATGGGGGTTCTACGCGCTATGCCGGGCAATTGGAGGCCGGTAAAATGTCTCCACAAAGCCCTATCTACAGTTATAATCCTGCAGCATCCGCCCTGGATGGTGTTTCATCAGCCACCTCACAGTATTTCGCGGATAAAGGATTGATGTGGACCTACGTAGATGGAAAACGCGTGGATTCTACATTCCTGCACATGCGGGAGTGGCTCAGCGTCATCCGAAATGGTGGTGAACTCAGCTGTGGTATACAGGAAGGCTTCGACGAGGCCATTGCTGCACATATGACGGGTCTTTCCTGGAAATTAGGAAGACGGATTGAGTGGGACCGTGCAGGTCAGCAAGTGATCCCCATTGAAGGCGTAGATCTGGATGCCGTCCTTTTGGAGAGCCCACCGGGTGTCGGCAGGTTGGAAGCTGATGTGGTGGCTGCTTTGTAGGGGATGTTGGAGTTCAAGTGGGCAGTAGGCAGTGGCAGTCGGCAGGGTGTTCGCTAAGATTGTGCTGCGTACTGCTACTGAAAACTGCAGACTTTGGAAAGGTT
>CAKZOC010000171.1 GCA_937136025.1 uncultured Bacteroidota bacterium
AAGTTCAAGGTTTAAGGTTCAAAGTTCAAAGGGGAGTGGTCAGAGGACAGTGGCCGATGGCAGATCGGTTTTGGACGGCTTTTGACTGCGTACTGCAAGTGCTTACGGTTACTGCGCACTGCGACCGGGCACTGGCGACTGGTTCAAAGTTCAAGGTTTAAGGTTCAAAGTTCAAAGGGGAGTGGTCAGAGGACAGTGGCCGATGGCAGATCGGTTTTGGACGTCTTTTGACTGATCACTGCGACTGTCCACTGCCTACTGCCACTGCCCACTGTTACTGCCCACTGTTACTGCCCACTGTTACTGCCCACTGCCACTGCCCACTGCCAACTTACTCAAGGACGGCGATTACCGAGATTTCCACGTTGACGTACTTCGGGAGGTTAGCGACTTCTACCGTTTCCCGGGCCGGGGCGGTTTCTGCTTCAAAATAGCGCCCATAGATCTCGTTTATACGGGAAAACTGCCCCATATCGGCTACAAAAATGCTGCTTTTGACCACATTTGAAAAGTCTGCCCCTGCGGCATTCAGGACCGCCTGAAGATTTTTCATCACCAGTTCCGTTTCCTCTTCGATGGATCCTTCAAGGAGTTCCCCGGTCTCCGGGTCCAGTGCGATCTGACCGGAAACATAAAGGGTTTGCCCGGCGCGAACGGCCTGATTGTAGGGCCCGATGGGGGCCGGAGCGGATGCAGTTTTAATGATTGTTTTCATATGCCTGAAAATAAATTAGCGAATATTAGAGGGCTGACTTCGGTTCTCCCATTTTAAGTCTTTCAGGAGATTCGCCTTGATACCGATGAAAAAGTACCAGCGTTCAAAATCACCAAAGGGCGTCCAGTCAAATTTTAAGTGGAAGCTATTTAAATCGCGCTCAAATTGAAACTGGGTGAGGGTAAAACCCTTCCCTACAAAATCGTACCCCGAGGATAAACCTACCCGCCATTTCGGGGTCAACTCGATGTTTCCGCGAAACATCAGCGAATGATTGGTGATATCTCCCTGACGGGCAGAATTGTTATAGGTCACCGCGTATTGAAGGCTCAGATTCCAGGGGATTTTATTGCCAAAAATCGGAGTCTCGACACTCGCCGGATCCCGGCCTTCAAAGGCACTACTGTTGAAATCATTAGCCGCTCCGAAAAGATCATCCGTACGCCCCCCACTATTGGCGACGTAATTACTCCCGCTGTACGGGTCCTGTTCTTCTTCTTCCTCCTCCTGTCGATCCCGCTCAAAATCCGTGCTGCTCAGGGTATATCCGATATTGGCCCGGGCACTGGTAACCCGAAAGAGTCCCCCCCCCGCATTAATATTCAAGGTATTGATCCGCCGTCCGGTGTTGTCGATCGCATAGGGGTCCATGCTGGCCCCGAAGTTGATGTTCATTTTGTTGTCGAGAATGGTGGTACCTCCGGTCAGATTGATGGGGCTGAGTTTCAGGGAATCTGCTTCGAGGTTGTAACTCGTATTCAGGTTAAAGCTGTTAAGAATAAATATCTTTTTCGGTTCCAGTTTGGTCGAGTCCTTATCGCGGACCTTGGCTTCAAGCGTGTTGGCCAGTCCAAAACTAAAAGAATTGGATCGTCCCCGGCTCGGGGTCCCATATGGCGTATTCTGGAAGCGTGTATAGCTCGTGGGCACTCCGGTAGATTCGTCTATGACTTCATCGTAATACTGATCAAATGAAGGCGCAAAACCGTAGCTCACATTCGGTCGGATGATATGTCGCAGAGCCTGTATTTTTTTGTCCTCCCCAAAATTAAAAGTTCCGTAAACTGTCGTTCCGAGGGCTGCACTCAGGCTGTATTCGTTGAATCGATCAAAACCACCTATCGTATCTGTAACCACGCGCTCTAACTCCGGGTCGTAGCGCTGGGGATAGGTCTCCCAGGTCCAGACGTCCTGATAGGTTCCGCCGGCGGTGACACTGAGGAATTTAGCAATTTTAAAATTCGTGGATATCGGGATTTGATGTTGGGCCCCCAAACGACCGTTTTCAAACATGGCTCCGGTCAGAAATTCATCGGTTGTGGTGCGAATTCCATAACGGCCGTTAAGGTTGTACTGCAGGTTAATATTCTGAATGGCCCCTTTTTTTATACCATCTCGTTTGGCCAGGGGAAAAATTCGCTCCATACTCGCCTGAAGTGTAGGGAGGGTCAGATCTACCACATCTGTATTGGTATTCTGGTTTTGGGTGGCTGTCAGACTGACGTTTACCGATGGGTAGGCCGGGAAGGTTCGCGAATACGAGATGGAAGAGGACAGGTTGTTTACCTGGGTATTGGGCAGGTTTTGCTGGATTAATGAATTCCGGAAATACTGACTACTCCCCAGGTTTACCGATGCGGACAGTCTGGAGTTCGGATTGGCTTTCGCATCCTGGGAATGCGAGATCTGTATATTGTAAATCGTAGATCTGGAATAATCGTCAAAACCCTTCTGGCTCGTCACCAGGTTTTCATACCGGAAATTAAAGTTGCCTCTGTATTTATAACGCTTCGCATAGACGGATTGCGCCCTGAAACCGTAACTTCCGTTGCTATAGAGATCCCCGGTTACCGTAAGGTCGACAAAATCATTCAGGGGCAGGTAATAGCCTCCGTTTTGCATAAAGAACCCCCGGTCCGGATCCATCCCGAAGGTAGGCATAAGGACGCCCGCTGTCCTTCCCGTGGTTAGCGGAAAATAAGCAAAAGGCAAGGCGATTGGGGTGGGGACGTCCACGATATATAAGTTGGAAAAACCTGCAATCACTTTTTTCTTAGGTACAAACTTGGCCTTTCGGACCCGAATATAGTAGTCCGGATTGATAGTATCGCTGGAGGTGGTCAACTTCCCCTCACTCAGGAAATACACCGAATCATTCTCTTTTTTTGTACGCTCCGCATAGACCTTCATGGCATCCCCACCCATGGCACCCAGATCCGCCTGTTGTTCGGTTCTCGAGTTCCAGATGATGGCTTTTTCGGTGTCGAAATTAAACCGGATGGAATCCGGAATCACCTCATTGGACCCCTGTTTAAAGTACGGTAACTGGGTATAATTCCCCAATGAGTCCCGTATGCGCCCTGCGTAAACTTCATTGTTGACATAATCCAGTACAATAATTCCCGCCTTCAGTTCGGTGTCCTGATAATAGATTTCAGCCTCGTCGTAGAGGTAAATTTTCTTATCCTTTTGACTAATGCGCACATAATCCTTGGCCGTATACCGGACCTTATCAAGAAGGGCACTCTCTGAAGTCTGAACGGTATCCGTCCCTACAGAATCGATGTTTCTGAGCAGATCCGTGAGATCCGGAGCCTTTAAAGTATCGCCTACAGCTTTGATCGGAA
>CAKZOC010000172.1 GCA_937136025.1 uncultured Bacteroidota bacterium
AAGTCCTTTTTCCAGGTATTCCCGTATTTGCTGTGCCATCTCTGCAGGCCCCTGGTCATATGCCCCAAAAGCATTGGGCAATCCGGCATTCGGATGGGCAGAAACCGCCAGGTCAGACCGATCCGCCAATACCTGGAGGTAAGGGGTAAGCTGACTGGCACCCAGGGCGCAATTAAATCCCACAGAAAGTAAGGGTGCATGAGTGACTGAAATCAGGAAGGCCTCAGCGGTCTGACCCGAAAGGGTTCGGCCCGAAGCATCCGTTATGGTGCCGCTTATCATCACGGGAACCCGGTTCGGGCGTCCTTCCTGTGCATCTGCAATTGCCATCAGGGCCGCTTTGGCATTCAGGGTGTCAAAAACTGTTTCCACCAGCAACAGGTGCACTCCTCCATCGAGCAATCCGGTGACCTGTTCCCGATAGGATGCCCGGAGTTCTTCAAAGGAAATTGCCCGATACCCCGGATTGTTGACGTCCGGTGAGAGACTGGCTGTTTTATTCGTAGGCCCGATACTGCCGGCGACAAAGCGCGGTTTGTCTGGGGTGGTCTTCCCAATTTCCAGAGCGGCTTCCACTGCGATTCGGGCGGCTTCCAAATTCAGTTCGTATACCAGGGCTTCCATACCGTAGTCCGCCATGGCCACCGATGTAGAGGAAAAGGTATTTGTTTCGATAATGTCAGCTCCTGCCAAAAGGTATTTCCGATGAATTTCAGCAATGGCCTTGGGCTGGGTCAGGGAGAGTAAATCATTATTTCCCTGAAGGGGTTGCGGCCAGTCCTTAAAACGCGAACCGCGAAAATCCGCTTCCTTAAATTCATAGCGCTGCAACATCGTCCCCATAGCCCCGTCCAGAACGAGAATTCGCTGTTTCAATATTTTTTCAATAGACATCATAACTACGCACCGGTTACCCAGACAAATGGGTGAGGTTTAAAATTGAATTGGGATATATTGGAAAGGAAGTTGTAAACCCGGAGGGTTTATAAAGTCATATGTTATCTTTCCCGAGCGCAGTCCCAGGCCAAAAGCCCGGTCTTAAAACTACAGGTTAGAACGTAGCACCTTCTCTTCCCCGGGAAGGGCAAAAGGGTTGCTAAGGCTTCACGGGGTCTAATCCCTCCACCTTTCTCAATAACACCACAATTTGACAATGAACAGCTGCAAAGTAAGACTACGCCAGGGTTATAAACAAATAAAGCAACAGCTTTTTGAAGAAGTGCGCCTGGATTTCTGCATGCCGGATGCCACATTAGAGTTGAAGGCAACCGCAGATAATTTGGAATGCCATTCGCTTTCCGTGTTTTCCAGAACTTTTGCCGTGTCCCAAAACCGCTCCTTATTGGGGAGTCCGTAACCCGCAAGGCAGATGTCGGGCTGCTGGTCGGACAAATCGAAAAACCTCCTGTCTCCCCTTTTAGTCATCGAGCGCTTGTTGGAGGTCGGCAATGACATCTTCAGGGTGCTCGAGGCCCACGGAGATTCGGACCATCCCATCTGAAATCCCGCTTTGCTTGCGCTCCTCAGGGCTGAGTTTGCTATGCGTAGTGGAGGCCGGATGGGTTACTATGCTTCGGGAATCCCCCAGATTGGCCGATAGGGACAAGAGTTTAATCCGGTCGAAAAAACGGCGTCCGCCCGCCACGCCTCCGGCCACTTCAAAAGCTACAACACAACCTCCGGCCTTCATCTGTTTTTGAGCCAGGTGGTATTGGGGATGTGAAGGCAGAAAAGGGTATTTGACCCAATTCACGCGGGGATGTCCTTCCAGAAAAGAGGCCACAGCCAGGGCATTTTCACAGTGACGATCTACGCGCACCGGCAGGGTCTCCAGGCTTTTGGACAAGACCCAGGCATTAAAGGGAGATAGCGCCGGTCCGGTTATACGGGCAAATCTGTAGATTTTATCGATCAGGGCTTCAGCACCCACGGCCAAACCGGCCAGGACCCTCCCCTGTCCGTCCATAAGTTTGGTGCCTGAATGTATGACGACATCGGCTCCAAACCGAATGGGTTGTTGCAGGTATGGGGTGGCGAAACAATTATCGATAACCAGTAACAACCCGTGTTTTTTGGCGAGGTTACCCAGGAGTTCCAGGTCCAGAAGGTCTACCCCCGGATTGGTCGGGGATTCGGCATAGAGGATTCGGGTCTCAGGCCGGATGAGGGATTCGATGGTTTCGGGCTGATCGAATGGGAAATAGGAATGAGAAATCCCCCATTTCGGAAATATAGAAGTAAACAGGGTATGCGTAGAACCAAAGACAGATCGGGAGGCCACAATATGGTCCCCACTGTCGAGCAAGGCTGCAAAGGTCGAGAATACTGCCGCCATACCTGAGGCAAAGGCAAAACCCCGCTCCGCGCCTTCCATAAGGCAGACCTTTTCAATGAGTTCATCGGTATTCGGATTAGAATACCGGGAGTAGATCGTACGGTCCTTTTCTTCTGCAAACGAGGCCCTCATATCCTCCGCATCGTCAAAGACAAAACTGGAGGTTAGATACAGAGGTACGGAGTGTTCCTGAAAAGTAGTTCTCGGTATTTGGGTCCGTATGGCTGTGGTTTCTGTGCGTTGTTTCTTCACGATAGTACTTTTAATGGCGTTAAAATTCGGTGTTCCCTTTTTCGGCAATTCGAAGCAAATCTCCAAATACCCCCCGGGCCGTAACGGCTGCCCCGGCCCCCGCCCCCTGTATGACCAAAGGATGTGAGCCGTAGGACTCTGTATAAATCTCAATAAGAGAATCTGCCCCTTGCAGGTTCCCTAAAGCACTGGCCACAGGGACGGACTCAAGTTTTACTTCCAGAATGCCCTTTTCTTTTTGAAGGTCCCCGGAGAGTTCGCCAATATAGCGAAGCACATGCCCCGGAGGTACTTCCCTCCATCGGTTTAGATAATGCGCGTCCAGGATTTCTGAAGCCTCCATGAAATCATGCAGGGAAGCCTTTCGGAGTTCTTCCGGAATCAGGTTTTCGATACGTATTTCTTCAAACTCGTTTTGCAATCCGAGTTCCCGCGCCAAAATCAGCAATTTACGCCCCACATCGCAGCCGGAGAGATCTTCCCTGGGGTCGGGCTCCGTGTATCCGGCGGCTACAGCTCGTTTTAGAATCGCACTAAAGGAGGTACCCCCTGATGAAAACAAATTAAAAATATAACTCAGAGATCCTGAAAACACGCCCCGGATCCGCGTAATATTCTCTCCGGAAAGATGCAACAGTCGAATCGTATCGATCAGGGGCAGGCCGGCTCCCACATTCGTCTCGTACAAATACTGCTTTTGATGGGCCCGCAGGTCTTCCCTGAGTTTAGCGTAGGCGGCATACGACCCGGTATTCGCTATTTTATTGGAGGAAACCAGATCAAAACCCTCCTGTATCAGGTTCAGGTAGTTCTTTACAAAATCCGGACTTGCTGTATTGTCGACCGCAATGAGGTTTTCCAGGTGATGAGCCGTTGTCAATCGGTACAGGTCTTCCAGGGAATACCCCTCTTTTTGACTTTGTAACTGTTGCTTCCAATCACCCCCGATTCCATCAGGATCAAAAAGTAGATTTTTCGAGTTTGCGATGCCTGCAATTTTCATCTGAATGCCCTTTCGGGATTCAATCTGAAGGGTGTTGGCGAGGATTTGATCAATGAGCGTGCTCCCCACCTGGCCTACGCCGAACAAAACGAGATTAATGGTCTTGCTGATTCCAAAAATCTGACTGTGCATCACATTCAGCGCCTTGATCATGTCGGACTTGTGAACCACCAGACTGATATTCCGCCCGGTTACGGCATTGTTGAACAAAAGGGGGACTACCTGATTTCGAATCAGGGCTGTATAGGGTTTGTGAAACGTACTGAGATCCTGCCCTACCAGGGAAATCACCGCGACATCGCGGGTGACAAAAATCTGACTGATATCCCGGGTCTTAAGATCTGCCTCAAACTCCGCTTCGAGCACGGCCCGGGCCTGATCTGCCTCTGAAGCCTTCACCACAAGGCCAATACCCCTTTCTGACGAACCCTGAGAAATCATCCCGACACTAATCCCGTTGCGCCCCAAACTTTGAAATATCCGGGCATCTACCCCTGCTTTCCCCAGAAGCCCACGGCCCTCCAGATGGACCAGCGCCTCGTCCTCGATCACGGAAAGGGAACGCACTCCGGCCTGTGTTTTTTCGGCACTGATAAGGGTGCCCTGACCCTGTTTTTCGAAAGTGTTGAGAATCCGCAGCGGGATGTTTTTCTCCAGTAACGGGATGATGGTTTTGGCATGGAGAATACTCGCTCCGAAATTGGCCATTTCATTGGCCTCATCAAAGGATAACTGATCGATTCTCCGGGCATTGGGAACCAGGGCAGGGTTCGCCGTATAAATCCCATCGATATGGGTGTAGCTTTCGAGTTCATCGGCATTGAGGAAATTGGCCATCAGCGAAGCCGTATAGTTGCTCCCGTTTCTGCCCAGGGTGGTGGTTTGTCCATCGGCAGAAGCCGCGATAAAACCGGTTACGATCCCTACCTCATGCTTGTCCATTTGCTCAAAACAAGACCGCACACGCTCCCGGGAAGGCCCCTCCTGTATTCGTGCGTCTCCGAAACGCGCATCGGTAACCAAAAACTCCCGCGCGTCCATAGATCGGGCCGGAACCTCCATCCTTTGAAGTAATCCACACACCACCCGGACCGAGAGCAATTCGCCAAAAGCCCATACCTGATCCCTGATTTTAGGACTGAAATCCCCGAGCAGGCGCACCCCTTCCAGGAGGCGCTCCAACGCCGAGAAGAGATCTTCCAGAGTATCCCCTTTCAGGGTATGTTGTTGGTCTTTTCGAAATTTTTGAAGCAAAAAGGTAAAGTCCCCTCCCCTGGCCGCTGTTTCCAACATTTCAAGCAGCTCATCCGTAGCCTTTCCACGAGCCGAAAGCACGACCACAAGTCGCTCCCCGGCAACATACTTATCCTGTATGATCTCTAAAACGCGGTCCAAACCTTCACCATTGGCCAGGGAAGTGCCCCCGAATTTTAAAACCTTCAACGGACTGGGGGTCGCTTCAGGTTGAAAAACGGGTCTGAGCAGATCCTCCATTTGTTCGTGCTCCATAAGAAAGGCATCGTGACCATGAAGGGAGCGTATCTCCCCATAGGTGACGTTGCTTCGTGTTTCCGCTAATTGGCGGTAGGTTTCCCTGTTCTCTGAGGCCGTAAAGAACAGATCGGAATCCACCCCGATGATATGGATACAGGTATCACTCTCCTGCAAGGCGTGAAACCGATGTGTGCCCCCCCGGGAAATATCGATTGTCTTTAAAAGTTGATTGGTGAATTTATAAGCGGCCAATTGAAACCGTTTCTGCAATTTCTTCCCATGATGCAGCAGCCAGCTCTCCACATTAAAAACCTGAAGTTCTTCGTTGGTCGTTCGCTCAAAGCGCGCCTTAAAGGACTCGGGAGTGCGGTAACAAAGCATGGCATGCATGCGGGCATCGTGAACCGGATTGCTGGAATTCTCCAGAAAGCGCTCCTGAATCTGACAGTTGGCAATCAGCCAGTCCGTAGATTTCCAATCTGAAGCCACTGGAATGAGGTGTTGGGTCAGGTCCGGCTTTAATGCTGCCATTTCCCAGGCAATACCCCCTCCGAGAGATCCTCCGATCAACGCAAAGAGCCGGGGTATTTTTAAATGCTCCAGGGCCTTTACAAAAATTCTGGCGACATCTGCAGCCACAAAATCCCGATAATTCTCGATCAAAAAGCCGTCGTATCCGTTCCCGGGAATATTAAAACACAGGATTGTAAAACGATCCGTGTCTATACATTTGCCCGCTCCTACCAGAGGAGCCCACCAACCGTCCGCTCCGGCGACGTTGGAGTTTCCGGTTAAGGCGTGATTTACCAAAACAACAGGGGCGCTGTGCAATGCCCTCCCGAATTGTTCATAAGTCAGGGCTATAGGCAATGTGGCTCCGTTGAGGGTGGAAAATTCTGCCCATTCGATTTTTTTTAATGCGGGTGCACTCATCTTTACAAGCTATAGCCCCTCTGGAATCGTTCGAACTGAAAGATTCTGCAAGGGTGGAATTTGTGAATTTTGAGAAAGTGCAGAAGGCCCTGGGGCCCAATGGAAAATTATCTGTCCCCGAGCGCTCGCACGTGGGTAGAATGTAGCACCTTCTTCATCACACCGGACGAAGGGTTGCCAAGGCATCAGCGGGTCTAGTCCCTACACCTTTCTCGATAATATCAATACAAAACAGGAACATGTGGGCCGCTCTGGCCCAAAAAATGGGCTAAAGCCCAAACGCTTTCTTAACGGCCGCTACAGCATCCAGTTTTTCCCAGGTAAAGAGCTCGACCTTTTTTTCGACCCGCCCGTTGTATGGAGATTCAAATACCTTTTCGACCCAGCGTGGTTCACGCCCCATATGGCCGTAGGCAGCTGTTTCCAGATAGATCGGATTTCTAAGCTTCAGACGGGCCTCAATGGCCGCCGGTCGCATATCAAAGAGTTCGATGACTTTTGCTCCGATCGCCCCGTCCGTCAGAGGCACTTTAGAGGTCCCGTAGGTATTCACGTTTACCGAGGTAGGCTCTGCCAATCCGATAGCGTAACTGACCTGGACCAGTATTTCATCCGCCACCCCGGCAGCGACCAGGTTCTTCGCCACATGACGCGCCGCATAGGCCGCGCTTCGGTCAACCTTACTCGGGTCTTTACCACTAAAGGCACCGCCTCCATGGGCACCTTTTCCCCCATAGGTATCTACGATGATCTTGCGCCCGGTAAGACCGGTATCTCCGTGAGGTCCGCCGATGACAAACTTCCCGGTAGGGTTGATATGGTATTTGATTTTTGGTCCGAAAAGGCCCTGAATGCGGCTCGGGAGTCCGGCCACAACCCTGGGAATCAGAATGTTTTTGATATCCGCTTCAATCTGGCGGAGCATGTCCTCGTCCGATTCATCAAAAGGATCGTGCTGGGTAGAGACCACAATGGTATCGATGCGTTGTGGTACATTCTCATCGGAGTACTCCAGGGTTACCTGCGCCTTTGCATCAGGCCTGAGATAACTAATTTCATGGGACTCCCGACGAAGCACGGCGAGTTCCTTTAATATTCTATGGGCAATATCAAGAGCCAGAGGCATATAATTATCCGTTTCCCGGGTGGCATATCCGAACATCATTCCCTGATCTCCGGCACCTTGCGCTTCTTTAGATTCCCGATCCACACCCTGAAGAATTTCAGAAGACTGCTCGTGGATCAGAGATATCACCCCACAGGAATCCCCGCTGAAGCGATAGGCCCCTTTCGTGTACCCGATTTGGTTTATCGTCTCCCGGGCAATCTGCTGCAGATCTAAATAGGTATGGCTCTTTACTTCTCCGGCAAGCACCACCTGTCCTGTCGTGACCAGGGTTTCACAGGCTACCTTACTTTCCGGATCAAAGGCCAGGAAATTATCGAGGAGCGCATCGCTGATCTGGTCGGCAATTTTATCCGGGTGGCCCTCACTGACGGATTCAGAGGTAAACAAATAAGACATGTTGTTGCTTTTGGGAATAGCTGACCTGGAGCGAAAAGAATGCTTTACAGTAATATAGCCAGCACCCATAGGGGCAAAGCGTACTGCTTTAGCATTTTTTGGAGCCGGATTTCCGGTTTCCGAGGTTGCAATCAGTCAAATCTATCCTCGTTATTGGAAACAAAAATAGGCTATCGCCTTTAATCGGCAAAATAAAAAAAGAAAACCTGCCGTGGTCCGGTGAAAACGGAGATTCAAATCAACTTTTAAGGACGGAGTGCATTGCATCGTTTTTATTTCCCGGAACTCGATATACTTCGTATATTGTCTCATTCCATAAAGGAAAATCTCCAGGGGCTTAAAAATAGAATTGTATGCATATTGCGGTGGCCGGGAACATCGGCGCGGGAAAAACCACACTCACGGAACTACTTGCCAAACACTACAAATGGGAAGCCCATTTTGAAGATGTAGTGGACAATCCCTATCTGGATGACTTCTATACGCAGATGGCCCGATGGAGCTTCAACCTGCAGATTTACTTCCTCAATACGAGATACAGGCAGATTCTAAAAATCAGGGAGAGCGGTAAGAACGTCATTCAGGATCGCACGATTTACGAGGATGCTTTTATTTTTGCCCCGAACCTGCACGCCATGGGCTTGCTGACGAATCGGGATTTTCAGAATTATATCAGCTTGTTCAATCTGATGGAGTCCCTCGTGCAACCCCCGGACCTGTTGATATACCTGCGCAGTTCTATCCCCAACCTGGTCAATCAGATCCACAAGAGGGGAAGGGAGTATGAAAGTTCCATTTCCATCGATTACCTCAGCCGCCTGAATGAGCGGTATGAAGCGTGGGCGGAGGGATATGAGGTCGGAAAACTCCTGATCGTCAATGTGGATGATCTGGATTTTGTAGACAACCCCGAACACCTGGGAGAAGTGATCAACAAGATCGATGCGGAGATTAACGGCTTGTTCTAAACCACAGGTTCCGGCCCGGGATTGTCAGCGTTAAAAGGGCAAAAACACGATTTACAGGTCAGTGTCAGAAGGCCCTAAATAAAACCCATGCCTTTGGCGTGCTCCACGACTTCTTCACTTCGGTCCACCACCAGTACAGGGATTTCAGTTTCCTGATCCGTCAGTTTTCGCACCCGTTCCATTCGGGATCTGTGTTTTACCGAGCGCAGATAAATGGCCTGAATGCGGCCCGGGTACTCCCGTGCAATCTTCAGGTAAATATCGGCGTCTTTTTCACCGCTGTCCCCAACGAGAATAAATCTCATTTTAGGATAGGTTTTCAGAATATTCCGAATCTCGTATTCCTTATGCGGGATATGCCCGTCAACGGATCTCCCGAGAACACTCGCCATACTTCTCAGCAGGATCGGGCCCTTTGGAAAATCGTTTGCACTTAAAAAAAACTCGAGATAACGGTACAAATTCCAGGGACTGTGGCTCACATAAAATACAGGATTGGCCTCCACACCGCTTTTACCCCTGTGAAACTTATGATACAGCTCTGCGGCCCCCTGCAGTGGAATCCGCCGTTCAGCCCTTTTAAAAAGGGTATTGGCGATTACCTGCCATTTCATATAAGAAGTTACCCCTGTGTGCAGAATGGTATCATCTATATCGGTTATGACTCCGTATGAGACGTCTTGAGAAGGAATGAGGATGGCCCCTGGAAATCTGTTGGATTCGAGTATTTTATGCCGGGTAGCCTCCAGATCAAAGGATATTTCATAGGGCATCCATTGCTCCGCATTGATTAACGGACCCAGGTTTTCAAGGGTTTGATCGACCACGAAATACCCGTGGTCATCCGTTTCTACGTTCAGGATACGCCCGTCGGAAAGGTGCATTTTGAGCGGGGCGTGGCGAATCTCGTCGGTTTCAAAACGCTTCCAGCTGTTCAGCAGTAATTGAATCGTCCCTTTTTGTGCCAGGTCTATGGTCTCATCTTCCAGGGCTCTGCCCCGGGCATAGATATGATCCGGGGTCCCATAGGTCTGAAACCCGATAATCTGTAAGGGGTCTTTCCTTCCAAACCACGCCATGACGCTAAGTTACAAATAACCCCCGATCCCTCAGAACACAAAAAAACCCGGGCTCTGAAGAGCCCGGGTTTTCATAAATCGTACGGTACTTTATTACTCTTCAATAATAATTTCCTCAATGACCTTTCCGTCTGCAGTCACTTCTTTGAGGTTTTCAATCTTGGCTTTGACCTCTTCCTCAGAACCCGCAATAATTTGCTGATCCACATTCTTCACTCCGTTTTCGAAAGTCGTAGTGGTAATGTGGGCTGTAAGGTTACCTTCTTCCGTAGTTTCCATATGAACTTCGATCTTGCGACCCATTTCAGATCCAACCCCTGCTTCGGCATAGGCCATGGCCGTGTCCGACGAAAGCGCTATACTCGGAGCAATCACAAGAGCCACAACCGAAATTAGCTTTAAAAGAATATTCAGGGAAGGTCCGGAAGTATCCTTAAAAGGATCTCCAACCGTATCCCCTACAACTGCTGCTTTGTGAGCATCGGTCCCTTTGCGCCCTTCGGATTCGATCATTTTTTTTGCGTTGTCCCAGGCACCTCCGGCATTGGACTGGAAAATAGCCATCAAAACCCCGGCTGAAGTCACCCCGGCCAGTAAACCGCCGAGCATTTCAGCCCCACCGATAAATCCAATGGCCACAGGTACGGCAATGGCGAGCAATCCGGGAAGCACCATTTCGCGAATGGAAGCCTTTGTGGAAATTTCAACACATTTGTCGTATTCAGCTTTCCCGTCGGCGGCGTCAAAAATCGCACGGTCCTCCGCGTTGGCCTTGGTCATATCTGAATCGTATTTGCGCATTACTGCCAGCGCCTTATTGAGTTCCGGAATATCGCGGAACTGTCGGCGTACTTCTTCGATCATGGCCATTGCAGCGCGCCCCACAGCATTCATTGAAAGTGCAGAGAAAACAAATGGCAGCATAGCTCCGACGAGAAGTCCGGCCATGATATCCGGTCTTGAGACGTCAATAGCTGTAACCCGGGCCGTTTGCATAAAGGCCGCAAAAAGTGCCAGGGCGGTAAGGGCTGCCGAAGCAATCGCAAAGCCTTTTCCGATCGCAGCCGTGGTATTCCCCACAGCATCGAGTTTATCGGTACGCTCCCGCACTTCTTTAGGAAGTTCAGCCATTTCGGCGATCCCCCCGGCGTTGTCAGAAATCGGCCCGTACGCATCTACCGCGAGTTGAATCCCTGTATTGGCGAGCATCCCAACAGCCGCAATGGCAATCCCGTATAGCCCGGCAAAATGATGAGAGACCAGAATGGCCGCAGCAATGAGTAAAATCGGGATGGCCGTAGACATCATGCCCACACCCAGACCGGCGATAATATTGGTAGCCGCTCCGGTTTCAGACTGACGTACTATAGATTTTACAGGCTTGGTCCCTGTTCCCGTATAGTATTCCGTAACTTTTCCAACGAGCAATCCGGCGATCAGACCTGCAATGGTCGCGAGGAAAACCCCGAAAGAGGTATACTCTTTTCCCCCCATGGTCCAGGTCTCCGGCAGGATGTTGACGATCAGAAAATAAGAAGCGATCAGGGTGAGAAAGGCAGAACCAAACTCCCCGATGTTTAAGGCCTTATGGGGGGAACCTCCGTCTTTGACCTTGACGAAGAAGGTACCTATAATAGACATGATGATCCCGGCACTGGCCAGGGCCAAGGGAAGGTAAACCGCTCCTAGCCCTTTGAAACTCTCCTGAAATTCCGGCAGACCTACAAAGGCCGCTCCAAGAACCATGGTTCCGATAATCGACCCTACATAAGATTCAAAAAGGTCGGCACCCATTCCGGCGACATCTCCCACGTTGTCCCCAACGTTATCGGCAATAGTGGCCGGGTTCAGGGGGTGATCTTCGGGAATTCCCGCTTCTACTTTACCCACCAGATCCGCTCCAACATCAGCCGCCTTGGTATAAATTCCTCCACCCACACGGGCGAAAAGTGCTATAGAGGAAGCCCCGAGGGAAAAACCAGAAAGTACGTTGAGTACCATGGCGATCCCGTCTACGGAACTCGTACCGCCTTCCCATCCGAAGCTGCTGTATAACCAAAACAACCCGCTGAGTCCGAGAACACCGAGTCCCACTACTCCCAGTCCCATTACAGAACCTCCGGCAAAAGCTACTTCCAGCGCTTTACCCAGAGAAGTACGGGCGGCTTGTGTGGTTCGGACATTGGCCTTGGTAGCCACTTTCATCCCGATAAAACCAGCCAGGGCAGAACAAATCGCACCTACGATAAAAGATAGGGCAACCATTCCGTTGGACCCCGCTTCACTCTCTCCTTTAAAATAAAGCAGTATGGCAACGGCAGCGACGAAAATAGCGAGTATCCGATACTCTGCTTTAAGGAAAGACATCGCTCCGTCGGAAATATTTTTTGCAATACGAGACATTTTTGCATCTCCTTCGTCCTGTTTGGAAACCCATGCATTTTTAATAGCCACAAAAATGAGGCCCAGCACTCCGAAGACCCATAAATAATTCACGATTTGTTCCATCATGTCAGTTATTTAGTAGTTTAAAACGGCTGCAAAAGTAATGAAAGGGGTTGGAATATAAAAGCACTTTTTTAGGTGGCTCGCGCAGTGCAATTGACCCCTGATTTCAGGCAAAACGAAGCAGGCGAACCTTAAAACTGAAAACCAAAGGTGCCGGTTACGCTAAAGGGGCGGGCTTCGGGGCTTTCCAGGTAATTTCCCCGGAAATTGAAATCGACTCGAAAAATCTTAAAAATATTACCGACCCCAAAAGAGTATTCCCAGTAAATCCGGTCATCAGGGGCCTGGAGCGGAATATTGGTGGGGGAACTGAGCACTCTGTTCTCCTCGGAGAGTTCCCCCCACACGCCTCTCAGCCCCACGATCTCGCGAAGGTTTAAATCCCTGAGCAGGGGAATACGAGAGAATATCCGACCGTTAAAATTGTGCTCCAGGTGCATAGAGGTATAGGTATCGGTGACAAACTCGTAAAAATCGAGGTTGGGGAAGGAATTAAAAATAGTAAAGAAGGTCTGGTTTCCGGGAACGACGTTCAGCAGTCCCAGGGGCACAGCCCCAAAAGTCTTGCCCACCTCCACGGAAGTGGTCAGACGGCCAAGGCCCCCGAGCTGCCAGGGCTGGGTATAGGAAAACTGCAATTTCCGATAGTCAAAATCGCTTTCGAGAAAGCCCCGGACCCCATGGGTATAATTTAAAAGGAGGGTACTGTAATCGTCGTTGATATCACGCCTTTCCACCCCATACCCGATGGTCCGTTTTCCCGGGGTATAGACCAGGGTTGTGATCAGGTCGAACTGTCGGATTTGAGAAGAAACACCGCCGGGGGCGTCCGGATCCAGATAATCCAGGCTGAAGGCCTCGGGAAGGGCGGATTTCAGGGTTCGGAAGGAAGTACCGAACCGCATACGAAGATTTTTTACCGGTTCCATCTCCAGCATGAGGGTACTCAGGTTGATATTGGTCAGGCGATCGTTTGTTCCAACGGTAAGCAGATTCCCCGAGGCAATACTTCGCCCCAGGACATCGGTAGTGGCCGTAAGGTTTAAGCCGAGCTGTTCAATATCCCTCCGATTCCCCCCGGAAAGGATCAAACGGTTTCTTCGATCCAGTAATACTTTACCCGAAATCCCGTATTTAATTCGACGATCCATAAAACCATAAGCCCCATAGGCCTGAATACGCCAGGGATCATTTTGTCCGAAGAAGGTTCGCACCCCGCCCCGAAAACGGACCCCTTCCGCATCATTATACCCCCAGGCGCTATAGATGTCTCCTAAATCGATATTCCATTTATCAATCTCGATATAGCCCGAGCCAAGTACACTGGCCAGATAGTAAAAGGTATTAAACTTAGGTACGGTTTTCAGGGTATCGAGCATGGCATAAATCCCTTCCTCATCCCGATTGAGGTCCTCCAGGCGGTTGTTCTCCCAGAAGGCATCACTCCGCTCCATGACCACCGGGTTAAAAGGATCCTGCTTCTGTTGATAAAAATCCTTGGGTTGAGCCTGATCAAAAATGTAGTTATCATACACCGTTGTTCGCTTGCCGTAAACCCCTCTGGATTTATCCTTTTTATTCAGGGCAAAATCTGTCAGGAGGTAATCCCGTTTTAAGAGAAATACCGAATCGGAGAGCACTTCAAACTCCTGTTCGATGTACAATTCTTTCACCCAGTTGACATTCGCGCTCCGGGTGACCTGCATATTAATTTCAGCAATGGCATAAGTGGTGTCATTTACCCAGAAATCCCCTTTAAAAGTGAGCTCATTTTTTCGTCGGGGATAATAGATAATATTATAACACCATTTATCCTTGATATAGGCGCTGTCTGCCAGAACGTAATTGTAAGTATCAATGCCCGTTTTGGAGAGCGGACTGGTAAAACTCTTGTCAAAGAGTTTGATATAATTATCGTAGACGTCGTATTGGGTGTACAAATCCTGAACAAAGGCAATGATCGCCTGATTGTTGCTGAAACCCGAATTTTTATTCCCCATTACGACCCGTTTGTCGAGGTTCATCTCGTTATCTCCATAGACCGTGGTAAACTTCTCATTGATAAATACAGGCAAGTAGGTTTTTCCTGTAATCCGGGAGGTATCCAGATCATCAAATACAAATTCCATTCCCCTGAATATCTTGCTCTGCATCAAGGCGCTGTCGATGGTATTAAGATCAAACTCGATTTTCTCGTATTCATCATACCGATACTGATCGTAAAGCCGCAGCCCGTTGGAACGCTTTTTGGCCCAAATTTTTCTCAGAATGTCTATGGCAGGGTTGTTCTTCTTGGATTGTTTTCCCATAAATACCACCACCTCATCGAGCTGTTCCCCTTCCACAAGAACAATCTCCATATTCAATGTGGCCCTGGAGGAAAGTACAAGCTCACGATTGGCGTAACCAACAAAAGAAACAACCAGGGTGTCAAAGCGGTTTTGGCTCTCCAGATAAAACCGTCCGTCTTCGTTGCTGATGGTCCCTTCGGTGGAATTTTTAAAAAGCACATTAGCAAAGGCTACAGGATCTCCTAACTCATCCACCACAACACCTCCCACCTTGGTTTGAGCGAAACCGAAGGCAGAAATCCAAAAAACCAATACGGCGAGCAATCGCTGCATTTGAAACAAGTTTAGGACTCTGTTACCCGTGCATCGGATATACATACTAACAGAGCAACGCATGTTTGGAGGTAAAATTGAGTCGAATACGATAAACGGAAAAATTCCTGCTGTTTGGTCGGGATAGGCGCGGAAACGTTACAAAGGCTTTGCTTTATTTGTATAAAACTTTCCGTACAGAACGCACCACATCTTCCCGATTGGGCAGCCATTCCTCGAGCAACACCGGGGAATACGCGGCAGGGGTGTCCGCGGTATTAATTTTTTCAATCGGCGCGTCCAGATAATCAAAAGCCTGGGACTGGACCTGATAGGTGATCTCTGTAGCCACGTTTCCAAAGGGCCATGCTTCTTCCAGAATGACCAGCCGATTCGTCTTTTTGACGGACTTCAGGATAGTTTCATGATCCATCGGACGCACGGTCATAAGATCTATAATTTCGCAGGAAATGCCATCCTTTTCAAGAGTATCCGCGGCAGCATAGGCCTCCTTGATTATTTTCCCAAAAGAGACAATGGTTACATCCGTCCCTTCCCGCTTGACTTCAGCCACTCCTATCGGAAGGGTGTACTCGCCCTCGGGAACCTCTCCTTTGTCTCCGTACATCTGCTCAGATTCCATAAAAATCACCGGATCATCATCCCGAATGGCAGCCTTCAAAAGTCCTTTGGCATCCCGGGGATTGGAAGGCACAACCACCTTCAGACCCGGGCAGTTCGCAAACCAGCTTTCAAAAGCCTGGGAATGCGTTGCCCCGAGCTGACCGGCAGAAGCGGTGGGACCGCGAAAGACAATAGGAATATTAAACTGACCTCCCGACATCTGACGCATTTTTGCCGCGTTATTGATGATTTGGTCGATACCGACCAGGGAAAAATTAAAGGTCATAAACTCGATAATCGGACGGTTTCCTATCATGGCGGAACCGACACCTATACCAGAAAATCCAAGTTCAGAAATAGGGGTATCGATGATCCGTCTGGGACCGAATTCCTCGAGCATACCTTTGGATGCCTTATAAGCTCCATTGTATTCAGCCACTTCCTCACCCATGAGATAAATGGATTCATCTTTGCGCATCTCCTCGGACATGGCTTCTGCAATGGCTTCTCTGAATTGTATCGTCTTCATGGCTTCATTTTATTCTAAGCACAGGCGCTTTGCGCTTTAAATGCCCACAAAAATAGAAAAATATAAAGCAATTCAGGAGGCAGAACTTCATTAAATTCATTACTTTTTTATTATGCATGCATAGTATTTTTCAAAATTATTGGCTATCTTAGCCGCCCTGTAATAAACGTTTTAAACCGTTCTTTTATGAAGATTCTCGTATGCATCAGCAACGTGCCGGATACTACTTCGAAAATTAATTTCACATCCGACAACACTGCCTTCGACACCACTGGTGTTCAGTTTGTGATCAATCCGAATGACGAGTTCGGGCTGACCCGCGCCATGTGGTTCAAAGAAAAACAAGGGGCTACGGTTCACGTGGCCACCGTAGGGACCGCTTCCGTAGAACCCACTATCCGGAAGTCTCTCGCTATCGGCGCCGATGAAGGTATCCGTATCGACGCAGAACCCGTAGATGGTATTTTTGTAGCCCGTCAACTTGCGGAAATCGTGCAGAAAGGCGGCTACGACCTGATTATCGCCGGAAGGGAATCCATCGATTACAACGGTGGAATGGTCCCCGGAATGATGTCTGCCATGCTCGACATGAACTTCGTCAATACCTGTATCTCACTGGAAATAGAAGACAATAAAGCCACTGCCGTCCGGGAAATCGATGGGGGAAAAGAAACGCTCGAAACCACATTACCGCTGATCATTGGCGGTCAGAAGGGATTGGTTGAAGAAAGTGACCTCCGCATTCCTAACATGAGGGGGATTATGATGGCCCGGCAAAAGAAACTCACCGTTGTTCCGCCCGTGGAAGCGGCAGATGGAACTTTGGATGTGCGTTTTGAAAAACCGGCACCCAAAGGAGCTGTCAAATTAATAGATCCTGAAAATATTGACGAATTGATCGAATTGCTTCATAAAGAGGCAAAAGTTATTTAATCGTAAAACGCAAAAAAATGCCTGTACTCGTATATACAGAATCTGAAAAAGGAAATTTTAAGAAAAGTGCCTTTGAAGTGGCGAGCTATGCCAGTGAACTGGCCAAGAGCATGGGAACAGAGGCGATTGCCCTCTCCATAAATGCCGACAATCCCTCAGAACTTGGGGCTTATGGAATATCCCGCGTTCTGAATGCCGCCGAACCGCGTCTGGCTGAATTCAATGCCCGGGGGACGGCTTCCCTGCTGCGTCAGGTGGTTTCTGAAACCGGTGCAAGAGTGGTGGTGACCAGCTCCAGCACGGATACAAAATACGCCACTTCCATCCTGGCGGGGATGTTGAAAGCGGGCTATGTCAATAACGTTGTCAGTCTTCCGGAAACCACTGAACCTTTGGTTGTAAAGCGTACTGCCTTTAGTAATAAAGGGTTTGCGTATACTGAATTGAAGGGGGAACCCGCGATCATCGGAGTCTCAAACAACGCCTTCGGAACCCTTGAAAACAGTGTTGAAGCTCAGGTAGAAGCATTCTCCGCAACTTTTTCAGATTCTGATTTCGGGGTCAAATCCACCGCTGTGGACAAAGCTTCTGATAAGGTCACCATTGCGGATGCAGATGTCGTTGTTTCAGGGGGAAGAGGCCTGAAAGGTCCGGAGAACTGGAATCTGATCGAAGATCTCGCCGAAGTACTGGGAGCGGCCACTGCCTGTTCCAAACCCGTTTCCGATCTGGGGTGGAGACCCCATAGTGAACACGTCGGTCAAACAGGGAAACCCGTGGCCAGCAACCTTTATATCGCTATTGGTATTTCCGGAGCCATTCAGCACCTGGCCGGTGTTAACGCATCCAAAACCAAAGTAGTGATCAATACAGATCCGGAAGCCCCTTTCTTTAAAGCGGCTGACTACGGGATCGTGGGGGATGCTTTTGAGGTGGTTCCTGAATTGATCGAAAAATTAAAGGAATTTAAGGCGCAAAACGGCTAATTTTTGTTAATTTGTCGTCCTTTGGGGCTGTTAAATAACCGGACAACCCTGTTGTTTAACAGTCTTTTCATGCGTTACATTTGCCTATGAGCCTTGTCAGGTTAAAAATAAAAGGGATTTCCTACAGCCAGACTCAGAATGGGGCTTATGCCCTTATTCTTAACGAAGTGGATGGGGAGCGAAAACTACCCATTGTCATCGGTGCTTTCGAGGCTCAATCTATAGCCATTGCGCTGGAGAAGGAAATTCAACCGCCCAGACCCCTCACACACGATCTTTTTAAAAATTTTGCGGACCGATTCCAGATTGTCATCAAACAGGTGATTATCCACAAACTCGTCGATGGTGTATTTTACTCCAGCATCATCTGTGAACGGGACAAAGTAGAGGAAATCATCGATGCGCGCACGAGTGACGCCATCGCTCTGGCCCTTCGCTTTGACGCCCCCATTTTCACCTATAAAGCCATCCTGGATAAGGCAGGTATTTTCTTAAAGTTTTCTTCAAAAGATACCGATAAAGAGGACGGTGATGACAGCATTATGGTCGACGAAATCCTTCAGGAAGGACAGGCCGTTGAAATCGATGCCGGATCGGGAGCGGCCTACAGGGAGATGAGTTTGGAAGAACTGAATAAAGAACTCGAAAAAGCTGTAACCGGAGAGGACTATGAGAAAGCTGCCAAGCTCAGGGATGAAATCTCCAAACGAAAAAGCTGAGTTGAAAAAGGGCAGAAATTCCGGTTTCCTATTCCTATCAAGCCTGATTTTTCTGCTACTTCCCCTTTCCGGAATGGCCCAGGAGGCCGCTTCGGATATCCTGATCCCCAATGATGGATTGAGCATTACTTCCCTCGCAAGGGGTGTACTCGGTCTTGTGGTCTTACTGGCCATTGCCTTTGTCTTTAGCGCCCATCGGAAGTCTATCCATTGGAAGACGGTCGGCACAGGCCTCGGCATTCAGCTCGTACTGGCCATAGGCGTCCTCAAGATTCCGGCGGTTCAGTGGTTTTTCAATCTTCTGGGCTCCTTTTTTAATAGTATTCTCGAATTCACCCTGGCGGGAAGTACTTTTGTTTTTGGCAATCTTATGGATTTAGACAATCCGAATATCGGATACGTCTTTGCCTTTCAAATCCTGCCGACGATCATCTTTTTCTCGGCCCTTACTTCTGTCCTGTATTATTTAGGGATCATTCAGCGCATTGTTAAAACGCTGGCCTGGTTGCTGTCGCGTTCTCTTGGAATTTCGGGGCCGGAGAGTCTGAGTATCGCGGGAAATATCTTTCTCGGGCAAACTGAAGCCCCGCTTCTGATTAAGGCCTATCTGGAGAAAATGAACCGTTCGGAAATCCTTTTGGTCATGATCGGAGGAATGGCGACTGTGGCCGGAGGTGTCCTCGCCGCCTATATCGGCTTTTTGGGAGGCAACGATCCACAACTCCGACTGGAATTTGCCCGCCATTTGATTGCTGCATCCGTAATGGCTGCCCCGGGGGCCATAGTCATCTCTAAAATGCTCTATCCCCAAACGGAGGCGGTGGATGGTACGATCAGTGTATCTGCTGATAAAATAGGGAGTAATCTGCTCGATGCAATAGCCAACGGCACCACGGAAGGTCTGAAACTGGCCGTCAACGTCGGCGCTATGCTGCTGGTATTTGTCGCTTTTATCGCCATGATTAATGGCTTGCTGGGCTGGGTAGGAGACCTGACCTCCCTCAATGGCTGGATTGCCATGAATTCTCCCTATGATGCACTTTCCCTTGAAGCCCTTTTAGGCGCCTTGTTCGCCCCACTGATGTGGCTCATCGGGGTGAATTCAAGCGATATTATGATGATGGGGCAATTGCTGGGGATTAAACTGGCGGCAAGTGAATTTGTGGGATACATACAACTGGCGGAATTGAAGGACCTCAGCAGCCCCTTACACCTCGGGTATCAGAAGTCGGTCCTTATGGCCACCTATATGCTCTGTGGTTTTGCCAATTTCGCCTCTATCGGGATACAGATCGGGGGGATTGGTTCCCTGGCGCCCGGTCAGCGGAAAACCCTTTCCGAATTTGGCCTGAAAGCCGTTCTGGGGGGAACCCTGGCTTCCCTGCTTTCCGCCACCCTGGCGGGCATGATTCTCGGATAATCCCACAACACGAACTTTAGTTACTCTGCTTAGCAAGCCAAGGTTAATAACCTTTGAAAAAAAGGCAGGGCCCGGCTTCGGCAAAACAAGATGAATATTTACTTTTAGACCCTGTCCCCCCTGGAGGGTAAACTGTAATGATTCATGAAACAATATCACGACCTGCTGAACCACGTGCTGAGCCATGGAACCCTGAAATCCGATCGGACGGGAACCGGCACATTGAGTGTTTTCGGGTACCAGATGCGATTCGATCTCGCAGAGGGCTTTCCCTTAGTCACCACCAAAAAAATCCATGTAAAATCCGTGATTCACGAATTGCTCTGGTTTCTGAAAGGCGACACCAACGTGCGCTATCTGCAGGAAAACGGAGTCCGGATTTGGAATGAATGGGCCGATGAAAACGGCGATCTCGGACCCGTCTACGGCCAGCAATGGCGCAACTGGAACGGAGATCAAATCGACCAGATAACACAGTTATTACATACCCTGAACACAAACCCGGACAGCCGCCGCATGTTAGTGGCTGCGTGGAACCCATCTGTTTTGCCGGATACGGGAATATCGTTTTCTGAAAACGTAGCCCGGGGAAAGGCAGCCTTGCCACCCTGCCATGCGTTTTTCCAGTTTTATGTAGCAGATGGCAAACTCTCGTGCCAGCTCTACCAGCGCAGTGCGGACATCTTCCTGGGGGTCCCTTTTAATATTGCCTCCTATGCGCTGTTTACCCTCATGATTGCACAGGTGTGCGGTTTGGAGCCCGGAGAATTCATCCACACCTT
>CAKZOC010000173.1 GCA_937136025.1 uncultured Bacteroidota bacterium
GGTCGCCCGGCCGGCGCGGCCCGATCGTGCGCGCGAGCGGCTTGCCGGTGACCGCCTCGCACGCGTCCAGGATCTCGAGCACGCTGTTCCCGCGACCGCTGCCCAGGTTGGCCGTGAGGCCCTCCCCGCCGGCGAGCAGGCGCTCGACGCCGCGCACGTGCGCGTCCGCGAGGTCCACGACGTGGATGTAGTCGCGGATGCAGGTGCCGTCCGGCGTGTCATAGTCGGTGCCAAACACGGTGAGCGCCGCGCGCTCGCCTTTTATGGCTTGGATCATCAGTGGCACCAAATGCGTTTCCGGCTGATGGAACTCTCCGACTTCGGCCTCGGGATCCGCGCCCGCAACATTGAAATACCGGAAAATGACGTTCTGCAGGTTATGGGCTGCATCGAAATTCGCCAGAATATCTTCGATTGCACGCTTGGACGCGCCGTAGGCATTTATGGGATGTTGCGCGCTGTCTTCATCCAGAACCACATTGTCCTGATCGCCGTAGGTGGCACATGTGGACGAAAATACAAACCGAAGGCACCCGGCAGCGACGGCCGCTTCTATCAGGTTCAGCGAACCGGTCACATTATTTTCAAAGAAAGGCATTGGGGCCGTCATTGACTCCCCCACCTCAATATAGGCTGCAAAATGAATAACGGCATCCGGCTTTTCCTCCCGGATCAGTTTACCGCATCCAAAGGCCAGTTCAAAACTCCCCGGAACATCCATCCGAAGAATATGCCCCGCGTCTACACCACAATCTAAAAGGGTTTTATAAGCTCCCTGGTAAAGGGCTTCTGTGATCTCAGCGTTCCATCTGGAGACCGCAATCCCAATACGCATATTTTGGCCATCGGGCACCTCCGATTTATCGTAGGCAGAGAGATCTTTACCCGAAGTTGCCATTAATTTGACGTTTTGGCCATTCCTATAAATGCATCCACGCCAGATCCCTGAGCGGATTGCGGGTAGTCTTCCTTAATCCGTGTGAAGTATTGCAGCGCCTTTTCCTGTTGCCCGAGTTCCAGGGCTGTAATTCCGGCTTTCTGCAGGTAGAGGGGTGTGGTAAAGTCATTGGTATCTTCCGACACGGCCTTTTCGTAGAACCGAAGGGCATCTTCGTTTTGTCCGAGTTGTACAAAAGCATCTCCGATATTCCCCATACTTACGGGCCCTAACATGGCATCGTCCGTTTTGAATTCCTCCAGGTAGGAAATCGCCTCCTGGTACTGATTCAACTTCATATACGATATACCGGCGGCATACCGGGCGATATTGGCCGATTTGGTGCCAGAGTACTCATCCATGATGTCTAAAAGCCCGAATTTTCCTTCAGCGCCTTCAAGGGCAAGTGTATATAGCGAGTCTGCCTGTACTCCGCTTTGCTGGGCCTGGCTGAAATACTGGAGGGGATAAAAGAGCTCGTTACTGGCACTTTCTTCGCGCGGCTCCTGTATGAATTGCTGATAACCGAGGTACGCCAATACCCCAACAGCAATCATTCCGATAATCCCTAAAATATAATTCTGATTCCTCGCCACCCACTGTTCCGTCTTAGAAGCGCTGGAATCCAGAGTACTGAATACCTCTGCGGTCGTGCTGTCCTGCACATTGAGTTCGTGCTCCTCCGCTTTGTTCTTCGGTTTATACCCCCGCTTTTTGTATGTGGCCATTTTTTGTAATATTGATCGCGCAAAAATAAAGGTTTTATCTAAAACAGAAGGGTAATTTATTCCTTATTTTTAGATAATTTGCGGCAGCATACTACTCTGAAACCCTCCTGAATCCGGATGCATTTAAAGCGTTTATCCTTACTGAATTACAAGAATTTCGACACGCGGGAATTCGAGTTTGACGCCAAGATCAATTGTTTGATCGGCCCTAATGGGGTAGGAAAGACCAATGTCCTGGATTCCATCTACCACCTCGCCTTTGGCAAAAGCTATTTCAACCCGGTGACCACTCAGAATATCCGGCACGGGGAAGAGTTTTTCGTTATTGAAGGGGTCTTTGTAAAAGAGGGGCGGGAAGAAAGTGTGGTGTGCAGTTTTAAAAAAGGCAGCAAAAAAGTACTCAAGCGCAATGGGAAAGTCTACGACCGGATCTCGGATCATATCGGGCAGGTACCGCTGGTCATTATATCCCCGTCAGACAGGGACCTGATCCTGGAGGGTAGTGAAGTCAGGCGTAAATTCATGGATGGCGTCATTTCCCAATCCAATAAGGAGTATCTGCAGGATGTGCTGAACTATCACAAAATAGTCTCCCAGCGGAACGCCCTGCTCAAGTATTTTGCCGCCAATCGGACATTTGACAAAGACAGTCTTGAAGTCTACAACCACCAGCTCCACATCCTGGGCACGCGGATTCACGAGAAACGAGTGGCCTTTATGCTCGAATTTACACCCATTTTTATCGCTCAGTACAAAGCGATTTCCGGGGGAGATGAACCCGTTCGACTGCGGTATCAGAGTCAACTGGAATCGGCTCCGCTATCAGATCTGCTCCTTGAGAACCTGGACAAAGATCGCCTGCTGCAATATACCAGCCAGGGGATTCACAAGGACGACCTGAGCATGGAGATCGATGGGTATCCGATTAAGAAATTTGGAAGTCAGGGGCAGCAGAAGTCTTTTCTGATCGCGCTGAAATTTGCACAATTCCAATTTATGAAATCCCAGCTGTCCGGAATGCCCATTTTGCTTCTGGACGATATTTTTGATAAATTGGATGAAGGCCGGGTAGCGCACATTGTCAACCTGGTGAACCAGGACCTTTTTGGTCAGATTTTTATCAGTGACACCCACGGCGAACGCACTGAAAAAACCGTAAAGCAAATCCATCAGACCTATGCACTCATCACCCTTTAGACGCTTGCTTTACTTTTGGGGAGTCTTGATTTTATGCTCCTGCAATCCCACTCCAGACAAAGAGGATTTGCACTATCTTCAGGGGTATTGGGAGATTCAGAAAGTCGCTTTGTCAGATGGGACTGAAAAAACCTACACGGCCAATACCACCATCGATTATTTTGACTGGAACGGCCGCAGTGGATACCGCAAAAAAGTGCAACCCACTCTGGATGGGAAATACCTGACCTCTGATGATGCGCTCCCTATGGAAATACTCTGGCGGGACCGTCGTCTTTTTCTGGGGTTTACAGGGGGAGATACACAATGGGAGGAAGAAGTGCTGGAACTCGACAGCCTGAGCCTGACCACCCGACACAGCAATGGATTATTATATACCTATAATAGGTACGAACCCTTTTCACTTAAAACAGAAGATGACTAAAAAAAAGGAGAATCAATCTCTTGACGAGGCCTTAAAAGCTTTTATTGAGGTAAATCATCTGGAAAAGGGATTAGATCAGGTTCGTGTTCAGGAAGCCTGGTCCCGTGTTATGGGCCCCGGAGTTTCCAATTACACGCTTAAGGTTCGCCTGGAGGGCAACACCCTGATCGTTTATCTTAAGTCCTCCGTCTTGCGAGAAGAACTGAGCCTGGGCGCCTCCCGAATCATCGAAATGATGAATGAGGATCTGGGTCGGACACTCATAGAAAAAGTCAGGCTTCAATAAACAAAAAAACCCGGCGCACCGGCCGGGGTTTCTTTGTTCTTTTCATCAGAAAACTACGCGTATACTTCCCTGCCTGAAAAATGGAAACTTCCTTCAATTAAGGCGTTTTCATCACTGTCTGAACCGTGAACGGCATTCTCCCCTATATCCTTTGCAAAGAGTTTTCGGATGGTACCCTCAGCGGCCTCAGCCGGATTGGTAGCCCCGATAAGTGCCCGGAAATCTTCCACTGCATTTTCCTTTTCAAGGATAGCGGAAACTATAGGCCCGCGGGTCATAAATGTCACTAATTCGCCAAAAAAGGGACGTTCTTTATGAATTGCATAGAATTCCTCAGCATCCCGGCGACTCAATTGGGTGTATTTCAGCGCTACGATACGAAAACCTGCAGAAGTGATTTTTTCGAGAATCGCTCCTATATATCCGTTTTCAACCGCATCTGGTTTAATCATGGTAAAAGTTCTGCTTCCTGCCATCTTAAAAATTTTCGGCAAAAATACGCTTTATCCCTGCAACCCACAAACTCAATACGTTTGACTCAATTCCAGAAGAACCTTATTCCCATCCCCGCGAATCTGAAAAGTCGCCCGACGGTTGCTTATATCCAATGTAACCCAGCCAAAACTCTCTACAGAGATAACTTCCCCTGTCCGGAATGGATTCGGTTCTCCCTTAAAAGCCCTGTAGGCATGAGTCAGACCGCTGGAGGTAAAGTCGACCAGTGGATAGCTGAGGGGCTGAGAATCTGTTCTGGAGAATTCTGAAATATGCCGGTCCCCTGAAAACACGATTACTCCCCGGGCCCCGGAATCAGCAATCACCTGCTTAAGACGGGCAACTTCATCGGGGAAGTTACCCCAGGTTTCAAAACCGTGTTCCCCGGACAACACCTGAATGCTGCTCACCAGAATATTGAAATCCGCCCCGGACTCATTGAGTTCCCTTTCCAGCCACGCCCACTGGGCTTCCCCAAGAATAGTACCTCCAGGTTCAGTATGCGGCACATACCTTCTATTACCTGCAGGATCTTCCTTTAATTGCGTCCTGAAATACCGTGTATCCAAAACCAGAACTTTTACGCTCCCCTTCCCTGTGGAGTAGTTGTGGGCCGCATAAACCCCTTCCCGCTCCCGCCTTGAGCTCTTTTCAGGTACGCCCAGGAAATCCAGAAATACTTGTTGGCTGGCCGCGCGGGCCTTAAACTCGGCACCTCCATCATTGAGGCCATAATCGTGGTCGTCCCAGGTGCCGATGACAGGGGTTGTGGTTTCCAAAGCCTTATAACCGGGAACTGCTTTCAATTCCGCATAATACTCCCGAAGTTCTTCCATATCATCGGTGTCCGCATAGACGTTATCCCCGCCCCATATCCAGAGATCGGGCCCAAGTGCCAGAACATCATCCCAAAGGCGGTTGCCCCGCTCGGTATCATTGCAGGACCCGAATGCAATCTTAAGAATCTCACCCTCCGACCGGGTCGCAATTTGGGCGGAATCCCCTGCGGACTTGCAGGAGGAAAGAAGCAATAGGGGAAATACTAGTGGAATAAGTCGTTTCAAACCCGGTGTTTCTTTTCCTAAAGATATCATTTCTGATCGGGCTTTCATCTAATTTAATATCTTTGCCCGCATGAATTCTGACCTGGTCGGGCCATTAAAAGCATTGCTGAAAACGGGAAAAAGGATCGTTCTGGTCCCTCACAAAAATCCCGATGGAGATGCCATAGGCTCATGTTTGGGGCTTCAGCGCTTTTTAGAGGCCCGCCATCACACAACCCATCTGATTTCTCCGAATGATTTCCCGGAATTTCTGAAATGGATGCCGGGAGCGGAATCGGTGATCAATTTTGAAAAAAATCGAAGCGAGTCTGAGAAGATCATAGGATCAGCTGACCTGGTTTTTACCCTTGATTTCAATGCGCTGAACCGCACCGGGGCTATGCAGGAGGTCCTTGAGAAAACTACCTGCCCCTTTGTTATGGTAGATCATCACCAAAGCCCGGACGACTATGCGGAAGTGACGTATTCCGATGCTCAGATGAGTTCTACCTGTGAAATGGTGTACCATTTAATTGACGGTTTGGGTGCTGCCGGGGAAATAGATGCGGAAATAGCCGCCTGCCTTTATACCGGCATCCTCACCGATACCGGCTCTTTTAAATACTCGGGGACGACTCCCACGACCATGAGGGTAGCGGCGCAGTTGATGGAACGTGGGGCACAGCACACACAGATTCACCGTCACATCTACGATACGAACCGTGTGGAGCGCTTGCAGCTTTTGGGCTGCGCCTTGCAGAATCTGGTAATCCTCAAGCCCTATCGGACGGCCTATATAACCCTTAGCCAGGAAGAACTGAACCGAAATAATTTTCAAAAAGGAGATACAGAAGGCTTCGTAAACTATGCCCTTTCGTTGAAAGATGTGGTTCTGGCGGCCATCTTTATAGAGAATAAGGAAGAGGGGATCGTTAAGATTTCCCTTCGGTCCCAGGGCGATTTCTCGGTCAACGACCTGGCGCGCTCACATTTTAACGGTGGGGGTCATATCAATGCAGCCGGAGGCCGAAGTGATGATTCCCTGAAAGCCACTACCGCCCGATTCCAGAGTTTACTCCCTTTATATGAAAAGCAATTAACCCGATGAGAAAGGTACTTAGTTTTGTCTTTTTAATGTTGTTGTTTGCCTCCTGCCAGGAACCTCAGCCCCGCAGACCTTTGGAGGTTCGCAGTGGCAGTTTTCTCAAATCGTCCGCCGAGCGGAATAAACGCCTTTTGGAGCAAGAAACCACATGGATGCAGGAACTCGCCCAAAAAGACAGCCTGCGCACCTACCAAAGTAGTGCCAGTGGCTTTATGTATGCCTATGAAAAAAGAGCTCCTGAGGCCGGCGCATTAGCCGCTGCAGGAGATCTGGTGACCCTGACATACGATATCCGAACCTGGAATGAAGATACCCTCTACCGACGGGAAGAAATAGGAATCCTCAGATATCTGGTAGATAAAGAGGAACTCTTTTCAGGAATGCGATATAGTGTTAAGCTCCTAAAGGAAGGAGAATCCGCTACATTTCTTTACCCCTCTTCCCTGGGGTACGGATACCATGGGAATGATGATCGCATCGGGCCCAATACGCCTTTAAAATGTACCCTCGAAATATTTAAAATCGAACCGGAAACTGAAACCGAAAATTGATTGTGTTATGAAAAAATTTGTTTTACTGCTATCCTTGGCCCTGGTGATTTTGGGATCTTGCAAGTCTAATTACGCAGATCTTGGGGACGGCCTGTTTGTGGAATTACAGACTACCCAGGGCGATATGGTGATTAAATTGGAACAGGAAAAAACGCCCTTAACCGTGGCCAACTTCGTGAGCTTAGCAGAAGGCTCAAACCCTTTTGTCAGTGATGCGTATAAAGAGAAACCCTTTTATGACGGTCTGATTTTTCACCGTGTCATGCCCGATTTTATGATTCAGGGCGGCGATCCGATGGGAACGGGCACTGGGAATCCGGGATACCGCTTTAAAGACGAATTTAACAAAGATCTGACCCACAATGGCAAGGGGATTTTTTCTATGGCCAACGGTGGACCGAATACCAATGGCAGTCAGTTTTTTATCACCATCAAGGAAACTCCATGGTTGGACGGTGTACACACAGTTTTCGGCAAGGTCGTTTTGGGAATGGATGTGATCGATTCCATTGCTGCAGTTCCCACCCAACCCGGGGATCGACCGATAGACTCCGTGATCATGAAAAAAGTCACCATTGTCCGAAATGGAAAAGCGGCCAAATCCTTTGATGCCGTAGAGGTAATGTCCGCCTACTTCGCTGAAGAAGAAGCACTTCAGGAAAAAATTAAGGCCTTTGGAGCAGAGCTTGTCAGTCAAAAATCAACTGCTACTGCCCTACCCTCAGGACTTCAATATACCATTCTAAAAGAGGGAGACGGACCCAAACCCTCCATCGGACAGAACGTTTCCGTCCATTACGCCGGGTGGTTGGAGAATGGCACCCTGATCGATACAAGCTTGGATTCCATCGCCAGAGCCTCTGGACGGTATGATGAATTGCTCGCACTTCACAGGGGCGATTTCAGACCCCTCTCCATGGCCCTGAGTCCCGATATGCGATTATTCGCAGGGTTTAAGGAAGCCATGCTCGAAATGAAAGCGGGTGATAAATGGCGTATTTTTGTGCCGCCACATCTGGGATACGGCAGTCAGGGCAGTGGCCCGATTCCACCCAACGCGAATTTGGTATTCGACCTGGAAATGCTGCCCCTCTCTGAGTAAGCCTCAGGGGTTCTTAATCTTCCTGCGGAATGTGCTTCAGCACATCTTGCAGCAAGGCCCAGAATTTGCGCGTAGACGACACGGAAGCCCGCTCATCCGGAGAATGGGCCCCGAGGATGGTCGGACCAAAACTGACCATGTCGATTTCGGGATAGTGATTCTTGAGAATCCCGCATTCCAGGCCTCCATGGCCGGCTAATATCTGAGGCGATTCCCCGAAAAGTTCGGTATACCTTTTGGTGACCACGGCTAAAATTGGAGATGAAGTATCGGGCAGCCAACCGGGATAATCCCCCCCGGTCGTTACCTGGTAACCTGCAGGTTCGAAAGAAGCTGTTAATTTTCGCACCAAATCCGCTTTAGCCGATTCCCTGGAGGAACGGGTCAGGGAGCCAATCTCTATGTGTCCCTCCCCTACCTGAACCCGTGCGACGTTATTGGAACTCTCCACGAGCGTCGGGAATTCTGAACTCATGGCGTACACCCCGTTATACAAACTATACAGGCAGTTGAGGAAACTGGCGGTTGTCCGGGTATCCATTGTTTTTTCCGGTCGGGTCGCGGGTTCTGCAGTTATCCGCAGATCCGGCTCCTTCTCCCGGTATTCTTCGAGCACGGCACTTTTTTCGATCTCTAAAGCGCGAAGTGCCATATCCCATTTGTCGGAAGGGATGGCAAGAAGCGCGTGAGCCTCTCTGGGAATTGCATTTCTAAGGCTTCCCCCATCCAGGGCGGCCAGTGAAACCGGGGCAACTTCCCGGCAAGCCAGGAGCATGCGCCCCAGTAGGAGATTCGCATTGCCAAGGCCTTTGTGTATATCCATCCCGCTATGCCCCCCTTGCAGGCCATTGATCCGGATATGAAGTCCCTGAGCTTCCCCATCAGCAGCCACGGGAGTGTAGGTGCCCCGGGCTGTAACGTCCACACCCCCGGCACATCCTACACAAAGGGTGTCATCTTCTTCTGTGTCGAGATTTAAGAGAATACTTCCGGTCAAAACATCATCGGCAAGTCCTTTGGCCCCGGTCATCCCCGTTTCTTCGTCAATGGTGAAAAGGGCTTCTAAAGGGGGATGCGCGATCTCATCGGAGGCCAGAATTCCCATAATAGCTGCCACTCCCAGACCATTGTCTGCCCCCAGGGTAGTGCCTTTGGCCCGTACCCAATCTCCGTCCAGAAACATCTGAATGCCCTGAACCTCAAAATCAAATGCCGTGGCGTTGTTCTTCTGATGAACCATATCCAGATGGGCCTGCAGCACCACAGTCTTGCGGTTTTCCATTCCGGGGCTGGCGGGTTTTCGAATGACGATATTCCCTACAGGGTCCTTCAGGGTCTCCAGACCCAGAGACGCCCCGAAGTCCATCATAAAACCGATGACCCGGTCTTCTTTTTTAGAAGGTCGTGGGACGGCATTGAGATCTGAGAAGTGCTTCCAGACTGTAATGGGATCAATATTCGCGATGACATCAGACATATAAAAAAGGATTAAGTGCCTCTCAAAAATAACCATTCCGGGCAAGGCCGGCAGGATTATTCTCTATTTTTACGCCATGCGCTCCCATTTTAAGACCGGTATTATCCTTTCATTCCCGCTTCAGCTTATAGCCGTAAACTGGATGGCAGGCCATCCACAGTGGGTTGAGAAATACTACAGTACAGGTATTTACCCCACGATCTCTGCTTTTTTCAGGAGACTCTACGGCTGGATTCCCTGGTCTGTGGGGGACCTTATTTATTTTTCTCTTATCGCATTATCCATAGGTTACCTGATCCGAAAGCGGCATTGGATTCGGCACCATCCCTGGACCTTTCTCCGCGATTGTTTCGTGGCCCTTTCTGTCCTTCATTTCACTTTTTATCTGCTTTGGGGGAGCAACTACTTCCGACAACCCCTGGCGCATACCCTTGGCTACGAGGTAAAATACACTACGGCTGAGCTCGTGGAACTTACCGGACGCCTCGTGCGGCAGACCAACGCCCTGCAACAGGAGCTCACAGGGGATAGCCTCCAGGCTGTTCAAATCCCCAATACCCGTAATCTGAATCTCCAAAAAACCCTTGTCGGATACCAGGAGTTGGCCAACGACTTCCCGGGATTTTTCTACGATCCCCCCAGTTTGAAGCCCTCACTTTTCAGCACCCTGCTTTCCTATATGGGGTATGGGGGCTATCTGAATCCCTTCACAGGAGAAGCCCAGGTAAACCATAGACTTCCCATTTTCCGGCATTCCGTGGTTTGCGGACATGAGGTGGGTCACCAGTTGGGCTACTCCGCAGAGAATGAAACGAATTTTATCGGATATCTGGTCACCCTGCGCAATCCGGACAAATACTTCCAGTATTCGGCCTCGGCCTATGGCCTGAGTTATTGCCTTTCGGAAATCCGGAGAAGGGACAAAAGGGCCTATGAAAAGCTCCTGAAGGAAATAAATCCGGGGGTCCGGGCCAATTACCGGGAACTGACGATTTTCTGGAAGCGTTTTGAAAATCCGATGGAACCTGTTTTTAAATCCATCTTTAACCAATACCTGGAAATCAACAAACAAAAGGATGGTATCCGTTCCTATAACCGGGTGGTGGCTCTGATAGTAGGGTACCACAAAATTTATCCGGTAACTCCCTGAAGGGTTTCCCCATAGGAATTCTAGGGAAAACCTTCAATGGGTTCTCCGATTTTGGTATATTGGGCCTCCAAACTACTCAAAATTATTACTTCTCATTCTAACTATAGTTCGCTTATGAAATGGAAATTACTACTCCTTGCCTTATTATGCCTGGGCTATTCGGGAAATGCTCAAAAGTACTTCCCGAAAAACGACGGGGTCAAAGCCAGTAACAACAACTACACAGCGCTCACAAACGCCCGAATCTACGTGAGTCCCACTCAGGTTATCGATAAAGGAACACTTCTCTTTCACGAGGGAAGGGTTGTCGGAGTTGGAAAGCGGGTGGATGTTCCCTCGAACAGTGAGGTTATAGATTTAGAAGGCAAATCAGTCTACCCTTCGTTTATAGATATTTTCTCTTCTTTCGGAGTGGAACAGGCCAAAAGAAATCCATCAAGGGGGCGCACAGCCCAGTATGAACCCAGTCGGGAAGGCTTTTACTGGAATGATCATATCATGCCGGAAAATGCAGCCATCTCCAGTTACAAATTTGACACAAAAAGCGCGAAAGACTTGCGCGCCCTGGGCTTCGGCGTGGTCAACAGCCATATTCAGGACGGAATTGTCCGCGGTACAGGGGTGTTACTCGCCTTGAACGAAGAGGGCAACGATTCTGAACGTATTTTGGAAGATGCCTCAGGTCAGTACCTTTCTTTTGACCGCAGTATTGCCAAGGCCCAGTCCTACCCTACCTCCCTCATGGGCTCGATGGCCTTGTTGCGTCAGATGTATCACGATGCGGAATGGTATAACGGGGGAAATGTCACGACCACAGACCGCTCCCTCGAAGCACTCATCCGAAACAAAAACCAGGTTCAGTTTTTTGCAGCCGGGGACAACGGCCATGTGCTCAGAGCAGATAAAATAGGCGATAGCTTTGGGATTCAGTATGTGATTCTGGCCGGGGGTCAGGAATACGAAAATATCGGGGATATCAAAGCTACGATGGCCTCCCTGGTTGTACCTCTGAATTTTCCAGAAGCCTTTGATGTTTCCAATCCGTATCAGGCCAATTATGTGAGTCTTGAAGATATGCGGCATTGGAACCATGCCCCATCGAATCCGGGAGTTCTAGAAAAAAATGACATCTCTTTTGCCTTTACCCTGGAGGGGTTGAAAAATTCAAAAGACATTCATAAAAATATACGCAGAGCCATGGAGTATGGGCTTTCAGAGACCCGTGCCCTTGAAGCGTTAACCACCGAGCCCGCTCGTTTGTTGAAGAAATCGGAAGAAATCGGAACCTTAGACGTCGGCCGGTATGCCAATTTTCTGATCACCTCAGGTCCGATCTTCGAGGAGGAAACAACCCTGTATGAAAATTGGGTGATGGGAAAACGTCATGTATTGGCGGATATGAACCAGAAAGATATTCGAGGGGAGTATGCCCTGTCAGCAGGGGGAAAAGACTTTGCGCTTTCCGTCACGGGGACGCCAGCCAGCCCGAAACTCGAAGTTAAAAAAGGTGAGGAAGTCCTGAAGTCCAAAATAACGTACGAGAATGACTGGGTTCTGGCCTCGTTTTCTGATGGGAGCGATTCCTACAGAACGACGGCTTTGGTGGATAAGTCCACTGAAAACCTCAACGGTAAAATGGTCTTACCCGACGGCAGTGAAACCCGATTTACTGCTCGAAAGACAGGTGATTTTAAAGCGGAAACCAAAGAATCAGATTCGAAAAAAGGCGTCCCCGAGCTCCTTCCCTTAAGCTACCCGAATGTCGGATACGGCTACCTGAAGCTTCCGGAGCAGGAGGATATTCTCTTTAAAAATGCTACTGTATGGACCGGGGAAGCTGAGGGAACGCTTCTCAATACGGATGTCCTTATCAAAAAAGGAAAGATCACCAAAATTGGAAGCAATCTCTCTGCAGGTGGGGCCCGGGTGGTTGACGCTACCGGAAAACACCTGACTGCAGGGATTATCGACGAACACACCCACATCGCCGGCCTCGCCATTAATGAAGCCGGCCATAATTCCTCGGCAGAGGTAAAAATGACCGATGTCCTGGACCCGGAAGATATCGATATCTATCGAAATCTGGGTGGAGGGGTAACCTCAGCCCAACTCCTTCACGGATCGGCCAACCCCATCGGTGGGCGCTCAGCCATCTTTAAACTCAAATGGGGCCGCAGTGCCTCGGAGATGATCTATACCGATATGCCCAAGTTTATCAAATTTGCGCTTGGGGAAAATGTAAAGCAATCCAACTGGCAGAGCTTTGACCGATTTCCCCAAACACGTATGGGCGTGGAACAAGTCTTCGAAAACTATTTCCAGCGTGCTAAGGAATATCAGGTGCTTAAAGACTCCGGAAAACCCTACCGGTACGACGAGGAGATGGAAGTGCTCGCTGAAATTCTCCGGGGTGAAAGGCATATCAGTTGCCACTCCTACGTGCAAAGCGAAATCAATATGCTGATGAAACTTGCCGATCGTATGGACTTTAAGGTCAATACTTTTACGCACATTCTGGAGGGGTACAAGGTAGCCGATAAAATGGCGGAACACGGAGTTGGCGGCTCTACATTTAGCGACTGGTGGGCCTACAAGTATGAGGTTAAGGATGCCATTCCATACAATGCCGCCATCATGCACAGCCAGGGTGTTACCGTCGCCATTAACAGCGACGATAATGAAATGTCACGCCGCCTGAATCAGGAAGCAGGTAAGACCGTGAAATACGGCGGACTCTCCGAAGAGGAGGCCTGGAAAACCGTTACCCTCAACCCGGCCAAATTATTACATATAGATGACAGGGTCGGAAGTATTAAGGTGGGTAAAGATGCAGACCTCGTGCTCTGGTCAGACCATCCCCTCTCGGTATATGCAGTTGCTGAAACCACTTATATCGAAGGGGTACCCTATTTTGATCGCAGCGAGGATGCCAGGCTTCAGCAGCGCATGACCGAGGAGCGCAGTAAGCTCACGGAAATGATGCTGGATGAAAAAGCGGGTGGGGCAGCCGTTCGGCCTCCAAGACAAAAACAGAAAAGAACCTTTACCTGTGACAGTCTTTAAAATCCAATACTAAAATGAATCCTATGAAATCATATATAGCCAGCACATTCATCCTTCTCCTTTGCCTTGCAAAGGCCTGGGGACAGCAGACGCCCGCAGCAGCTCAAAGTGAAACCATTAGTATCACCGGAGCCACATTACACCTGGGTAATGGTGAAATTGTAGAAAACGGTACCGTGACTTTTACCGATGGAACGATTACCGCAATAGGCGCCGGCCTTCAGGGCAACGGGCGGGTTATCGACGCCACGGGAAAACACGTATACCCAGGTTTTATCGCCCCGGGTAAATCCCTGGGACTTATTGAAATCAATGCCGTACGGGCCAGTAATGACCAGGATGAAATCGGAACCATGATCCCTCACGTGCGCAGTATCATCGCCTACAATGCCGAATCCCAGGTGGTGGAAAGTATGCGCCCCAACGGGGTCCTGCTTGGGCAAATCGCTCCACAGGGTGGACGGATCTCCGGCACATCTTCAATAGTTCAATTCGATGCCTGGAACTGGGAGGATGCGATTGTAAAGGAAGATGACGGTGTACACCTGCACTGGCCGGGGTCCTTCAGAAGAGGACGCTGGTGGATGGGTGAACCCCGTGGGTTCCAGCCCAATTCAGACTATGAAACCCAGAAGCAGGAAGTGCTGAATTTTATCAGCAATTCAAAAGTCTACGGCGCCGGAAAATCAGAGGAAGTCAATCCGGCGTTCCGGGCGATGCAGGGGCTTTTTACAGGAACTCAAACCCTTTATCTCTATGCAAATGGAGAACGGGAGATAATAGATGGAATCAGTGAGCTAAAAGCTGCCGGCATCCAAAAGGTAGTACTTGTTGGTGGCTATGAGGCCTATAAGATTCCGGATTTTCTGAAATCCCATAACATTCCCGTACTGGTGAATTTTACGCATAACTTGCCCAATTTGAATGACGATGCCTATGACCTGCCCTACCGCCTTCCGAAATTACTGGACGAGGCCGGTCTGCTGGTCGGGATACAGAATGTAGATGCCGAAAATTTTCAGACCCGCAACCTCCCGTTTTATGCTGGACAGGTGGTCGGACAGGGGTTGGACAAAGAGAAAGCCCTGGCGATGATCAGCGGGAATACAGCTCAAATTTTGGGGATTGACAACCGCTATGGAACGCTGGCCACAGGTAAAAGTGCGACCCTGTTTATTTCAGAAGGTGATGCCCTGGATATGCGCGGAAATCAATTGACGCATGCCTTTATCGAGGGTCGGGAGCTCTCCCTGGAGACCCATCAGACGGAACTCTGGAAACGCTATATGGGGAAATATAACCAGGAGTAGTCCGGTTCAAATGTATCTTTAACAACGGAAGGGTTCTTTGAATCGTTCCGTTTTTTTATGACCTTAAGCGGGATGAAGTACATCAGCAGCATACAAAACCCCGAGGTGCGACAGATCGAGCACTGGACCCGAAAATCGAGGAACCGGCGCAGGGACGGTTTATTCGTGCTCGAGGGACTGAGGGAACTCCGCCTGGCGTTGTCGGGGGGGTATCTTCCCGAAAAACTCTATTTCTGTCCCGAAATCCTGGATGAAGGAATTTTTAATGAAATTCCGGGCCTGAAAGCAACAGATCGGGTAGTTCTCAGCCCGGAGGTATACCGACACCTCGCTTACAGGGGAAAAACTGAAGGGGTGATCGCGCTGATGCACATCAAGGAGCACGGGCTGGAAACCCTGACCTGGAAACAAAAAAACCCGCTTCTCCTGGTGGCAGAGGCTCCCGAAAAACCCGGAAACATAGGCGCCTTGCTACGTACGGCAGACGCGGCGGGTCTGGATGCAGTGCTGATCGCAGATCTGAAGGGGGATCTCTACAACCCAAACATCATCCGGTCGAGTGTCGGGTGTTTGTTTACAGTTCCCGTGGCAGCCGCCAGCAGCAGTGAAATCCTCACTTTTTTGAAAACCTCGGGCATTCAGGTAGTCGGTGCTGCGCTGGGAGGAGCCGTTCGTTACGATACCAGAGATTACACCCGGCCTACGGCCATTGTTGTCGGGACGGAAGCTACCGGCCTTACGGAGCTTTGGAAGGCGGAATCAGACGCGTTGGTGGAAATTCCGATGCGTGGCGAAATCGACTCCATGAATGTCTCCGTGGCTGCAGCTATCCTGATCTTTGAAGGGCTCCGACAACGCGGCTTTGAGTTCAATTCCGAGGGAACCTCAAAGGGTCATTGATCTAAAAAGTTAGGGGATTCAGGATTATTATTTCTATTTTTCGATGGATCAAATTCATATGGAATGACCTCCGAAACCCTTTTTTACTGCATCCTTGGGATTATTGTATTGCACTTTCTGCTCGAGACCACACTGGATATTCTCAATGCCCGTAAGTTTTCAGACCCCGTTCCCGAGGAATTGGAAAACCTTTTTGAAAAATCGGAATACCTGAAATCCCAGCAGTACAAAAAGACCAATTTCCGCTTCGGCCTGCTCTCCTCGGGGATTTCCCTGATCGTTCTTCTCAGTATGCTCATCTTCGGTGGGTTTGGCTGGCTCGATTCGCTGGCAGCATCTATCAGCCCCAACCCGATTATCCAGGCCCTGGTATTTTTTGGTCTGCTCCTGTTTGGAGCGGATGTGTTGTCCCTGCCCATGAGTTATTATCACACCTTTGTGATTGAAGAAAAATTCGGTTTTAATAAAACCACCCCGGCCTTGTTTTTCGCCGATAAGGTAAAAGGCTGGGGGCTTATGCTCCTATTCGGCGGGGGTCTGCTGGCCCTTATAATGGTATTCTATCAATGGGCCGGAACCGATTTCTGGTGGTATGCCTGGGCACTGATCGCTGCCTTTTCGGTTTTTATGAATCTGTTTTACAGCAAGCTGATCGTTCCCTTATTCAACAAACAGGAACCCCTGGAAGCCGGGAGCCTGAAAAGCCAGATTGAAAACTACGCCCAACATGTGGGATTCGAACTTAAAAATATATTTGTCATCGACGGATCCAAACGTTCGACCAAAGCAAATGCCTATTTTTCAGGCTTTGGTCGTGAGAAGAGAGTGGCCCTGTACGATACCTTAATAGAAGATCTCGAAGAAGATGAAATTGTTGCCGTACTGGCCCATGAAGTGGGGCATTATAAAAAACATCACATCCTGATCAATTTATGCGCCTCCATCCTGCTCACGGGCCTCACCCTTTTTATTTTGTCGCTTTTTTTAAATCAACCTCAATTATCCCTGGCCATCGGTGTTACAACGCCCAGTTTTCACGCCTCCTTACTGGCTTTCGGGCTTCTTTACAGCCCGGTAAGTGAAGTTACAGGCCTTGTGATGAACTATTTTTCCAGGCGATTTGAATTCCAGGCAGACCGGTTTGCAGGTGAGACCTATGCGGCCCAGCCCCTGATTGATTCTTTGAAAAAACTCTCCCGTAAAAACCTCAGCAATCTAACCCCCCACAGCGCTTATGTGTTTTTTAATTATTCACATCCCCCACTGATAGAACGCATACGGGCGCTACATACCCCTAAAACAATACGATAAATTTAAAGACACGCCCTATGGACCCAATGCTGAAATCAATGATCGAAAATATGCCTGAGAAAACAGGTAAGTCCCTGGAAGCATGGAAAGAACTGCTCGGTACAAAATCCTTTTCAAAGCACTCTGAAGCCGTTAATTTTCTGAAAAAGGAACACGGGGTTACCCATGGTTTTGCAAATACCATAGTGGCACTTTTCAGAGATTCGGGAGAATCCCCGGAGGACCTCGTGACTGCTCAATACAAAGGAAAAGAGTCTCTTATCCCTATTTACGAGAAACTTCTGGCGGTTGTAGGTAAGTTCGGTCCCGATGTGCAGATCGTACCCAAGAAAACAACGGTGAGCCTGGTGCGAAAGAAACAATTCGCACTGATCAAACCTGCTACTAAAACCCGGATTGACCTGGGGCTGAAATTAAAAGGGAAGGATCCCGGAGGCCGACTTGAAAGTTCAGGCCCTTTCGGGACAATGTGCACCCACCGGGTTCGTCTTTCAGAAGTGGGAGAAGTGGATTCCGAATTGAAGCAATGGCTTCAGACTGCCTATGAGGACGCCGGTTAACACCCAACTTTGAAAAGGATCCTCCGAACTGCCTCTTTTTTCACCCTATTCGCTTTATTTAATCCTCTGAAATCCGTATTTTGTTATGCTTGAAATAGTTACACATTAATGAAAATCAGATTAAAAATGAAAAAACAAGTCAGAAGCAATATAGTGCCTCTTTTGGTCATCGCCCTACTCATCCTTGGAGGGCAGGAAACAGATCTTTTGGCACAGGACATCCGCACCGAACGGGTGAGTTTCCAAAAAGGAACCAACGGTGCGACCATAGAGGGGACAATCAGAGGGGATGAAACCGTAGATTACCTGCTCAATGTGCGCAGTGGCCAATACATGAATGTAAGTATGGCAACCAATAATGGGGCAAATTATTTCAATATCATGGAACCTGGTGAGGAATACGTGGCGGTCTTCAACGGGTCTGTCAGTGAAAATCAATTTGAGGGTACAACCGCAAAAAGCGGGGACTACCGGATTCGCGTATATTTAATGCGTAGTGCGGCCCGAAGGGGAGAACAAGCGAATTACCGTCTTGAAATGAACGTCAGCGGATCCGGGAATTCCGGAAATGCAGGAACATCCGGAGATGCGACGGTTGCAGGAACCAACTTCAATGCGACCGGGAATATTCCCTGTAGTATGGGGAAGGGTGAACCCACTCGAAACTGCCCGTTTGGGGTAGTGCGCCGCGGGAACGGAGATGCAGATGTGCAAGTTACCCTTTCCAACGGGATCGTACGCTTTATATACTTCCAAAACGGTCAGGCGGTCGGGTACGATAGAAGCCAGGCAGATCCCGGAGAATTCCGGGCCTCAAAAGAATCGGACATGTACATTATCCATATTGGAAGTGAACGCTATGAAATCCCCGAAGCAGTCATATACGGAGGTTAAACCGACTGTATAACGGGCACGCTACAAGAGTGGGAAGTCACCTAAAAAAACAAGAACGAAATACACATATTTAATAAAACAACGCATAATGAAAAATCACAAGAACAAGTTCATGATCCTTATGGCCCTTTTACTGGCCATTTCCCTGACCTCCTGCAAGCAGGAAACCAAAGACAAAATGGAATCCGCCGGAGAGGCTGTTGTTGAAGACGCGAAAGATGCCGCAGAAAAGGTTGGTGAAGCCGCCGAGAAAGCGGGTGAAGCCGTCGGGGATGCCGCTGAGAAGACAGGCGAAGCTGTGAAGGATGCCGCTGAGGCCGTCAGCGACGAAATCAAAAAAGTGCGTGTTCAGTTTGACTCCGGTGCCAGCAACAAAACTGTTGAAAGCAGTATTTCCGGTCGCGAAACCGTGGATTACGTGCTCAGTGTAAAGGAAGGCCAGTATATGAACATCAGCATGGCCACCCAGCACGGGGCTACCTATTTCAACATCATGGAACCCGGGGAAGAATATGTCGCCATCTATAACGGCTCCACCTCAGGCAACCAGTTTGAAGGTACGGCTGCCAAAAGCGGGGACTACACCATCCGCGTCTACATGATGCGGAGTGCAGGCCGGCGGGGGGAAAAGGCCGATTACCGCCTGGAGATGATTGTAAACTAATACCGTGGTTAAATACAGTTTTTGGAAGTCCCATATATATGTCGCCCTTTTTAGAGATACGGCTCTGGCCTCCCTATTTCATATATACATATAAATTTCGCAGAATAAATTAATACATACTGCCCTTGCTGGATTCCTGCCAGAATTACTTCTCGGATTAAAGTCTGAAGGTATTGCCATGGCCAAAATCATTCCACATACCTTTCTGAAACATTTTGATTTCTATAATCCGGATGCGCAGATTCCAATCGCCCTGTTGAATGAAATGCTCGTTCGCATCCAGAAGAAAACGGGTTCTGAGAGCCTCGTTGGGGAAATGCCTGAATTCTTTCGTTCGACGAATATGGGACATGTCAGTAGTCATATTTTTCAGGAACCCAATTTACTGGGATTGCTTACCGCAACCGCATCCAATCAGGCCATCCTGCGCTCTGACTTTAATATCAAATTGTTCACACATGGAACCCGGACGCGTTTTTCTGTGAAGATCAATCAGAGGAAATCTAAGGCCGTTCAAATCCTTGAGGATATCGATATTGCCCGAATCCTTGATGGTTTCCGATTGGCTATCGGAGCGGATTTCACACCTATTGAAGTCGGAATCACCTCTGACTCTGCCAAACCCCTGGAACGGATTCTGCCTACGGGGGACTATACCCTGAGGACCGGGCAAATCGAGAGTTATATCGTCTTTCCCACGGTGCATCTATCCCGTAAAATGCCGGTTTCAAACTTTGCTGATTCAAATCCCAAAGATCCTTCCATGCCGGATTCTGTGTCCAGGCAGATACAACAGCTTATGGATGAGTTCCACCCCGGTTTTATTCCCAGACTGGAAGAAATTGCGCTCCTCGCGGGAATTTCCAGGAGGACCATTGAGCGAAGGTTACAGGACGAGTTCACCTCTTTCCGGCAGCTGCGTTCTGATTACCTCAAACGAAAAAGCCTGACATACCTCATGGACCCCTCTCTGAATGTCCTGATGGTTTCTCAACTGCTCGATTTTGCAAACCCCCAGAATTTTATCCGATCTTTCCGAAGCTGGAATGGCATGACCCCAATGGAATACAGAAATAACCTGTAAATCATTTGACGCATAATGATTATGCAGACATTTAGCCGAAACCCTTAAGTTTAGTGTCAATCCTCTACATTGGGGATTATATCATCTTTTAAACCAATTAATGATGTAAGTATTTAAAGATGAAATAAGACTAATTATTACGATACTTATTAACTTTCGATTTGGAAATGTTTATCGATCGGAAAAATATATTTTTTTAATTTTTATTGTCAAATCACCACATTAAAAAGAATGGTTTGGTAATGATATGCTCTTTCTAATAAAAATAACGTGAAATTAAATATAAATAATCCACCTCAAGTT
>CAKZOC010000174.1 GCA_937136025.1 uncultured Bacteroidota bacterium
CGGGTGATATTGCTAGGGATCTGAAGAAAAAATCCAATGAATATTGGAAATTGAGGCAATAAATCCTGATTGACAGTTTAAGCAAATCTTAACTTTATGGTCATTACTTAACTCAATCCAAATTTGAATGTTAAAAAGAATTGGCTTGTAACATTTTGAGATTTTAAATTAATTTTAATTTCAATTTTTGGCCCTTAATTATTAAATATCTCAAAGTTTACATATTTTTAACTTTCCATTTCCTATACAACTCAACCAATATGTGAAATTCCCAAAAAATTCAGGAAATCTGGACCAAACAGCATTTTCAAAAAGAGAGAAAGTTTTAATTCCTTTACCAAGATTATAGACTTGCTTTTTGTATTCAACCTTAATAGTCAAAGATACTGGTTCGTTATCTTTATTCATAATGATAGATTTATTGCAATAAATTACTTTTCACTTTTTCGATAGTTAAGGAATCAACTCCTATGGAATTTAAATAATTCTGGATGTTGCCATATTCGTTTTCAACGGCTTCTTTTGTACCCTTGATGTAATTTTCATTTAACTGATACAAGGCCTTAATATTCTCAAGGTTTTTTGTTTTGTCCACCACGTCAGGATTGCGCTCTGCCAATTCATTCAGAGCTTTAATTCTTGTATTGCTTTCTTCTTTCCGGTAGATATTTGAAAGCATATACTCCGAGGCAATTGTGTCCCATGGAACATCTAAAGCCATCATTAATAATGCGGTGGCAGTTCCGGTTCTGTGTACACCATGAGAACAATGAAAAACAACAGGGTAACTATCAGCATCAGCTAAAACTTCAAAAAAACCTTTATAGGCCTCTTTGCCAACATCAACCAACAGCGCATGAATATTATAATTCAACTCAATTGGTACAGCAGCGAAATTCCCGGTCTGACGAGCTTCCAGTATCTGTTCTGCCTCCTGGTTTTCACCGGAAATTGGTAAGAAAACTGATTTTGTACCGCGTGGTAAAATGTCTTCTCCTCTTACCTTGCGTTCTTCCTCTGTTAAGAAATTAACTACCGTTTTTATGCCAAGTGAATCTAAAATCTGAACATCGCTATTGCTACAGGCTGACAATGTTCCGGAACGATAGAGCATACCTGATCTTAGTGACTCACCATTTTCGGTGGTATAATTCCCTATGTCTCGAAAATTGGACTGACCTTCTAGTTCAATATGTCGTAGAAAGATATCATTTGTGTCTTTTTCTTTTTTGGACTGACATCCGATTAAGGTTAACATAAGAAGTATAAAAATCGTATTCTTCATAGATTTCTAAAATTAAACGATTAATGTTGAAGAATTGATAACAAAAACAGCTACTACAAAATGATTGCAGTAGCCGTTTCTTTTATTCATTATTGCTTTTATTCATTATCGAACCAAAGCTGTTCTGTGTTCTCCCATTCGTCAAGATGCTTGATAAACTCTCTTGGGTCAAAAGGCAGATCTTTAGGATCAATTCTTGGCTCTGAGGCTGCTTTTACTTTTGGAGATGGGTTTTCTAATCCTTTAAATGGGAAATCGCGGGTCTGTGGTCTGTCCGGATATTTTTGTTTCCAAAGTTCATGACGAATCTTCATTTCCATAAACATGCCCTTAGTAGTGAAACCGGGGAGCATCTTGCCATTTTCTTCCCTGGGATCATTGTACAAGTCATAGAAAGCTGCGCCACTTAAACCAGGTAATTCCCCTACCCAGTGCCTCTTAAACCTTCCTTTTACCGTTGCAGCCAGCATTGGACCCGTGTAGATGAACACGTAGTCTCTTCTTCCGAAACCATCCCCATTCAACAACAGGGAAGTTTGATCCAGTCCGTCAATTATTCTATCTGTCGGAATGTGTTGCTTGGCATCGGCAAGATTAGCAAAGGTTGTGAACAAATCAGTTACATGAATCATATCACCTACAATTTGACCTTCATCAATGACACCCTTCCATTTGGCGATAGCAGGAACACGAACCGCACCTTCTGTAAAGTCACCTTTCCCACCGCGATAAATATGTTCTGTCATACCTTGTGGGCCATTATGCGTCATAGGGCCATTATCTGCCATTAAAATAACCAGAGTATTCTCTTCAAGCCCAAGTCTCTTTACTTCGTCCATGATCTGCCCGACATAATTGTCGACCTTCACATAACCTTCCTGGGGCAAGGCACCGCTGGTAGTGTTATTAGGAGTCCCCGGCTGGTTGCCAAGGAAAGACTGCATCATGGGCCAATACGCAATATAAAATGGCTTTTTGGCATCCTTGCTCTTCGCCATAAATGCTTTGGCCCGCTTAACACATTCCGGGTCTATTTTATAATAGTCATCGTCATTCTCTGTGTTGCCCCATTCTTTGGCTTTCCCTCCCTTTTTGGCTTCGAGGGCCCAAACAAAACCATCTGGTATCCAGCCATCATCAAGTGTATACTTGTCTTCGGGATACATGTCGGGATACATGCTAGTGGGATAAAGAGCTGCTTGTTGTCCTCGCCTTACATACAAGCTGGGCACTTGATTATAAGGTGTCCAAAGAGCTTCGTCAAATCCATTGGTATGGAGATAGCTGGATTCGACATCGCCGAGGTGCGCTTTACCATAAAAGGCTGTCGCGTACCCCGCTTGGGAAAGCACTTCAGCCATAAAAACTTCTTCCGCTGCTATGCCACCATATTCATAAGGAAAAGCAACGGTTGTCATGCTGCTTCTCACGGCGTGACGCCCGGTAATGGCCGCTGCTCTCGTGGGAGTACATGAGGGTTCTGTGTACATACGAGTAAACAGAATTCCTTCTTCGGCCACCTTGTTCATCACGGGAGTTTCAAACCCCCTGTTTTTTTGTAACGCAGGAATCCCAATTTCTCCCACTGGCATATCGTCCCACATAATGTGAATGATGTTGGGAGGGGTGCCGTATTTCTTTCTCAGGCTTTTCAGTTTGTCTTGAAGCCCCTTATCTTCCGCTTTCCATTTTTCTCCGTGCTGTGCTTCCAGTATATAGTACTCTGCATCATGGATGATTTCCTTTTGCCCTGAGGCTGCAACATAGATTCCCATAAACAGAAGGAAGACGCAAGATTTAATGATTGATTTCATAATCGCTAATAATTAGTATTTTTAGTTTTTCAAAGATACGCAGGTTCTAACCTTAAGATTATCAAAAATCCGCAGAATGTTTTTTTACTCTTCTTCGTTTCAAGACATTGATTTGCTGAGGGATTCGGTTATTGAATGGAACCTGGAGGTCTTCCCATTAGAAGTTAGATCGTTAGGCTATGAAATAAAACAAGCCGTGACTTCAAACTTTTTGATTGGAGAAGGCAATTTTTCTTGCAAGACGGAGCAACGAGGGGCAACGCCAAAGGGATTTAGGACATTTGTGATTCCAGCTAACGATAGTGTTCATTACAATTGGCGTGGCCGGTATTTGCATGGGAATTGTCTATCGCTTTTTCCGGAGAATGGAGAGTTGCACAGCATATCTAATCATACGTTTCATGTATATACCGTCTCATTTCATCAATCACTGTTTGAAGTGGCGTGCGAGACTATCCAAAGCATAAGATTGGACCACTCAGTAAGAGGGGAGAACGTCTGGCTGGTTCAGTATCAGGTGATGAATACGTTGCGCAAACTTGCCCGGACCATTCTCTTCAGGTCTTCTTTGAATAAACCTATACAATACCTGCAACAGAGGCTTCTTAGAGAAATACTGCTCGCTATTCGGGATAGTGAAGAGAGGCGTCCAGGAACAGGGAATTTAAATAAACACAGCATAATAAAGAAGGCCTCGGATTGGATGAGGGAAAGAATCTGCGAACCTGCTCCTCTGTCAGATTTGTATCAGGAACTTTCCGTAAGCGAACGGTCAGCACAGATCGCCTTTAAAGATCAATTTGGGTTATCG
>CAKZOC010000175.1 GCA_937136025.1 uncultured Bacteroidota bacterium
CGAGCTGTTTTTTATACAACACTTTACTTCTTTACCTGGTTTGCAGGGCTATACATTATCAAAGTTTTATTGCTTGAAGAGTATAATATTGAGTTTTCAGGCTTTTCGGCTGTCTTTGTGGGCGCATTAATTTGTGCAAAAGTGGTCATGATACTGGAGTATGTCCCTATTCCCTTTACTAAAAATAAGCCCGCTTGGGTTGAAGTCTTAATTCGGACATTTTTGTATTTAATCGGTGTTTTTATAGTCCTTGTTTTAGAGAAATCTTTTGAAGCACGTCACGAGTATGGGGGTTTTATTGAGGCATTCAAAAATCTGAAAAACGTAACGAACGACTATCATATATACGTCAATATCATTTGCGTTTTTGGGGCACTAATAGTCTTCAACACCTGGTCCGTCATAAAACTGAAATTAGGCAAAGGTAAATTCAGGAAACTAATGACGTCAAAAATAGAAGCATTCGAGTAGCCTTGTCAAACAAAGCCATGTCTTTAAGGAGGACTAATCCATAAACTACTTCCTCAAGCAAGAGTTCCCCAACGCTCTGCTGTCTTCCAACCAAAATTGCTACATTTAGGTATGAAGAAAATCACTACTTACCTGTTCCTGCTATTCCTGCTGCCGGCCACCCTGCAGGCCCAGAAAACTCATGATGTAAACCTTCGAAAACTCGATGCCTATTTCCAGAAAATGGCTGAGGACTGGGACATTCCCGGTGCCTCAATTGGGATTGTCAAAGACGGGGAATTGATATTCACGGGAAACTACGGGGTGAAGGAAGTCGGGAAACAGGGCGCTCCGGATGCCAACACCCTTTATGCCATTGCCTCGAACTCCAAGGCCTTTACCTCAGCCCTCATAGGTATGCTGGTACAGGAAGGAAAACTGGACTGGGATGATCCGGTCCGCAAATACCTGCCCTATTTTGATTTATACGACTCCTGGGTCAGTGAAAATACAACCATCCGGGACATCCTCAGCCACAGGGTAGGCCTGGGTACCTTTAGCGGGGATAATATCTGGTATAAGTCCGAATTGCCGGCCGAGGAATTTATAAAACGATATAAACACGTCCCCCAGGCGTACGCTTTCCGCTCCGGCTACGGGTATTCCAACCTGATGTTTATCGCCGCCGGGGAAATCATCGAAACAGTCACCGGCAAGAGCTGGGCCGAAAATGTTCAGGAACGCATCCTGCAGCCTCTGGATATGGACCGGACCATTGCTTCGGTGAAAGAACTGGAGGCCAAAGGCAACCTGGCCACCCCCCACGCCCGCAATGCGGATGGAAATTATCCCATACCCTGGACCAGCTGGGACAATGTCGCGGCCACAGGGGGCCTGATTTCGAGTGTTTCCGACATTGCCAAATGGATGATTTTTAACCTGGACAACGGGATACACAACGGGGATACCCTGCTCTCCAAACAAACCCGGAATACCGTTTGGACACCCCATAACAATTTCACCGTAGACCACACCTCCCCAAATGACTTTGGCAGGCACTTCAACGCCTATGGGTTGGGTTGGGGGCTGAGTGATTACCACGGACGCCTTCGGGTTGGGCACACCGGTGGATACGACGGTATGATCACGGCCGTCACCCTGATCCCGGATGAAAACCTGGGGGTGGTTGTCCTCACCAACGGGGTCAAAAGCCCGATTATGGCAGCCACCTATTACGCCCTCGATCAATTTCTGGGTGTCGAAAACGGGAAGGACTGGTCTGCCGACTACCTGAAGCGCACCGATGAAAACTTGGCCAAAGACACCCGGATTGCAGACCGGAAAGCGAAACGGATTTTAAATACAGAGCCCTCAGTGGAGGTCGAAAAATTAATCGGCACCTATCAGTCCGATATATACGGTAAAATCGATATCCACCAAAAAAACGGGGAATTAACCCTGGATTTTACCCATTCCCCGCTGCTTTCGGCCCGACTGACCCACTGGCATTACGACGTCTGGGAAATTCACTGGGACCATCCCCAGGCCTGGTTCAGCTTTGGAACAGTGCAATTTAAGACCGACAACAACCTGAATGTCACAGGTTTTGATTTTGACGTGCCTAATGACGATTTCTTTTTCGAACAACTGAAACCCTATAAGGTTAAGGATCCGAAAACCGGGAATCCATAAGACATCATAATGCTTGTCCATGACCTCCCAAAATAGGGCGAAATGAGCCAAAATACCATTGAAAAGACCAGATAAACCTGTATACAGGCGGAGGACGGCGGAGTGCCGTCCGATACAAAAAACAGAAGAATCCAGAATACGATATATGGCAACATCAGAAAACACCAGGGAGTTATGGATTGAGAAAGGCTATGAACATTTTGCTTTGTATGGCCCGGAAAACTTAAGCATCAATAAAATAAGTAAGGACGTGGGTTCATCGAGGGCCTCCTTTTACCACCACTTTGGCGACGTTGAAATCTTTATCGATGAATTACTGACCAGACACTGGCATATCATAGAGGCTTTCAATGAATTGGGTAAAGAAGAATTCAAGGTCCTGATTCCCGATCTGTACGATGCGCTGGGGGAATATACGATCCCATTGCAATTCAACCTGCAATTGTTTCACCATCGGAGCACTCCCGGGTTCAATTACCTGTTTATAAAGTCTTATGAATCTTCTGCAAGGAGTTTTGCCCTGGAGCTGTTTGCCAATCATTTGGGCTTAACACAATCCGATAGTGACGTGTACCACCTCTGGCTGACCCTGGGTGAAGCCTGGTACTCCAGACTGGATCCCGATGACCTTTCTTCCGGGACCTTACAGAAACACGCTGAAGAAATCATACAGACCCTCTCTGTCTTCACGAATTCCCCTCTTTACACCCACCTGCGTAAAACCGTATAGCCGGGCCCCTGCAAACCACCGTTACTATACAGGGTTGTCTAACCCACCCCCTTGGGATTGCGTACCTTTAAAGGAATGCTTTACAGCTTCTTAAAAATCTGTTTTTCAATTATTTAAAGGCGAACCCATGAAGACTAAATACAGTATCCTCCCTACCTGTGGAGACCAAGGCAAGTGGATTCAAATGATACCGGGGATCCGCAGTAAAGTGATTTCGGGCAAAGGCGCAGAAGCCATAAAAGAACCAATTGAACTACTATGAAAAAATCACTCCTCTTAGCCCTATGTACCCTTATAGGTGTTGGGATGCTGCACTCCCAGGAATCTAAAGAAGCATTGGCCGAGGCAGCTGCCAATCCATTAGCAGATTTAATAAGTCTCCCTTTTCAGAACAACCTGAATATGAATTATGGAGAATTCAACCGCAATTTGAACGTACTAAACATACAACCTGTGATACCCCTGGCAGGGGGTAAAATCATTACAAGGACCATCTTCCCCATAGTGAGTATCCCCGATTTTGGTTCGGAAAGCGGGACCCTTTCTTCGGGACTCAGCGATATTGTTTTTACCGGCTTTTATGTTCCTGAAAGTAAGGGTGTCATGTGGGGATTTGGCCCTGTGGTGGAATTGCCTACCGGGGGAGCCATACGCGGCACCCAGAAATGGAGTGCTGGCCCATCCCTTGTCGTATTGGTACAACCCGGAGACTGGACCTTTGGGGGCTTGGTGAATAACACCTGGTCCTTCGCCGGAAACTCGAATAGGGAGCATGTTAACCGTATGCTTCTGAACTTGTTTCTGGTGCGTCAATTGGGCGGCGGATGGTATGTCAATAGTGCTCCCATAATAACGGCAGACTGGACAGTGGATTCTGAGGATCGATGGATTGTTCCATTGGGAGCTGGTGGCGGAAAAGTGTTAATGCTCGGCGGAAAATTGCCATTAAATCTGCAAACACAATTGTATTACAATGTGGTACGACCCGATTTTGGACCCGAGTGGCAATGGCGGGTTCAAATGCAGTTTTTGATTCCTGCCAATCTGTTTAAAAAATCAAATACAATGGATTAACCACTTATTAGTTGAATCAAACATTAAAAAAATGAAATTCAAATTTATCCTTTCGACACTTTTGATTACGCTATTCATGGGCTGTAATCAAAAAGCACCTGAGCTTACACCAGCCGAAGCTAAAACCATTGCCAAAGAAGCCTATATCTATGGCTTTCCTCTAGTACTGAACTACAAAACAATGTACAGTTATACCCTTGATAAAAAATCAACGGAATACAAAGGGGATTTTAATCAATTAGGATGTGCGGCCAGAGTATATACTCCTGAAGACAAGGCAGTTATTACGCCAAATTCAGATACGCCTTATTGTATGGGATGGATAGATCTGAGAGCCGAACCCGTTGTATTTACCATTCCTGAGATTGAAAATGAAAGGTTTTATCAGGTGCAACTCATTGACTTATTCACTCATAATTTCGCATATATCAGTACGGTAGCAAAGGGGAATGTTCCCGGTAAATATCTGATTACGGGACCTGATTGGAAGGGCGAAATTCCAGAAGGTATTACAGAAGTTATTCCTTGTGAAACCCAATTTCTTCTTGCCATCGCTCGTACACAACTCTTTAATCCTGAAGATTTAGATAACGTTAAAAATATTCAGGACGGCTACATCATTGAGTCACTGAGCGCTTTTTCAGGAACGAAGGCACCCGTTTCTGCACCTGCTATTGAGTTTCCTGAATGGAAAGATGGAACTGAGTTTAGTGCCGAGCTATTTCCGTATTTCGATTTTATGCTGACTTTGGTTAAAACACCTGAAGAAGAGCATGCGCTTATCGAAAGATTTGCCAAGATTGGATTGAGTGGTAAAGGTGATTTTGATATCAATAAGTGGTCTCCAGAGATTCAGCAAGCTCTGGAAGAAGGGGCGCAAGAGGGCCTTGCCGCGATGAAAGAATTTGCCGGAAAGGCTGTTAGTGATCCCATAGCGAGTGGAAAAATATTTGGTACAAGAGCTTTTTTAAATGAAAGCGCAAAAGCGAACTATAACTTGAACGACTTGTTTATCCCTCGTGCAATGGGCGCACTAATGGGTATTTATGGAAACTCAGGAGAAGAAGCGATCTATCCTACCTATTTGACAGATGCAGAGGATAGTCCTTTGGACGCTTCAACAAACAATTATACCATCACATTTAAAAAAGATGAATTTCCACCGGTAAAGGCCTTTTGGTCGCTTACCATGTACGATGGGCAAACTCAGCTACTGATAGACAATCCTTTAGACAGGTATTTACTTAATTCTCCTATGATGGATCAATTTGTACTAAATGCAGATGGCTCTTTGACTTTTTATCTTCAAAAAGAGTCTCCGGGTGCAGCCCTGGAATCCAACTGGCTACCTGCTCCAGATGGTCCTTTTTATGCCACGATGAGGCTTTACGGGCCAAAAAAAGAAGCCCTTGAAGGGAAATGGGTTGCTCCCAAGCTTGTGAAAGCATCTCAGTAGGAATACTAAAAATTAAATCAATAATCATGAAAACGATAAAGTACGGTCTGATGTGGTTTGTGGCAGCGGCAACATTCCTGGCATGCACAAACTCAAAAGACAGGGAGGAATCGAATAAAGGAAAGGCAATGACGGGGGAAGTCTTGCCCTTCCCGGAACCACCCTCAGCGAGTACTACAGGTAAAACCCTTGCCGACTCAAAACACCAGTGGCGTACCGTCGAGAACCATCTTCCAAAAGATGCACCAAACATTGTCATTTTTATGACTGATGATGCGGGTTTTGCTAATTCTGAGACCTTTGGTGGTCCGGTACATATGCCAACGATGAATCGTTTGGCTAAAACTGGCATCACCTACAACGCCTTTCATACTACGGCCATGTGTTCTCCTACGCGAGCTTCCCTATTGACAGGGCGTAACCATCACAGAGTTGCTACAGGCCAGATTGCAGAATTTGCTTCAGACTGGGACGGCTATGTGGGAAAAATACCAAAGTCTACAGCCACGGTTGC
>CAKZOC010000176.1 GCA_937136025.1 uncultured Bacteroidota bacterium
GAACTCAGCCTTCCCCCTGATACTCGGTGCCGGTGCACTTGGTGCCGTCGTGAAAACAGCGCCACGGGTTGGCGGCACCTTCCACTTTGACGTCAACGACGAATGAGTTTTCGCCCCGCCTCGATCTGAGCACCTTCATGCCCTCGCGCCCGATCTGATTGCGAAGTGCGGTGAGACAGTCGTCGATGACCTTCTTCGGAACAGCGCCAGTGGCCAGCTTCTCCTCGGCCTTGGCCTTGGATGATGCATTTACCTCGACCTCTGCAACAATGTCCACCTGGTCCTTGTCCCAGGTGATCATCAGAAAACCAATCTCCTGTTTTTTCTTCTCATAGAGTTGATTCAAACCGGGCATCTCAGCGATACAGGGAGGACACCAGCTGGCCCAGAAATTGATCAGTACAATGTCCTCCTTAAAATCCCCCAGGGTCAGCTCTTCGCCCTGCAAATCCGTAAGAGTCATCATATACAGGGATTCCGGATCTAATTCAATTCGCTCAAAGTCGCTGGCTTCAGCACGCCCAGGGGTGACAACGCCAGTCCGGATAAGGGCATTTTGAAGCCTGGAATAGAACCTGCCCGCAAATCCGGTGGCATATAGGATAACGCCCAGGACGATAAACAGGGGCAGGACGTATTTCAGATACTGTTTACTCAAAAGGGATTGCATGGGGTTTTACTTTGGCATAAAATTAAAGCTAAAATCCAAAGGAGTATATAACACGGGTTACTTTAACTCTGTTCTACCTCCGACCATGAATGAAGATTTTTCATGAGAAGACCATGAGGTTCCACCGGCCTGATTTTATAATTTTTCGGGTCTACATCTCAAATATGATGGGGGTTTGCCACCTGCCATTGTCTTCCTGCCGCACCCGGGCTTCGTGATACGTGCAGGATTTAATTTCATTTTCCAGCTTGCCGAACCACTTGCCGTAGAGGGTGGCGGCCAGTTCCCTGTCGTTCAGGGTCTCGAAGTAGGCATAACAATAGATCGCTTTTTGGCTGTACGTAAGGGCCAGGACTTCCGATAAGAAATCGATGAGCAGGGCGGTCGGGTCCTCTGCATGTAACCGGATGCCCATATTGGAATCGTAGTGGGTGGCTTTCTCGCAATACCCCGGTTGCAACACCTCACCCATATGATGCAGTGCATCGGTAAAGAGCTCCTTCAGACTGAAACCTTCAGCGGAGATAGTGACATCTTTGGTATAGTCGAGAATGACAGTCATGGGGATTTTTATATCTGATTCCTAAGTGACCCTAAATTTCGCAAGAAAGAGAATACCTTGCACTGATCTGTATCAGTCGTTTAAAATCGCTGCTTAAATGGGAATTGCAAAACAAAAGCATTTGTTTAAATTTAAACTTTTGGGAAACCCGAGACCGGGTTCCCCACCCGAAGTGCGAATTCGTATGAAACCTCAAATGGAAAAATCCCGGAAGTACTGGCGGGCCAACCTGCGTATGGTGGGTTTACTGCTTCTTATCTGGTTCCTGGTCTCTTATGGGGCGGGGATACTTTTCCGCCAGTGGCTGGACCAGTTCAAACTGGGTGGCTTCAAGCTTGGGTTTTGGTTTGCCCAACAGGGATCCATTTATATTTTTGTAATCCTCATTTTTATCTACGTCTTCTGGATGAACCGGCTGGACCACAAATACGGCTACGATGAAGACCCCAAAGATCCCCAGCAACCTTGAGCGTACAGGTCTGGACATATATCCTGGTAGCCATAACCTTCCTCCTGTATATCGGGATTGCCATCTGGTCCAGGGCAGGGTCTACCCGGGATTTCTATGTGGCCGGGGGTGGTGTTTCTGCGCTGGCTAACGGCATGGCCACGGCGGCCGACTGGATGTCCGCAGCCTCTTTTATTTCTATGGCCGGTATCATTGCCTTTACCGGGTATGACGGGTCAGTCTACCTTATGGGCTGGACGGGGGGGTATGTGTTGCTGGCCCTTCTGCTGGCTCCGTATCTTAGGAAATTTGGCAGGTTTACCGTACCGGATTTCATAGGGGAGCGGTACTATTCCAAGACCGCCCGCATTGTCGCGGTTTTCTGTGCCTTACTGGTGTCTTTCACCTACGTAGCCGGGCAGATGCGTGGGGTAGGGGTAGTATTTTCCCGATTCCTGGAAGTAGATATCAATACAGGTGTAGTGATTGGGATGGTGATCGTATTGTTTTATGCCGTTCTGGGGGGGATGAAGGGAATTACCTATACACAGGTGGCCCAGTATTGCGTCCTGATTTTTGCCTTTATGGTGCCCGCCATTTTTATTTCCTTCCAGATGACGGGCCAGCCTATTCCCCAGCTGGGGATGGGATCCACCCTTACCAATGGTTCCGGGACCTTCCTGCTCGACCGCCTGGATGGTCTTTCCACAGAACTCGGTTTCAATGCCTACACCGACGGGTCCAGGGCCCTGATCGACATTTTTGCCATTACCCTGGCCCTGATGGTGGGTACAGCCGGCCTTCCCCATGTGATCGTCCGGTTTTTTACCGTCAAGCGCGTCAGGGATGCCCGGAAATCTGCCGGGCTCGCCCTGTTGTTCATAGCCATATTATATACCACGGCCCCGGCCGTAGCGGTTTTCGCCAAGACGAACCTGATCAGAACTGTGAGCAATAAGGAGTATACGGCACTCCCTTCCTGGTTCAGGAACTGGGAGCAAACCGGGTTACTCACTTTTGATGACAAAAACGGGGATGGGAAGGTGCAGTATGTGGCAGATACTGCCACCAACGAACTCACTGTAGACCGGGATATTATGGTGCTGGCCAATCCCGAGATTGCCAACCTCCCCGCCTGGGTGGTGGCACTGGTGGCTGCGGGCGGATTGGCGGCTGCCCTTTCCACGGCCGCAGGCCTTCTTCTGGTGATCTCGTCCTCCATATCCCACGACCTGATCAAGAAGGTTTTTAAACCCGGGATAACAGAAAAACAGGAATTATGGGCCGCACGGGTATCGGCGACCCTGGCGGTGATGGTGGCAGGGTACTTCGGGATCCACCCCCCGGGCTTTGTTGCCGCGGTGGTCGCCCTGGCTTTTGGGATGGCAGCGGCCTCTTTTTTCCCTGCCATACTGTTGGGGATCTTTTATAAGAAGATGACGCGTAACGGGGCAGTTGCCGGAATGATAGCCGGGATCTCCCTCATGCTTTTTTACATGTTCAAATTTAAGTTTGGCCTGTTTGATGGCGGGAGGGAAGCCGTACCCGATCTGCAGGATCAGTGGTGGTTCGGCATTTCCCCCGAGGGCTTTGGTTCTGTGGCCATGGGAGTGAATTTTGCAGTCGCGCTTCTGGTCAACCTTTTCAGCCCGGAACCCCCGGAGGAGGTACAGCAAATGGTGGAAAACATCCGCCTGCCCGGGGGGGCGCCCCCGGCCCAGCCTCATTGATCAGGGGAGGAAGGGAGTTCATTTTCTTTTCCTAACTTTAAATTCTCCATGTATGGAGAGGAAGGATTGGTCGAGCGCTAAAAAAAGAATCACTCTATGAGTAATTACCACATCAAGCATTTAGAAGAGTATTTTCAGGTATATCGGAAATCCGTGCGCAATCCCGAAGGTTTCTGGGAAGAGATTGCGGAGGAGCATTTCTCCTGGCGGAAGAAATGGGACCGGGTGCTCCGGTGGGATTTTAAAAAACCTGAAGTCACTTGGTTTGAAGGGGCCCAACTGAATATTACGGAGAACTGCCTGGACCGCCACCTCTCCACCCGGGGCGATAAAACCGCCCTTCTTTTTGAGCCCAATGACCCCAAAGAGGAAGCTCAGCACATCACCTACCGGGAATTGCACGGGCGGGTGTGTCAAATGGCCAATGTGTTGAAAGCACAGGGGGTGGGTAAAGGAGACCGGGTTTGTATTTACTTGCCGATGATTCCTGAGCTCGCCATAGCCCTATTGGCCTGTGCCCGAATAGGAGCCATTCACTCTGTGGTTTTCGCAGGTTTTTCTTCTATCGCTCTGGCCACACGAATCAATGACTGCGACTGTAAGATGGTGATCACTTCAGACGGGTCCTATCGCGGAAATAAGACGCTGGACCTCAAAAGCATTGTCGATGCGGCTCTGGAGAGTTGCCCGGGAATTGAAAAAGTCCTTGTCGTTCAAAGGACCGGCAATGCTGTCAGCATGCACCCGAAACGCGATCAGTGGCTGGAACCTTTATTAGAAGAGGCTCCCCAATTGTGTGAGGCGGAGATTATGGATGCCGAAGACCCCCTGTTTATCCTTTACACTTCGGGTTCCACGGGAAAGCCCAAGGGAATGGTACATACCTGCGGGGGCTATATGGTCTATACGGCATATACATTTAAGAATATCTTTCAGTATAGAGAAGAAGATGTTTACTGGTGCACAGCTGATATAGGATGGATTACCGGCCACTCCTACATCGTCTACGGGCCCCTGGCCAATGGAGCAACCACAGTGATGTTTGAGGGTGTTCCGTCCTATCCGGATTTTGGTCGCTTCTGGGAAGTTGTACAAAAGCACCGGGTGACTCAATTTTATACCGCACCAACAGCCATCCGTGCCCTGGCTAAAGAAAGTCTTGAATTTGTAGAGCGGTATGACCTTTCTTCTTTGAAGGTTCTGGGCTCCGTAGGAGAGCCTATTAATGAAGAGGCCTGGCACTGGTATAACAACAATGTGGGTAGAAAACAAAGCCCCATTGTCGACACCTGGTGGCAAACCGAAACCGGGGGCATTATGATCAGTCCGATTCCCTTTGTTACGCCAACCACCCCAACCTATGCCACCTTACCCTTTATCGGGATTCAACCGGCTCTGATGGACGAGGAAGGACAGGAATTAACGGGCAATCAGGTTTCCGGCCGGCTTTGTATTAAGTTTCCGTGGCCTTCCATGGCCCGAACCATTTGGGGGGATCACCAGCGCTACCACGATACCTATTTTTCGGCCTATGAGAACAAATATTTCACCGGAGACGGGGCCTTACGCGACGCTGTGGGCTATTACCGTATAACCGGCAGGGTAGATGATGTAATCATAGTTTCAGGTCATAACCTGGGTACGGCCCCCATTGAGGATTCCATCAATGAGCATCCGGCGGTGGCCGAGTCCGCCATTGTTGGTTTTCCCCATGATATTAAAGGAAATGCTTTATATGGTTTTGTGATCCTGAAGGAAATAGGGGAGGGGCGTAACCGGGAAAACCTGAGCAAGGAGATCAATCAGCAAATTACCGAACAGATCGGACCCATTGCGAAACTCGATAAAATCCAGTTCGTTTCAGGACTCCCGAAAACCAGAAGCGGAAAGATCATGCGGCGCATCCTCAGGAAAATAGCCTCGAAAGACACTTCGAACCTTGGGGATATCAGCACCCTGTTGAATCCGGAAGTCGTGGAGGAAATTATGGAGAATGCCTTGTAATCTCCGGTTCAGACGTGGCGATAACGCCAGCCTTGAAAGGAAGGTTGCATTTCATTTCCATTTGTTATGGCAAATAGGGTGGTAGTTGTATATTTGCCCCGTCCAAACCGGTCGCGTAGCTCAGCTGGATAGAGCATCTGCCTTCTAAGCAGACGGTCCCAGGTTCGAATCCTGGCGCGATCACTTAAAGCACAAAGCCGCGCAAGTGATTGCGCGGCTTTTTATTTCCGGAGGCCTCGAAAAGCTTGCTTTTAAGAGGCTGAAGGAAATAAAGAGCAGCCATGCAAGGCATGGCGGGCTTTGTATTTTCAGGCGGGATTGTCCTCAGGATCACGCCGAAGGCGTAATCCTGCAATTTCAAAATCTTCCTATTTTCGAACAAGGCGCAAAGCGCTTTACAGTGCCTGGTATTTGCAAAGGGGATTGTTCTCAGGATCACCGAAGGCAGTGAGGTAATCCTGCGGTCGTTTACAGGAATTAAAAACACACAGATC
>CAKZOC010000177.1 GCA_937136025.1 uncultured Bacteroidota bacterium
TTTTAAATTTTCTCTTCATAATTTTTTGCTCCACATCCTGCTTCATTTAAATATGTAAAAAATGCTGGTTCAGGCACCTGTAAGTGGCATGCTTTCGTCATTTAATACTGTTATTGGTGAAACATATGGTCGTAATGAGATGGTTGTAAAACTTGATGTCCAAAGCGGTTTCAAAATTAAAGGTCAGGTTGAAACGAATGAGGTAGGAAAGGACAAAGGAAACTCCAATTGTGATCAGGTCAATTGCCAAAACCAGCCATTTACTCGCAAATCGTGTTGTAGTGCTTGTAAGATAGTTCTGAATCATGATACGTTCTTCTCAATTATTCCAACGACTCTTTCCAGCTGATTTTCAGCAAGGTCAGATCCGCTGGGCAGGCAAAGCCCACGGTTGAACAGATCTTCTGAAACGCCATTGGTGAACATCGGGCAACTGGCAAATACCGGTTGCAAATGCATGGGCTTCCAAAGGGGTCTGGATTCAATATTTTCACTGGCAAGGGCCAGCCTGATTTTTTCCCGGGCGTCGAAGCTACCGGTCAATATGGTCGTGAGCCAATGATTACTTTTTATACCTTCAGATTCTTCCAAAAAGGAAATTTCCGAAAAATCTGCGAAGAAGGCTTTATAAAACTCAAAATTTTTCTTTCTTGAATCCACCCGATCTGATAAAACCATCATCTGCCCACGGCCAATCCCGGCCAGGACATTGCTCATACGATAATTATAACCGATTAGAGAATGCTGATAATGCGGGGCCTCATCGCGGGCCTGAGTCGCCAAATGGATGGCCCGGGACTTAAATTCCGGATGTGCAGAAACCAGGGCGCCGCCTCCGGAGGTTGTAATAATTTTATTTCCATTAAATGAAAGGATACCCAGATCTCCCAAAGTACCACATTTCCGGCCTTTGTAGACACTCCCCAGGGCCTCGGCGCTATCTTCAATTAAAGGAATATCGTATTTTTTTGCAATATCCTGAAGCTCATCGGCTTTATAAGGCATGCCATATAGATGGACCGCAATAATAGCCGCAGGTTTTTTACCCGATTTCATTCTCGAATTTATGGCCTCTTCCAGGAGCTCAGGACACATATTCCAGGTTTCCCGCTCACTATCTATAAATACAGGAGTTGCCCCCAAATAAGTAATAGGGTTGGCGGAAGCCGAAAACGTAAAACTCTGGCACAATACCTCATCTCCCTGTTGAACCCCTAAAAGAACAAGGGCCAGGTGAATCGCCGCAGTTCCCGAACTCAGGCAGGCCGCGTGGACCTTATTCCCGTAAAAATTTGAAATGGCATTTTCGAACTCCGTCACGTTGGGCCCGAGCGGAGCAATCCAATTCGTGGCAAACGCCTCATTTACAAAGTTCTGCTCTTTTCCGCCCATGTGCGGGGACGACAACCAAATTTTAGATTTATCCAAGTTGTTGAATTGTATGTAATACCCTGTAAAAGTAATCCTATATTTATCACCTTCAAATGGATATCGTCCTTTGTTAATATTAATCGATTAAACGAGTTAAACCGAAACCTCCTCAGCATTATAGAGCCTTTAAACGATTTAATTCGTTTCTCCCGGGCTCATTATTGAATTTTGGGGGCGTAATAATAAGTCAGATGAAACGCATTGAGAACATTTGTTGTATCGGAGCCGGATATGTAGGCGGTCCCACTATGTCTGTTATTGCCTATAAGTGTCCGCACATACAGGTAAACGTCGTGGATATCAACCAACAGAAAATAAACCTGTGGAATGATACCGATCTGAACAATCTTCCCGTTTTTGAGCCGGGATTACAGGAGATTATAGCCGAGACCAGAGACCGAAACCTCTTTTTTTCTACCGAAGTAGACAAGGCCATTGACCAGGCAGACATGATTTTCATCTCTGTAAACACCCCAACAAAAACATATGGGAAGGGTAAAGGGCAGGCGGCAGATCTTAAATTCATTGAATTGTGCGCCCGCGATATTGCACGCGTGGCTACCTCGGATAAAATTGTGGTGGAAAAATCTACCCTTCCGGTACGCACCGCTCAAACCCTTCAAAGTATTTTGCACAATACGGGCAATGACATCCATTTTGAAATCCTTTCCAATCCGGAGTTTCTCGCAGAAGGAACCGCAATTGACGATTTGCTGCAGGCAGACCGCGTATTGATCGGGGGAAATGAAACGCCTACAGGGCAAAAGGCTAAAAATCTGCTGAGCGAGATTTATGAGAACTGGATTCCCAAAGAACGGATCTTGCAAACAAACCTTTGGTCTTCAGAACTCTCCAAACTAGTCGCGAATGCCTTTCTCGCACAGAGGGTATCCTCCATCAACGCTATCTCGGCCCTGTGCGAAAAAACAGAAGCCAATGTGGACGAAGTGGCCAAAGCAGTAGGTTTAGATAGCCGGATTGGCCCGAAATTCCTGAAGGCCTCCGTAGGCTTCGGGGGTTCGTGTTTTCAAAAGGACATCCTGAACCTGGTGTACATCAGCCGGAGTTTAGGACTGAACGAAGTGGCAGATTATTGGGAACAGGTCATTATTATGAATGACTATCAAAAATCACGGTTTGCCAACACCATTATCAGTGAAATGTTCAACACGGTTTCCGGCAAGCAAATCGTCCTCTATGGATGGGCTTTTAAAAAGGATACCAATGACACCCGGGAATCTCCCGCCATCTACGTTGCCGACGCCCTGTTGGAAGAACAGGCGGAGCTCGTCATATACGATCCTAAAGTTCCGGCACAAGCTATCTTCAGGGATCTGGACGCTTTAGGGACCCGTACCCCGGAAGAAAACCGACGTCTGGTGAGGGTATCCGAAGATCCTCTGGAAATCACCGAGGGAGCACACGCCATTGCGCTGTTGACGGAATGGGATGAATTCCGAAGTTATGACTGGAAAACCATTCATTCCAAAATGCAAAAACCCGCCTTTGTTTTTGATGGCCGAAGGTTGCTGATTGATTTAAAGCTGGAAGAGATGGGCTTTACGTATTACAAAATTGGAGAATCCTAAGGATCAGAAGGGCTCCCCCCCTACCCGAGTACTTTTAAAACCCGATTTTAATTTCCTTGTATATCTTTAGGGCTAAAATCAGGAAAATTGAAAATTCTAGTGACCGGGGCCGCAGGCTTCATTGGATACCACCTCGCCAAACGGCTGCTTCGTTCGGGCCACACGGTTGTAGGATTGGATAATATAAATGCGTATTACGATCTGGATCTCAAATGGGGACGTCTCGCCGCACTCGGTATTGGTTCCGCAGATATGGAATCCTATGGTTCGAGCGCCCAAAGTTCAAGTTCAGCCGATTTTTCGATGGTCCGGTTAAATTTAGAAGACCGGGAAGCCCTGCCGCTTATCTTTGAAAAGGAAGGCTTCGATGTTGTCGTTTACGACAATCTATGCAATTCGAGTGAAGAATCTGTAAATCGAGTTTCGAAATTAGCAGGTAAATCGGTAACGTTTATTGAAGGCGATATTCGAGACAAAAAAGCATTAAGCGATGTTTTCAAACAACATAAGATACAATCGGTTATTCATTTTGCTGCACTAAAAGCCGTCGGCGAGTCGGTAGAGAAGCCGCTTGAATATTATGATAACAATGTGAGTGGAACCCTCGTCTTGTTGGCGGCAATGCGAAGGGTCGGAGTTAAGCGCCTAGTCTTTTCCTCCTCT
>CAKZOC010000178.1 GCA_937136025.1 uncultured Bacteroidota bacterium
CATCCGACATGTTCGCGACCATCGCCGCAGGCTCGGGGTGCTTACCGAAGAACTTCTCGCGCACGTAGCTGCCGTCGTTGGCCTTGAAATAGAGGGTGGTGCCGACCGCCACGAGTTCTTCGGGATAGGAGGCCAGTGACCCGGGATTGATGTCGTAGGCCGTAGCCCAACCATCAATAACCTGCTTCACCCTGTCTTCAGCGGTTTGATCGGCTAACCCATGACTTCCTACCTGGTAATTGTCTTCCTCCACATTTCCAGGGGTGCCATTATGATTGTCAGATCCTCCTACAAAACCATATTTAAAGGGGTTTACTCCAAGATCTTCCTCATACTTCAAGCCTCGTTCAAGTCCATACCGAACGTAGTTTCTCTTTTCGAACTTACGACCGCTGTAGTCCTGGATTGAATAGGCCATTTCAAAGTCAGCAAATTCGTCATTGGGCCAAAAGTCAGGATGAACCTCTGAATTTCCTTTGATCTGCATCATCTCAATCAGGGGCTCCATTTCGTTACGCGTTTGGATGTAATCAGCGTCCACCGGATTACCAGAAAGGTCGATATCAGGAAACATCAGTCCTTTACTCCCATTGGAATTGTGGGGAATGGCAAGTAATTTGCTGCCTTTTGATTTTTGTTCTTTCATCCATTCCCAAAGCTGCTGGGGATCCCGGCCTTCCACAGCACTGAATGGGACTTCCGGCACTACGGTATCCCTGAAAAGGACATTCCGATGCAGGTTTCCAGCTTTGGGGGCCGAGGACCACTCAAAGGCGTGGATGGTCGTAAACTTTCCAGGGTCGTTGAATTTTTCCGCAGCTTCGAAATTCTTACGCCATTGGGATTTTACAGACTCCACTCCCTGCCAGAAATCCGGATGGGGTTTGGAGCCGGTACGGTTGGGCGTGACTACGTATTTTACAAACAATGCCAGACCATCCTCCAGGTTATCGACCTCCCGCATCTGGGTGGCAATGGGGTCATCATACCCGGGTGTCCCGGGGTTCATAAGCGTATAAGTTTCCCCAAGGTATTCCGCGTGGTCCGAAATGGCAGCGAAATCCAGAGGGCGTTTGATCTGCATGGGACTGCCATTAATCATGATTTCCTCTCCCCGGGCAAAGCGATAGGCTTCCTCAGTGGAAACCCGATTACCTCCAATATAGGCGTCCATAGAAGCTGAGGTATGCAGGTGGGTTTCCCCGAAATAGGCTTCTTTGAGCGGGTTTACAGGTACGTTTGTGCTGCCTTCTGATGTTGTTGCCATCACATTTTCGGAAGCTTCTGGTTTTTTTTCGGAATCACTTTTGCATGATAAGAGTATTAAGGCCGAAATCATGGGTAAGGCGAAATAGCAGATGTGTTTCATGAGTTGCGTTACTTGTTGAATTGTATTTAAGTAAGTGAGGTATTTTCAAATTATCTGGGTGAATACCAAATAGGGGAACTCCATGCCCGTTCTTGTTGGATAAGCGGGGCTTCCCCGGGCACATTGGTGAGGCCGTATTTTACTTTGTCATACAGAATCCAGGTTGGGGAGGGAATTTCCAGAACACGCACATAATAAAAGGCCGCCTGATCCGGATTGAAATCCGGGTCTTTCCAAACAGTCATCAATTCGGGCGCTCCAATGGTATTGGTAAAACTCGCATTTTCCGGATTTACCGTGTTTCCGACGGCTGGAATACTTCCATCGGCATTGACCTTCCGGTCACCACTCCAGGCCACGTCGTAAATTTTTTCCATTGGTTTACCATCCTCGATCCAGCCTTTTACAACCTGGATCCGATCCAGATTCGCCCAGATTGGGTCTTTTTTGGCGTGGATCAAAAAAGAAACTTCCTTGGTCTCTACAGTACCTTTCAAGTCGCCTCCCATAGGAACCCCCTTTTCATATCCGGCATCCGGTATGCCTTTCAAATCAGTATCAGAAAAATCAAACCCCCCGAAGACCCGGAGTTCAATCCGGGTTCCACTGGTCCCGTAGGCTTCTTTGCGTTTCATTCCATCCCAGAGATCGGCGCGGGTGTTCGCCTCTGCATACACTGCCGTATACCCTGCGGAGGTATACCCATAGCCATACCGGGTTTCCCCATTGAATTTTTTGGTGACCTCGGTCACCCGTTCCGGCATTGGCTCATTCGTGCTGTGTTTCCCCCAAAATTCGTCCTCGTCGTGGTGGGGGATTCCGGTATGTGTATCGGAAGCTCCTACTAATCCATATTTAAAGGGGTTCGCTCCAATTTGATCTTCAAATACCATCCCATTGAGCAACGCCTGACGCACGTTCTGATACTTTCGCTGCTCCGGGGTTTCCAGGATATCGAGGGTTAGATTTCCGTTGTCCCATCCCAGGATGCCAAAATCGGCAAATTCATCTTCTGTGGAAAGGGAAGGATGGGTCTCGCTTGCTCCTTTGATCTGGAAAATTTCAAACAGGGGTTCCCATCGGGAACGCGCCTCTGCATATTCCCGGGAGAGCGGTTCTCCGGACATTGTTTTGGGTGCGAACATCAAGCCTCCTGAAATGTTTCCATTGTGTGGGATAGCCAACATATTGCCCCCGGTTTTTTCTTCGTAGGAGGCCATCCAGGCCCATAGTTTTTCAGGATCTTCACTTTGGAGGGCGGAAAACGGCAGGATCTCATCTGCTTTTTCTTTACCATCCCGGAAAATGACATTCCGATGCAGGTTATTGCCGTTGGGAACCGAAGTCCATTCATAAGAGATAAAGGCGGTGAACTTGCCGGGTTTGTTGAATTTATCGGCGGTAGCCGTAAATTCCTGCCAGCTTTCCTTTAGAAGTGGAATGGCCGTTTCCGGGTTGGTAACAGGCTCAGGCAATTGATTGTTAGCCAGGGCATATGGAATTTCAACTGCAAGTTGCTTAGCCTCCTCAGAACCGCCCTGCAACAAGTCGTGCCACCTGCGGGCTATCGAATCCGTCATCAACACCGGATTGCCTTTGTCAATTTCCAGAAATACCCCAAACCCTTCCGCATGGTCGGTGATACAGAGAAAATCAAGAGGCCGTTTCATCTGAACCGATTGACCCGTATTCGATTTAAGGGTTTCCCCCAGGGCCAGGCGATAAGAATCCTCTGCATTCAGACGTGTACCCCCACCAAAAGCGTCGCCGGAAATCGCCGTGTGGTGATGTGTATCACCCCAGAAAACCTTTTTCATAGGAAAGCGCTGTACTTCCATCCCGACGGTTTCAGCCATAGACTCAGAGGCTTCCAAAACTGCCTCATTATTTTTTGGGCTATCCTGACAAGATGTGTATAAGAGGGCGAATAGAAGGAATGCACCATGCGCTGCATAGGAGAACACTTTATTTTTAATTGAAACAGCAATTTTAGATGTCATCGGGAAAATGCGTTTAGAGTTGGACCTTTTAAGAGGAAAAAGTGAAGGTATTAAAGTACAAAACTCCCGGCTTTGCCTCCCGGGGAGTACGGGCCTTTTTGTAAAGATTCTTAAAAAGCCTGCATTTTAAAGAAAACGCTTCGGCCTTCTAACCAGAAGCAACAGAATATAGGCAGAGTGTGGCTGACACTTTTTTTACGGCCCGGTTGTCGTTTTGAAAAGGGATTGCAGTGCCTTGAGGGCCTCCTGCATTTGCAGTATAAAATCACCGCTCTCCGGGGTGTTTTGCAGGGGTTGTACTACCACGGACTGTATTCCCCTTTGGGCCAATTCGTCTGAAGAGGCCTTTAGAGGGGAGCGTGCCCAAACCATCACACGTATCCCCTTTTCTTTCTTGAGATGATCGATCTCATGGAGCATGTCATGATTCAGAGGGGTTTCCGGTTCCCAATTCAGGGAGGGCCCTTTCAGGGCATAGGCATTTTGAAAATACGCAAATATAGGGTGAGCATAAACCAGACTCGGGGGTGTCTGCGCGGCTGTTAGTTTTCGAAAATCTGTATCCAGGGTTTTTAGTTCCGCGGCCAATTCGCGATAGCGGCCTTCAAAATAGCCACGTTGTTGGGGACGACGCTTGATTAGTGCTTTTTTGACCGCCTCGGCCTGTTGAATCGCCAGAGAAAGATCTAACCACGTGGCCCATGCAACCCCTTCATGACTATGCGCCCCATCTTCTCCATGACTGTGTGTAAAAGTCTCTCCGCTGGGTAACAACCGCGTCGCATAACCTGTTGAGGTATCTACGAGGAGGGAATCCGGAAGGCTGACGTTCATCAACCAGCTTTCATACGTTGCCCCATTGAGCAGAATGAGGTCTGCGCCTTGCATGGCGGCAACCGAATCCGCCACTGGTGTCCAGGTTGCCGGATCCGGCGCAGATTTCATGGGGTAACGCAAGACTATTTGTGTTCCGCCTATGCGCTCTGCGAAGTAATAGAGCGGATAGTTGGACACATATACCAAGAGTTTTTGCTCCGATTTCGGAGTAGAGGCGGAATCGGGGGAGGATTTATCTTCCCCTTTGCATCCCAAAAGGACTCCGGCAATCAGGGTTAGGAGTAGCAAAAACGGTTTCATAAGTGTTAAGAGAGATAATTTTCAAGTAAAGGTATTCCCAGGCGTTGTAATAACAAAATATAAACTGCGGCCAGCAGCAGGCTAAAACCAATCACCATGAGAATTTCAGCGAGGAGTACGCCCCGGACGACCCCATGGGCTGCTCCTATCGATTTCATTGTGGCGATTTCCCTTTTTCTAAGTTGAATGGACAGGAGAAAAACCAGAGCAGTTACCAGAAGTGTGGCCACCCCAATGGAAAGTGCTGCAATAAGCAATAGATCGCGGACGGAGATAACGGTATCGACCAGCTCATTGACCACTTCTTCCGGGAGCACCAGTTGGACATCGCTAACCTGCTGCTCATAGCGCCCGCGTAACATAAGCTCAGATTTTTTATCCTTCGGAATGGTAATGACCGCATTGATGAGGTAGTCCTGTGGATTCCCATGGAAATGAAAAGAGCCTATGTTTTCCGGAGTGATTTCAGTGTAGGAAAGGACAGCCGGACTGGCTATGGCTACCTCTTCGGATAGGGAAAGTAAAAGGCTGTCGGCTGTTTTCTCATTGACGTCCTGATGTCCATGAGCCTTTCCCGAAATCACCCAGGTGGTTTTTACATCGGTAAAGACAGCTTCATCGTCTGGGCTTTGGTTCGGTTGCAGAATTCCAACCACGGTCATTTTAAGGGGAAAGCTCCCTGCAAGGTCAAATGCTCCTGCAGGTGACGAGATAACAGCACTCCCTACAC
>CAKZOC010000179.1 GCA_937136025.1 uncultured Bacteroidota bacterium
CATAGTCGAAGCTTCCGCTGGTCACATTGCCAGCGCTATCCGTTACCGGCGTGAATCCAGTGATCGTCAGTTCGCCATAGGTGCCGGTGACAGTGACCGGACCGACGAACACTCCGTCAACAATCACATCAACACCTGAGTAGAACCCAAGCATTAGTTGTGAGAAGTCACCAAAGATTAAAGCAGATAGGTTGCTACCTGTACCTTTTGAAAGGTCGCTTGGTACTAATGTACTTGATAGGTAGTCATAACCTAAGATTCTGTTATCTTCGCCAAGAATGAAGTTACCTTCAACACCTGATGATTGCTTTGATATAGTTCTTAAGTTAGCTGACCGGGACGCACGCGCATGATCCACATTTTCTCGTCGTAACTGTCGTTCAGTTTTGAGTAATAGGAAATCAGGGCGCTATTCCAGTTTTCGTGTCGTTTGAGGTAGACGTAGTAATAGTTGTTTTCCGGGTTGATGAAATAACTGGCATTCATACCTTTTGAATTCAGGTAGCGAACAAACCGATTGGCATTATTTGATTTTGAGAATACATTAGCAATGATATAGTATTCGGTTCCTGAGCCGTAAACGGCCAGCTCTTTCTCAGCGTTGTTCACTGTTTTCAACTGGTCGCGGTTAATGACATTCTTACGCAGGACGTTATTGTCGTATGGACTGGATTTTGCCTCTATTTTGGAAGAATTCTCCGCATACGCCTCGTTGGTATACCGGTTCGCCACATTCATGACCCACAGGGCTCCGTCGTAGTTGCCGTCAAAACCGGACAGGGCAGCATTCTCGGCCCCGGACCAATTGTCAAAGCGTTTCAGGTACACATATTTAAGCCCATTGTCTTTATTGTCGATGAATTCCGGATCAAACCCGCGGGTTTTCATATCATCCATGAATTTGTCCATATATTTTTCACCGCTGTAGACGTTCGCGACGATATAGTATCCGTCCATGACGCCGGGAAGGTTACGGAACCGCCTTTGCTTAATCGTGCGTTCAGAGGCGGAGCTTTTAGTAGAGGTTTCTGCAGCGGGGCGCTGAACTGCCTGAGCCGGGCGGGGGGAAGTTGCCTGAGCTACAGTAACTGTTGCGGCTGATTCCTGTACGGGAACCGCTGCGGTTGTTGCGTCCTTTTCCTTGTGGGTTTGCCCGGCCAGAGCCCCGGGGTTGTTATTTTGATAATACAGGGATTCGGCTTTTTCTTCCAGGTCTGGCCGGTTTCCACCGGTTTCCTGCCGGACCATCCTCATGACGCGTTCAAATCGATTTTCCAGTTCGCTTTCCCTGGATTGTTCCATGGAGTCTTGGCGAAACATGAGCTCCGCAAGAATGGCATCATTTTCAGCCAGACGTTTTCTCAATTCCGTGATTTCATCACTTTCTTCTGACTCCTTGCCTTCATCTGTGGAAGTGGCATCGACATACTGCTCAGAATCTTCATAGTCTTCCTCTAACATAACCCGGTCTTCCGTAAGGTTAGGGGTGAAGGAAAAGGCAAAGGAAATTTCATGGGTAAGACCGAAATTGTCAAAGTTGTTGGAAAGCCCCTTCTCCATGGTATATCCGATAGAAAGCCTTTGATTCAAATTGAAGCCCACTCCGGCCGAGGCGCCGTAAAAACTGTCGTAGCCCCCTTGAAGCCATCCAATCTTAGGCAAGTCGAGGATCAAATTCCCCCCGAATACGAAATCTTCCTCCCCTACCCTTCTCACACGCGCCAGAGGCATCAGCCGTCCACCTTCAAGAACACCCCTGTTCATTCCAAACTGATGGGTATATTGCAGGTGGGTGGAAAATGTTTTCTCACTGAAACTGGTAATGGACTCGCTGGTTTTCAGATTATAGTCGATAAGATTCTCGGCGTAAACCCCAAAATCAAAAGCGTCATATGAGATATTGAATCCGGGTTGAAAAGTGAGCAGGGAACTGTCCTGAAAGCCGCTTAAGAAAGGATCAAAGACGAGCGGATTCGCACGGCTCTCATCAAAGCCACTATTGTAATACGAGAGGTTCGCTCCAAATGTAAAATTGCTTTTATCACTGAGCTTTATTCCGTAGGCGTAATTGGCGAGGATACCGTAATTACTCAAGGTTCCCTCCCTTTGGGTATAGACACTAAGGCCAGCCCCGGAGCGATCGCCAATCCGGCCACTGTAGCTCAGAAAATAGCTCTGGTTGTTATCGTCAAAAGATACTGATTGGTTTCTGTGAAGCAGATTGACATAGGACTTATCCTCCCGGGCCGTGGAAAAGGTCGGGTTGATAAGGAATCTGTTGAATTTCAACAAATTCTGTGATGGCACATCGTAAACGATAAAAGGATTCTCCTCCTGCCCATACCCGGAAAAGGGCATGAGTGCTATGAGTGCCAAAAAGAGCAACAATCTGTTTTTCATCTTTTTCAATCTATCTGATAACCGTAATCGTGCCCTGTTTGAGGGTCTTCTCAGCATTTCGGATCCGATAATAGAAAATCATATTCTGTCGGGTGAATGCCGCCGAAGAAGCGGGCCAGTTGTTTTGATAATTATTCACGTTGAGGACCTCCTCCCCTTTATCGTTGTAAATGGTGACAATTATATCGGACTTACCCGAATAGTAATTCGGGAGAATCCATTGTTCATTGATACCATCTCCATTGACCGAAATCACGTTGGGCACTTTAAAAGTGTCGAGATACGTGGCGGTCAAAGTTTTCATCACCTGACAATTTCCCAGGGCAGCGATGACCAGGTACTCTCCTTCCAGGGTCAATGTAATTGTGGCAGAGTTGCCGATTTCATTATTGTTTTCATCATACCAGAGATAACTGTCACCTCCTGTTGCGGTTACCGTTTCTGACGTGCCTTCCGGAAACCGAACGTCGTCCCCGGGAGAAAGGCTGATCAGATTCGGATCCAGGGGATTCAGGACGATCGTATTTGAAACCACCGGACATCCATTTCTTTCCAGGATGAGTTGATAGGACCCGGGAAGCCCCACTTCAATCGAAGCAGTACTTTCATTGAGGGCGGCACCATCGCGATACCAGTCAAAGGTTTCGCCTGTGAGGTCCGCAGAGGTGCTCAAGGTCACCGGCTCTGAAGGACCACATACGGTTAGCCCGGTACTGGTGACGGCGAGGGTCTCCGAGGAACGGAGCAGCGCCTCAAGCGTATTGGACACGGGCGTAAAGCCAGCAAGGGTGCCTTCGAGGGAATACACTCCGTTTTCCGAGGGGTCCGTCAGGCTGATACTCGAACCTGTAGCACCGGGAATTGAACTTCCATCTAAAAACCATTGAAAACTCATGGTGCTCAGCAGATCAGCAGTCACGTTTGTAGTTCCCCCCCCCGCATCTAAGGCGCGAATCTCTCGTACTTCAAGCAGGGTATTTGTATCCGCACACGGGCTATAGCCCGGGCTGAAAGCAATATCGAGTTCTAAAGAAGAAGGCGTTGTAACCGTGGTGCTTTCTGAATCTTTGGTGGTACTGGCACAGCTTCCGCCTGTAAGGCTTACGCGCGCGAAGTAAATTCCGGTATCGGTATCTGAAACTGTCAGCGCAGACGTTGTGGCACCAGGGATAGAAGCCCCGTCCTTAAACCATTGGTATGTTACCGCGGAAGCGGTGGAAGAAGCACTTAGTGTTGCGTTCAGTCCTGGCAGGACGACTACATTGGCCGGGTTATCACGGGAAACCGTAAAATCTCCGGAATTCGTTATCGAAACCGCAACGGACCTTTCCAGACAGGCCGCGGGCCCAAATATCTCCACCTGATAATCGCCTTCAAAACCGGGAACACTGGCGTCAACCACAAAACTGGAAGCATCTACGGCGGGCGCAGTAACAGGGGTTCCATCCTTAAACCACGTATAGGTTAAGCCCTGCCCTGTAATGTTGGCTTCGAGTAAAGTGGACTCACCCGAACACAAGGCAGTTGAAGAAGGAGGATTTATCGCTATACCCAGGCTTGAACTGGTCGTGACGTCTATGAGATTGGAAAGCGTATTTCCAGAACCCGAGCACGATCCGTAATCGATTTCCACATTGTACATACCGGATTGGTCAACACTTATAGAAGGACCGTTTTCCGATAATGGGGTTCCGCTCCGATACCAATTATACTGATAGGTATTTGCATTGGGAAGGTTATATACTTCGAGGGTCACAGCGCTACCATTACACACCTGAGCGGTACCATCCCCGAAATCGGGCTGACCCTGAGGCCGGATGGTGAGGGCCGTATTCACATCGAGGTAATACATCGGATAAGCCACGGAAACCGGACTGGTGGCTGCAGGGCTTGTGCTGCGCACTCGCATACGGTAACCTTCTCCTCGTGTGGTTTCAGGCAATTGAAACTGGAAATAAAAGTCGAAGGTGGTGTTTTTGGTTCCGTCCCGGGCGAGTTCAACGGGCGCGCTGAAATCTCCGGTGGCATCAGAAAGCTCTAAGATGAATTCGTTCGTGGCCCCTACCAAAGGAGGTCCCCAGGTAAATTCAACCCAATAGTCGTTAAAGGTAGGGGAGGCGCATGCGGCGCTCCAAGTAGTGGATCCGCCGGGCGGAGTTTGGTTTGGTGCGGCTTGAGGGGCATTCAACACTTGGGAGAAACCACTTTGGATTCCCAGCATTCCACACAGTAGGGCCGTGGCTAGAAGTAACTTTCTTCGCATAAGACTGGTGTTTGGTCGTGTTAGTAAAACATTCATTGCCCTACAAGTAGGAGAAGGATCATAATGGCGTCCGTGTTTATTGTGCTGAGCCGCCTTACAGACCCTTTACCTCTTAGTTTGTCTATCAAATATGGCTTATCAGGCAGCATTTCAGAATTTAATGTTGTCGGGAGGACTGATTCTGTTGTGAAACCGGAGCTTTTGTATGGTTGTACGGTTTCCCTTTATCGTTGAAAGGCATTTTTCTACCTTTACAGGCACAATACTTGAAAAATGGCTGAAAAGGAGAAATCCCTGAATTTTATAGAACACATCGTCGAAGAGGACCTTGTGGCTGGCTTTTCAAAAAAGCAATTGCGGTTTCGGTTTCCTCCCGAACCCAATGGGTACCTGCACATCGGGCACGCGAGTTCTATTTGTTTAAACTTTGGCCTGGGACTTCGGTATGACGCCCCGGTAAACCTCAGGTTCGACGACACCAACCCTGCCAAGGAAGAACAGGAGTTTGTGGATGCCATAAAGGAGGATGTGGAATGGCTCGGATTTCACTGGGATAAAGAGTGTTACGCGTCTGATTATTTCCAGCAACTCTACGATTGGGCGATTGAGCTCATTAAAGCAGGAAAAGCATATGTGGAGAGTCAGCCCTCCGAAAAGATAGCCGCTCAAAAAGGAACTCCTACAGAGGCCGGGACGAATAGCCCTTTCAGAGATCGCCCGATCGCCGAGAATTTGGAATTGTTCCAAAAAATGAAAGAAGGCGCCTTTCCCGAAGGATCGCACGTATTACGGGCAAAAATAGATATGGCTTCTCCCAACATGCTCATGCGGGACCCGGTGATGTATCGCATCTTACATCGGGCACACCATCGCACAAATACCGATTGGTGTATTTATCCGCTGTACGACTGGACACATGGGGAGAGTGACTATATTGAACAAGTGTCACACAGTTTGTGCACCCTTGAATTCGCCCCCCACCGGGAACTCTACGACTGGTTCCTCGATCAGGTGGTATCCCCTGAAGATGTGCGCCCGAAACAGCGGGAATTCGCCCGACGCAATCTGAGTCATACCGTAGTGAGCAAGCGGAAGCTCCTCGAACTCGTACAGCAGGGTGTTGTCGAGGGGTGGGATGACCCGAGAATGCCTACAATCTCAGGCCTCAGACGAAAAGGCTGTACTCCTGAGGCTTTGAGGAATTTTGCAGATACTATCGGTATCGCGAAGCGTGAAAATGTCGTAGATGTGGCCGTGTTGGATTTCCATATGCGGGAAGACCTCAACAAAATTGCGCCCAGGGTAATGGCTGTCCTGGACCCCGTCAAAGTGATCATCAGTAATTACGACACGGATAAGGAGGAATGGCTGGAAGCCGAAAACAACCCTGAGAATCCGGAAGCGGGCTTCAGAAAAATTCCTTTTTCAAAAGAGTTGTACATCGAAAGGGATGATTTTCGCGAATCGGCAAACCGAAAGTTTTTCAGATTGAAACTGGGAGGCGAAGTGCGCCTGAAGAATGCGTATATCATTCGTGCGGAGGAAGTCCGGAAGGATTCTGAGGGGAATATACTGGAAATTATATGCACGTATGACCCATTGAGCAAAAGTGGAAGCGGAAGCCCTGAAAGCTTGCGAAAAGTAAAAGGCACGCTGCATTGGGTTTCCTGTAAACATGCCGTGGATGCTGAGGTCCGACTCTACGACCGACTGTTCACGGACCCAACGCCGGATCAACATACCGGTCGGGATTTTATTGAATTTATCAATCCGGATTCACTGAAAATAGTAGAAGGCAAACTCGAACCCGGATTGAAAACGGCAGCCCCCGGAGCGCGATATCAGTTCCAGCGGCTGGGGTACTTTTGTGTGGACAAGAGCAGCGGACCGGAGCAGTTGGTGTTCAACAGGACGGTCACACTTCGCGACACCTGGGCAAAAATTGAGGAGAAGGCGTAGAAAAGAGGCGAATATCGCCTGCGTTTTTTTGGGTATTAATGCAGTTTTTCAGTATCTTAGAAACCCTCTGGAGGTATGCGGAGGAGGTTTTACTTTAATTTAAAAATTAGAAATTATGGCTAGTGATAGTGGATCAGTGCTGTTGGCATTACTTGTAGGTGCTGCTATTGGTGCGGGGGCAGGAATTCTTTATGCTCCGGACGAAGGCGGTAAAACACGGAAACGGATCAAAGACAAAGCGCGGGAGGCCTCGGACGAACTCCTGGGCGAAGTAGCCAGAGCCAGAGACGAGATCAGTACTTCGGCCGAAAAACAGAAACTGGAATTTGACAAGAAACTCGAGGATACCATTTCGAAGATGAGCTATCAGGCAGATGATATTATTGCCGGCCTGGAGGCCAAACTCGAGGAACTTCGCAAGAAGAATGCCCAACTCCAGAAGTAGGAATGGCATTTGAGGAACTAAAGAGCGACTTTGCGGATTCTCAACGGGCCGCTAAGGAGTACATTGAAAGCTCTGCAGAGTATTACAAACTGAAGACCTTTAAGTTTGTGATGAGAGCGGTCATTGCCCTGACTGTGGTCCTTTTTCTGGGCACCCTGGCGATGCTTGCTGTTTTTTTCCTTTCGGTAGCGGCCGCGTTTGCTATTGGGAACCACCTCGGGAATCTGGCGAACGGTTTCTGGATTATGGGAGGCTTCTATGTGCTGTTGGGAATTCTGGGCTATGCCCTGCGCAATAAGTTGGAATCCCCTGTACTTCGTAAATTTTCTAAGGACTATTTTGAAGACAAGTAATGAGGAAGACCTATGATAGTTTTGAGGAGGTAGATAAGGATCTTAAAATCCTGGACCTCCGAAGGCAAATCGCCCAGGAGCAGGTGAAAGGAAATGTTTCCAGTATTAAGGAGGGATTACAACCGCCGGAAATCCTGTCGATTCTGGGATCAGGAATGCTCAAAAAACTGATTATTTCCAGCCTCCTCGGATACGTACTTCGCAGATTTCGAAAATAAAATAACGCGCCCCGGGTACCCCCTGCCTTAATTCCTATGAATCCTTCTTGGGCTTTGGCTTTTGATGCTTCATCGCCTCTCCGATCTGATTACTGGCCGTAAAGGAAGCGACCATGTTGTTGAGCATATCGCTGGCTGCCTGGGGTGAGTTAGGCAATAAAATCAGATTGGTATTGGTCTCTTCCCCTATAGACTGCAGGGTATCGTAGTGCTGGGTGACCACGATAAGGGCGGAAGCCTCCTGTGAGTTGATACCCACTTTATTGAGCACTTCCACAGATTCTTCAAGGCCGCGCGCAATCTCACGACGCTGATCGGCGATACCCTGCCCCTGAAGGCGCTTACTTTCAGCCTCAGCCTTCGCTTTTTCCACCATCAGAATACGGGCTGCGTCCCCTTCGAACTGAGCGGCGATTTTTTCGCGTTCCGCAGCATTAATCCGGTTCATTGCTGCCTTGACCTGAGCGTCCGGGTCAATGTCAGTTACCAGGGTTTTAATAATATCATATCCATAATCGAGCATGGCATCCTGCAGCTCAGCTTTGACGGCGATGGCGATATCGTCCTTTTTTACGAAGACGTCATCCAGCTTCATTTTAGGAACCTCAGCCCGCACCACGTCAAATACGTAAGAAGTAATCTGTTCGTGCGGATATTCGAGTTTGTAGAACGCTTCATATACTTTCTCCCGGATGACCACATACTGGACGGAGATCTTGAGCTTTACAAAAACATCATCCAGGGTCTTGGTCTCCACGATCACATCGAGCTGCTGAATTTTAAGGCTCAGACGTCCGGCGATCCGGTCCACAAGTGGAATCTTCAACTGTAACCCCGAGTGCCGGATACTTTGAAAGCGACCGAAACGCTCGACGGTTACGGCAGTTTGTTGTTTCACTACAAAAAAGACGCCGAGCATAAGAAACGCTCCTAATGCTATAACCGGAAGCCAGATAAATATATTTCCCATAATTGGATGTTGAAGTTTCTTAGGAAAGTTACAAAGTCCTTACGATTAGTTAGTCGTTCCCCTGTGAATTTTGTTACAGGTCAGGATTTTGCCTCTATATGGGCTACTGCATACCGCATGCGGGAAACGGTTTCCTCCTGCCCGATCAACTCCATGATCTCGAATAGTTGCGGACCTTTCAGGGCACCTACAATCGAAAGCCTGAGTGGTGGCATGACCTGACCAAACCCGAGCGCATTGTCGGCAATCCAGGCCTTGACACTATTTTCAGAGGCTTCAGCAGTAAAGGATTCCGCCGTCTCAAGAACATCAGCCAGGGCCGATATAAGTTCAGGTGTGCCGGATTTCCATTGTTTTCGAACCGCTTTTTCATCAAATGCCCGGGGCGCCTGAAAAAAGTACGATCCCAGACCCCAGAATTCATGGACAAAGGAAGCGCGCTCCCGAATAAGGGAAACTACGGATTCCAGGTGCGCGTCTGAGTAGTCTTCTGCCGGAACGCCCTGTTCCGAAAGAACCGGCCGAAAAAGCCGAACAAGTTCCCGCGGAGATTTGAGTTGCAGATGCTGGTGATTGAACCAGATGTTCTTATCCGGATCAAAACGGGCTCCGGATTTCTGAACCCGGCTCAGATCAAAAATACCCACTAAGTCTTCCAGGGAAAACAGCTCCTGCTCCGTACCCGGGTTCCACCCCAGGAGGGCGAGAAAGTTTAGGACGGCCTCCGGAAAGTAACCCGCTTCCCGGTAGCCGGCACTGTCCTTCCATTGAAGCGGAAAAATGGGAAATCCGAGCTTTTCGCCGTCGCGTTTGCTAAGCTTTCCTTTGCCAACGGGCTTTAAAATGAGCGGAAGATGCGCAAAAACAGGGGCGTCCCAACCGAAAGCCGTGTAGAGTTGGCAGTGAAGCGCCAGGGACGGCAGCCATTCTTCTCCGCGAATCACATGGGTGATTTCCATGAGGTGATCATCCACAATGTTGGCCAGGTGGTAGGTTGGCATGCCATCGCTCTTAAACAGCACCTTGTCGTCCAGGGTGTTGGCGTTGATTTGAATCCGGCCCCGGATCAGGTCGTCAAATTGTACAACGGTGTCCAGGGGCCACTTGAAACGGATAACATAGGGCGCTCCTGTATGGATCAGGCGGGTAACTTCCTCTGGAGATAACGAGAGGGAGTTGTTTAATTGGGTCCGGTTTTGCCAGTTGTAGATAAATGTTTCTCCGGTTTTTTCATGTGCCTCACGTAGCGCGGTCAGCTCCGCTTCAGAATCAAAGGCGTAGTAGGCCCATCCGGTGTCGATAAGCCGATCTATGTGTTCTTTGTATAATCCCTGCCGTTCGCTTTGACGATAGGGCCCAAAACCTCCGTCTTTTTTTGGACTTTCATCCGGGGGTATGCCGAGCCAGTCGAGGGCCTCAGCGATATATTGTTCGGCCCCGGGCACAAAACGGCTTTGGTCTGTGTCTTCTATCCTGAGGACAAAGTCTCCTCCGTGTTTTCTGGCGAATAAGTAGTTGTAAAGAGCTGTGCGAACCCCTCCAATATGGAGCGGCCCCGTAGGACTGGGGGCAAATCTAACGCGTACCTTGTTTTTCATAGCGGTGGAATATGGCGCAAAGATAGACACCCGGGTTCAATTGGCAACGGGAACTTAAACGGGTTTCATTTCCCGGGGAATGCGTGGATTCATAATGCGAAACCAGAGGGGCGGAATCAGGGACAGAATCATGGAAGTGGGATACCCGAAGGGCATATCCGGGGCGCTTCCGTGATAGTCGAGTATTTGATATTTTTTAGAAGATTTATAATGGTGATCACTGTGCCGGGTCAGTTCGTATAAGATGATTCGGCCTATGACGTGATTGCTGTTCCAGGAGTGCACTTCCCGAACGCGCTCGTAGCGACCGGAAGGCATTTTGCGGCGTAGCAGCCCATAATGTTCGATGTAATTGACGGTTTCGAGTAATATGAAACCAATAATCCCGCAGAGCCAAAGAAAAACGGCAGCAAATTCTCCAAAAAGCACATAGAGCAGGAGCAGATACCCTATTTGAAGGAAAGCATACCAGAGCATATCGTTGTTAAGCGAAAGAAAAGAACGCCCGCTCTTTTTTAAAAGTTCCTTTTGAATGCGCCACGCACTGCTATACTGCCGGGTTACTGAGGTAAACCAAAAAGAATATACCGATTGGTTGTATCGGGCAGTAGCGGGATCCTCAGGGGTTGCGGCGTTCAGGTGGTGTCCGTAGTTGTGTTCGATATAAAAGTGCATATAAAAGCTGGGGAGTAACAGCAGTTTCCCCAGAAAGCGCTCAGGGGTAGTTTGTCTGTGACCCAGTTCGTGCGCTACATTGATGCCGTTTGTGCCCAGAACGATGCCCAGCGAAAAAGCAATACCCCAATACTCAAAGGGCTCTAAACCACCGGCTGAAACCTTTGCGCCAACACCCCAGATAAGAGTAAAGACAATAGGAATATTGGCATAAAGCATCAGATCGTAGATGGGGTTTATACGGGTGGATTCTCTGGATTCCCCTGAGAGGTTTTTGGCGTCCCGGGCCATGGCGATTTCTAAGATCGGAATGATTAAAAAGGCATAGATCGGGGAGGTAAAGCTCCAGTAGCCTCCCAGACCAATTCCTATATAGGCAGAGAGCGGAATGGTAAACGCAGCGAGGTATTTCAGCGAATTCATTTTAGCTTTAACATGTTTTTGGGCCCGGAATCCAAGGCGTCGTGCTATCTTGGTATTAAAGATATAAAAATTGGAGAGTTACGACCTCATCCTGGAGAAACTGGAAGCCTTTACTTCCCGGTATTACAAGAGGCAGCTTTTAAAAGGAGTTTTTTTATTTCTGTTTATTGGAGGGTTGCTTTTATTGGCGATTGGAGGCCTGGAGTACTTCCTTTGGTTAAACTCCCGTTCCCGGAGTGTCCTGTTATGGACAGGGCTTTTACTCGAGGGTTTTCTATTTCTTCGCTATATACTCGGACCGCTTTCACAACTCTTCAGATTGCGGAAAGGCCTGAGCTATAAGGAGGGATCACGGCTTATTGGGACGCATTTCCCGGAAGTAAGCGACAAATTGTTCAACCTGCTCGAACTCTCTGAAAACCCGGTGCAATCGGAACTTCTTCTGGCGAGCATAGAACAGCGGTCCAAAGCGCTGGCCCGTGTCCCGTTTCAGCGGGCGGTTAAAATGAAGGAGGCTTACCGGTTATCCAGATACGCTGTTATCCCGCTGTTTGTTGCCGTACTTATCTGGCTTACCGGCCACGGGATAGAATTTTTGAATTCATACCAAAGGGTAGTGAACTACGAAATGGCTTATCAGGCCCCGGCTCCTTTCCGGTTTGAACTGCTCACACCCACCCTTAAGGGAAGGGAAGATCAGGTTTTTAAATTAAAAGTGCGCACTCCGGGAGACGTACAACCCGATCAGGTACGCCTGGTCCTGGAGGGAAGTGCAATAATCATGGAGCGTACGGGGGATTCTTTTGAATACACTTTCCGCCCGCCCTTACAGTCAGTAGATTTTTATTTTGAAGCGTCAGAGGTCACCTCGAGACCTTACAGGTTAGAGGTGCTGCCTGTGCCGGTTATTGACCGTTTTGAAATGCGATTCACCTATCCGAAGTATCTCGGCCTTGCGGATAAAACGTCAGAGGCGAGCGGGAATGCCACGGTACCTGAAGGAACGCACATCGAATGGAAGTTAAGGACAATCCACGCCGATAATGTGGTCTACACAGATCCGGACACGGTCCTTCAGAGGCCCGTTACGGATAATGAAGCCAGATTTAACAAGCGGATTTTCAACCCGTTGCCTTATACCGTAAGCGCGTCCAATGATGGCGTACCTGAGTTTGACAAACTGAATTACAGAATTGATGTGCTGCGCGATGAGCCACCGGGGATTAAGGTGGAGATGGAGCAGGATACAGGTCGTGTGAACATCGCTTTTTTCGGGGGAACGGTTTCGGATGATCACGGGTTGCAGCGATTGAAAATGGTCGCATTTCCAACAAACTCAGAAAAGGACCGGCAGGAAATAGAAATACCCCTTCCTAAAACGACCTATCACACATTTTATTACACGTTTCCCAGTGGTCTGGAGGTACAGGAGAGCGGGGATTATTCTGTATTTTTTGAGGTGACTGATAACGATGGGAACAGAGGGGGGAAGACAAGAAGGAGCAGGGAATTCCGGCTAAGACTATTTAATGATGACGAAGTTGAGAATCTGCAGCTTGACCGCCAGAATGACGTGTTGAAGGGGATGGAGCGCTCTGCAGAACAGCGCAGGGATTTGGAAAAGACACTGGAGGAATTGTTACAAAATCAGAAAGAGAGCGGGGAATTGAGTTTTGATGAGAAGGAAAAGCTCAAAAGGTTTTTCGAAAAGCAGGAACAGCAGGAAAAACTTATGGAAAAATTCAGCAAGGAGCTGTCGGAAGGCCTCGAGAAGCGTTCAGAGCCCGAAAGCGAATTGCTCAGGGAACGGTTGGAGCGGCAGGAGGCAGAAGCCCGGAAGAATGCGGCCATGATGGAGGAGATGCGGGAAATCCTGGACAAGTTAGACAAGGAAGAGTTGGAAGCGCGCATGGAAGAGTTGTCCAAGTCGCAAAAGAATAACCGGCGAAGTATGGAACAACTCTTAGAACTTACCAAAAGGTATTATGTTCAGGAGAAGAGCAGGCAACTCAGCAGAAAATTAACGAATTTGGCGGAAGCCCAAAAAAGGGAGGCTGAATCCGGGGAAGCCCGGGAAACACGAGAGGAAAAACAGGCGGAACTCAATCAGGAGTTTGGCAGTGTGAAAGAGGAGTTGAAAGAGCTGGAAGAAAGCAACCAAAATCTGCAAAAGCCTTTGCCCTGGGAGCGGGATCAAAAAACGGAGGAAGCCGCAACACAGAATCAGGAAGAGGCTTTGAAAGATCTGCAGGAGGGCGGGGTCGACGATGCTTCGCCGGAGGAGGATGAAGCGCCCAGGAACGACCAGAATGCCAGAAAGCAACAATCCAGGGCCTCTGAGAAACTCAAGGAGCTCAGCGAAGCCCTGAATCAGGGTGCATCAGCAGGGGGCGCAGAAACCATAGCGGAAGATGCAGAAATGCTTCGACAGATCCTGGACAATCTCGTTATCTTTTCCGTAGAACAGGAACTACTCTTCAACCGGATTCAGGAGGGTGGCGGGGATCCGATCGGACACTCCGGGGACATCCGTAAACAGCAGCAGCTCAGACAGCTTTTCGAACACGTGGACGACAGCCTTTTTGCTTTGTCCTTAAGGCGTGCTGAGATTTCAGAGATCGTAAACACAAAAATCACGGATGTTTACTATAACACGGACAAGGCGCTGGAGAGTTTTGCAGAGAATAACTGGTTTCGCGGGGCCTCATATCAGCAATACGTTTTCAGTTCTGCCAATGAACTTTCTGCATTTTTGGCCGATATGTTAGATAATATGCAGGACTCCCTGATGCCCGGAAAGGGAAAAGGCCAGGGATCAGATGTGCAGTTGCCGGATATCATACAGAGCCAGGAAGAACTGCGCAAACAGATGCAGGAAGGCGGTGAAAAGCAAGGATCTGAAGGAGAGCCGGGCGCGCCCGGCTCCGGACAAGAACAGGGATCAGAGGAGGGTTCTGGAGCGTCCGGGTCTGAAAAAGGGGAAGGCAAGGGCGAAGGAGGGGATGAAGGCAAGGAAAGTGGTGCAGAAGGTAAAGGTGAAGACGGTAATGGGAAGTCTGGCGGTGAAAAAGAAGGGAAT